>CANFWT010000037.1 GCA_947450895.1 Comamonadaceae bacterium | reverse complement strand
GGTAATTCGACTACGACCGTGACTTACAACGGCGGCCAGCGCATCCGGGCGGTGTACTTGGACGCGGCCAGCAAGCCCATCGCCAACACGGCGGTGAGCTTTACCGTTACCAAGGGCGCTGCGGGGACTGTATTAGCAGTTTCGTCGGCGCTGACCGACTCAAGCGGTGTTGCCTACGTCAACATAAGCTCGAGCGGCCCCACGGCTGCCGGGGCTGCAACTATCAGCGCAACGGCTGGTACGACGACCAGTACGGTAGATGTTGCGGTGTCGGCACAGGGAAGTCCAACGCTGACACTGTCTATGGAAAACTCGGCAAGTACTAGTTTGCCAACAGTCAGCTTTGGTGGGGGGCAACGCATCAAAGCGGTTTTTTCTGACAGCAGCGGTAACCCTATCGCTGGAAGTACCGTGAACTTCAATATCAGTTCGGGCACGGGCGTTACCTTAGCGTCTGGCACTGCGCTGACCGACGCCAGTGGCGCAGCCTATGTTGATATTGGTGCTGCGAGCGCAACTTCGGTGGGCGCGGCCACCATCACTGCGTATGTGGGAAATGTCGTTGGCGTGCTGAATGTCGCGGTCAAAACGCCCACTTCTCCGCCCAACGTGCTGAAGTTGGCGGTGGTAACCGCAGGCAACGCTGCTACCAGCACAGTGAGTTATGCCGGTAACCAGAAGTTGCAATTCACCTACACAAAGGGAGATGGGACCGCGATTTCTGGTGTTCGGGTAGCCTTTTCCATCACTGCTGGAGCGGGCTTGGTTAACCTAGCCACAGATTCAGCACTGACTGGTGTTGACGGCGTCGCGAGCGTGTTTGTAAATACCACTAACGCGACTACCGTTGGGGCCGCAAGTGCAACAGCAATGGTAGCGACCAGCGCTGGAACCAGCAGCACCACGGTCGATTTTGCGGTGGCTGCGACCCCAGTCACCCTGGGAAGTTTGCAGTTTGGCTCGACAAGCTTGGCTTCTAGTGCCAACACCTCGGTGAGCATCAGTGCATCTGCCAACGGTAGCGCTGCAGGCGCTATCCCAGTGAGTTTGTCGGCGGATTGCGGCAGCCTAAGCCCAGCCATCCCGTTGACCAATGGTAGCGGAGTTGCGACTTCGACCTATTCCGCAGTCAAGCCGGATGGCACGTCATGCAGTGGGGCTGTCCTGGTGACCGCCAGCGCATCGGGCACGACTAAGACTGGGTTGTTAAGCGTGTCAGCGCCTGTTGCCAGCAGCGTCAACTTCGTGTCTGCTTCACCTTCAGCGATTTACGTGCAGGGCTCTGGCTCGACCACGCAGTCCATATTGAAGTTCCGGGTGCTAGACGTCAATGGCGTGCCCTATGCAAATGCAAGCGTTAACGCCGCTATCACCATAAATCCGGGCGGCGTGGGTCTGGGCGCAGCCAATTCCACGTCAGCCTTAAGCCAACAGAGCGATAGCCTGGGCTACGTGAGCTTCGTCATTTATGCGGGGACATTGCCGGGGCCGGTTCAGGTCAAAGTGAGCCTTAGCGACACGGCCTATGCCTTTTCAAACAACATCACGGTCCAGTCAGGACCGCCAGCTCAGGACCGTTTCAGTCTATCGGTTGGAACCTTCAACATCGAAGGCCAAGATATTGATGGCACCACGACCACGCTAACCGTTAGGGTGGCTGACCGCCAGGGAAACGCGGTACCCGATGGCACGGTAATAAACTTTACTTCTGGAGGGGGGCAAGTGCAGCCCAGTTGCACCACCACGCGGACTAACGGCATCTCAGGCTGCACTGTCACTTTTTCTAGCCAGTCGCCTAGGGCGAGTAACGGGCGTGTTTCTGTGTTGGCGTTTGCCGAAGGCGTCAAAAACTTCACGGACAACAACAAGAACAATGTGTTTGATGGCGGGGATACGCTTATCGATTTAGGAGATGCTTATCGGGATGACAATGAAAACGGTTTGTTCGATTCCGGTGAATTTGTCCTTGCACGCGGTGGCAGTGGCAGTTGTCCCACGAGTTTCTGGGGCGCGCCCAGCCGGGCCATGTCTTGCGATAGCAGCACGTCGGCAACGACAGTGCGCAGTCAGGCGGTTCTGTTTATGGCAACTAGTTCTGCCGTTTTAACCAAAACCTTAATTTCTTCATCGGCGCTGACGTTTCGCGCAAACAGCACAACTTTGTGCGCTGATGGAAGTCAATGCTTACCGTTGGCTGCAGGTACTACTTTCACCGCTGACACTACGGACCCAACCGCTTGCACGGCGGGCGCCGTAGTTGGCGGTAATGTGCCCAGTGTTGCACCCACATTCAACCTGAACGCACAAAGCGGTACATTGCATTCAGTTCTTTTCAAGGCGGCGGACGGTAAGACATGTTCTGGCCTCAGCGTACGGGTAACCGCTAGATCGCCTTCGGGCTTAGGTACCATTGTTTCATTCTCCATTCCTTAACCGGCGGCCAATGGATGCGCCAACGTAAAATTGAGGGGTATTTCGGAAGTGACATCCACTGTCCTTCCCACCCAACTTTGTACTCGACGCTGGTCGAATTAAATTGTGATCTCCCTCATAGGCCTCCCAGGCTCCGGCAAATCCACCGTGGGCCGCCAGCTTGCCAGGCGCTTGCAGCTTCCGTTCGTCGATTCCGACCAGGCGATTGAAGCGCGCTTGGGCTGTCCGATCCGCGAGTTTTTTGAGCGCGAGGGGGAGGCGCGTTTCCGAGAGATTGAGTCCGAAGTGATTGACCAGCTTAGCGCCCCGGGCGCTGGCGTCTTGGCAACCGGTGGCGGTGCGGTGCTGCTGGCGGTGAACCGGGAGCGCTTGCGGGCGCGGGGCCGTGTGATTTACCTTAAGTCTCACCCCGAAGAACTGATCCGCCGCGTGCGGCACGACACCAACCGACCCCTCTTGCAAGTGGCCGATCCCATGGCCAAGCTGCGCGAACTGTTTGCTGCGCGCGACCCGCTGTACCGCCAGACCGCCCACTTTGTGGTCGAAACCGGGCGCCCGTCGGTGGCCACACTGGTCAATATGATCGTCATGCAGCTCGAACTCAATCCTGGCGCGCCCCTAAACTCGGGGGCATGAGCACCACTTCGACCATGCACGCAGTGTCCATTGACCTGCAAGACCGCAGTTACACCATCGCCATTGGCGCCGACCTTTTGGGTCGTGCCGCCACCTTTGCCGGTTTACCCCAAGCCTCAGCCGCCCTGGTGGTGAGCAACACTACAGTGGCGCCCCTCTACGCGGCCGCTTTGCAAGCGGCGCTGGCGCCGCATTACAAAGCGGTGCACTTGGTGGTGCTGCCCGATGGCGAAGAGTTCAAAACCTGGCAAACGCTGAACCTGATTTTTGACGCGCTGCTTGAGAACGGCTGCGACCGCAAAACCGTGCTTTTCGCCCTGGGTGGCGGCGTGGTGGGCGACATGACCGGCTTTGCCGCGGCCAGCTATATGCGTGGCGTGCCCTTTGTGCAGGTGCCTACCACCTTGCTGGCCCAGGTGGACTCCTCGGTGGGCGGCAAAACCGGCATCAACCACCCGCTGGGCAAGAACATGGTGGGCGCTTTTTACCAACCCCAGTTGGTGGTGTGCGACCTGGCCACGCTCAAAACCCTGCCCGCGCGCGAAGTGAGCGCCGGCCTGGCCGAGATCATCAAGTACGGGCCGATTGCCGACATGGCGTTTTTGGACTGGATCGAGGCCAATCTGGGCGCGCTGCGCGCCTGCGAGGTGACCGCGCTGGCCCATGCGGTGCGGCGCAGCTGCGAGATCAAGGCCCACGTGGTGTCGCAAGACGAGCGCGAGGGTGGTTTGCGTGCGATTCTTAATTTTGGCCACACTTTCGGCCACGCCATCGAAGCCGGTTTGGGCTACGGCCAGTGGCTGCATGGCGACGCGGTGGGATGCGGCATGGTGATGGCGGCGCAACTTTCGCACCGTTTGGGGCTGGTGGATGCAGGGTTTGTGGCGCGGCTGACGCGCCTGATTGACGCGGCGGGCCTGCCCACGGTGGGGCCGGTGCTGGATGCGCAAGACAACGCCGGCCGCTATCTCGAGCTGATGCAGGTGGACAAAAAGGCCGAGGGCGGCGCCATCCGCTTTGTTCTGATTGATGGCCCGGGCCGTGCCTGTGTGCGCGGCGCGCCTGAGGCGCTGGTGCGCCAGGTGATAGACGCCTGCTGCGCCGGGGCCTGATGCTCGCCCCCTACGCCAGCGACCCGGCGCGTACCCGTGGGCGGCGCTTTGCGCAGAGCCCGGCACCCACGCGTACCGAGTTTCAGCGCGACCGCGACCGCATCGTGCACTGCACAGCGTTTCGGCGCCTGGTTTACAAAACCCAGGTGTTTTTGAACCACGAGGGCGACCTGTTCCGCACCCGTTTGACGCATTCGCTGGAGGTGGCGCAGCTTGGGCGCTCTATGGCGCGCTCGCTGCACCTCAACGAAGACTTGGTAGAGGCTATTGCCCTGGCCCACGACCTGGGCCACACGCCCTTTGGCCATGCCGGCCAAGATGCCCTGAACGCCTGCATGGCCGCCTTTGGCGGCTTTGAGCACAACCTGCAAAGCTTGCGCGTGGTCGACCAGCTCGAAGAGCGCTACCCCGACTTTGACGGCCTGAACCTTTGTTTCGAGACCCGCGAGGGCATTTTGAAACACTGCTCACGCACCAACGCCGCGGCCATTGAGCAGCGCGAGCCCGCCTATGCCGATGGCCAAGGCGGTGTGGGCGCGCGGTTTTTGCAGCGCCTGCGCCCCAGCCTGGAGGCGCAACTGTGCAATCTGGCCGATGAGATCGCCTACAACGCGCACGACATTGACGACGGCGTGCGCTCCGGGCTGATCACGTTTGCGCAGGCGCAATCTGTTCCCTTGTTTGCCGACTTTGCTGCCCAGGCGCTGGCCGCGCACCCGGCGCTGGGGGAGGCGCATAACGCGCGGCGCTGGCTGTACGAGACCATTCGCCTGATGCTCAGCCACCAGGTCTATGACCTGATTGCCGCCACCGAAGCCGCTTTGGCGGCGCACCAGCCGGGTAGCGCGGATGCCGTGCGCCATTGTCCCGACCTGGTGGTTTTTAGCCCCAGCATGCGCGCTGGCAACCAGGCCTTAAAGGCGTTTTTGATGGCCGCCCTGTACCGCCACCCCCAGGTGGTGGACACCATGGAGCGCGCCAAGCAGGTGGTGCGCGACTTGTTTGGCGCCTACCTGAACGACCCGAAAGCCATGCAAACCGGCAGCGCGCTGCGCCCGGTGAGCGCGTCTGCGCCAGATGTGCCGCGCGCGGTGGCCGACTACATCGCCGGCATGACCGACCGCTTTGCCGCGCGCGAGCACGAACGCCTGACCGGCCAGCGCTTGTTGGCATGACCCACGCATCCGCATCCCCCGAGGCAGTGATCGCCGCCACCCGGCGCTGGGTGGAGCGCGCCGTCATCGGCCTGAACCTGTGTCCCTTTGCCAAAGGCGTGCAAGCCAAGGGGCAAGTCCACTACGCCGTCAGCCAGGCCGACGATGCGCAGGCGCTGGTGGCCGACCTGAAGCAGGCCTTGCTGGAACTGCAAGCCAGCGAGGCGGACCAGCGCGACACAACGCTGTTGATCGCTCCCTTGGCCTTGCCAGACTTTTTGGACTTCAACGACTTTTTGGACCGCGCCGATCGCTTGTTGCGCAAAATGCGCCTGGACGGGGTGTTCCAGATCGCCAGCTTCCACCCGCAGTACCAGTTTGCCGACGCCGCGCCAGACGACATCAGCCATTTCACCAACCGCGCGCCCTATCCCATCTTGCACCTGCTGCGCGAAGACAGCATTGACCGCGCAGTGGCGGCCTTCCCGGACGCGGCGTTGATTTACGAACACAACGTGGAAACCCTGCGTGCCCTGGGCCACGCCGGATGGCAGGCGCTTGGTGTCAGTCCTGCCCCAGACGAGTCGGAATCGGGCGCGGGCGGCGATACTGCGCTATGACCGAACGAACACCCATCAAGCCCAGCAAGCGGCACCCCTCGGCAGCGCAAGTGGGGGGCCGCATCAGCAAAACTGCAGCGCGTTTGCCTGCCACCGCAGACGCTGCGCCCGCACTAAGCGAGGAAGTGCGCCAGGCGATCCGCCCCGGCCAGTCGGTGGCACTCTTGCAAGAGCTGCACATTCTGACCCGCGAGGGCAAGCTCAACCAGGACTCCCGGCGCAAGCTCAAGCAGGTCTATCACCTGTACCAATTCATCGAAAAGTTGCTGCTGGATTTGCCCGAGCGCGCCCACGGCGAGGGCTTGGCAGATGCAGGCCTGACCGTGGCCGATCACGGGGCGGGCAAGTCCTACCTGGGTTTTATCCTCTACGACCTATTTTTCAAGGCGAGGTCCACGGGTCACATCTACGGCATAGAAACACGGGCCGAACTTGTCGAAAGATCGCAAGCACTGGCCCAGCGCTTGGGCTTTGCGCGCATGGCTTTTTTGAATCTGAGTGTGGCTGAGTCCACCGTGTCAGCCGCTTTGCCGGCGCAGATAGACCTCGTCACCGCGCTGCACGCCTGCGACACCGCCACCGACGACGCCATCGCCTTTGGCCTTGCCAAACGCGCGCGCGCCTTTGCGCTGGTGCCGTGTTGCCAGGCCGAAGTGGCCCGCCATTTGGGTGGCAGCCGCGCGCTCATGCTCTCGCGCACGCCCTTGGCCGAACTCTGGCGCCACCCCTTGCACGCCCGCGAACTGGGCAGCCAGCTCACCAATGTGCTTCGTTGCCTGTACCTGGAGGCCATGGGCTACCAGGTGACGGTGACCGAGCTGGTGGGCTGGGAGCACAGCATGAAAAACGAGCTGATTTTGGCGCGCTATAACGGGCACAAAAAGCGCGCCGCTGCCGAGCGCCTGCAAGCGGTGCTGAAAGAATTTGGCCTCGAGGCCTTGCTTGACACCCGGTTTACAGGGCTGCGGGACAATGCAGAAGTTCACCAACAAGACAACCAAATCGCAGGTTCACGCGTTAAGCGCTAGGTTGCTTCATTCAGTCTTACGACTGTTTTTCGCTATTTCGTTCAGTATCCCAAGGAGGAGTTTCCATGAAAAAAATGATCTCGCTGACCCTCACCGTGGCCGCCATCGCCACCCTCGCCGCCTGCGCCAGCAGCAGCCCTGATGTGATTCGCCGCTCAGACACCCAAACCCTGTCCCAGGTGCAAGATGCTGTGGTCTTGTCGGTGCGCACCGTCACGGTCGACGGCAGCCAAAGCGGGGTCGGCGGTGCGGTTGGTGGCGTGGTGGGTGCCATCGCAGGTTCTTCCGGTAGCGGGGTGCAGCGCGAGCAAAACGTGCTCGGTGTGCTCGGTGCCGTGGCCGGTGCCGCCGCCGGCAATGCGCTCGAACGCCTGAGCACCAAGGAAGAAGCCGTTGAGATCATCGTGCAATTGGCCAACGGTGACCGCCGGGCCATCGTGCAAGCCAAAGGCGGCGAAACCTTGCTGGCCGGGGATAAAGTGATTATGGTGACCAGCGGCGGCAAGGTGCGCGTGTCCAGGGCACCCAAATAATTGGGGTCAGACTCCCATTAAACTGGCGGGCTCTGTTTGTAAAACGCCCATGGCCCGCCTTCCCCGACTCACCGTCCCCGGCTATCCGCACCACCTCATCCAACGCGGTAACAACCGGCAAGCCATATTCGCCACCGACGCCGACCGCCAGTTTTTGCTGGATTTGGTCGCCGAGCAGGCCAAGGCCTGTGATGTGGCGGTACATGCCTATGTGCTGATGGACAACCACTTCCACTTGCTGGCCACGCCCTCCACCAGCCAAGGCCTGGCGCAGCTGATGCAGGCGGTGGGGCGCCGCTACGTGCGCTACTTTAATGACCGTCAAAAGCGCACTGGCACCTTGTGGGAAGGGCGCTTTAAGTCCAGCCTTATCCAGAGTGAGCGTTATTTGCTCGCCTGCATGGCATATATCGATCTCAATCCGGTGCGGGCCGGTCTGGTTCAGCAGCCCGGCGACCACCACTGGTCGAGTTACGCCCACCACACCGGACGGTGCCTGGACCCATGGCTCACGCCGCATCCCCTGTATTGGGCTTTGGGTAACACGCCCTTTGCGCGGGAGATGGCCTATGCCAATTTGGTGCAAGAGGGCATTGCTTCGGTGCAACAAGCCGCCTTGACGGACGCCACCTTGCGCGGCTGGGCCCTTGGCGAACCAGATTTTGTTGCAGATTTGCAAAAAAAGACGCCTCGGCGCGTTAGCAAAACGACTGCCGGCCGTCCTCCGATGGCGTCGCAATAACGCCGTTTTAGCCGCTGTAGTTTGCGTTTCCCCACGGAATGTTGCGCCGATTAATCTGTCCCTAATTTACATCTGAAAACTATGGGGTCTATTAAATTGGAATCTGACCCTAATTAAAGTGCTTGGCACTTTTGTTGCAGTGCGGTATGCTTTTTGATCTTTGTTAATTTTCAGGAGTGCGCCATGGCGACAGTTGCCGAAATCAAGCATCTTCAGGACCACGGTTTGTATGCGTCCGGGCAAGAGCACGACGCTTGCGGTGTGGGTTTTGTGGCCCATATCCGGGGTGAGAAGACCCATAGCATCGTGGCCAACGCGCTCAAGATTCTTGAAAACCTGGACCACCGGGGTGCAGTGGGTGCCGACAAACTCATGGGCGATGGCGCGGGCATCCTGATTCAGCTGCCAGATGCGCTGTACCGCGAAGAAATGGCCCTGAGCGGCGTCACGCTCCCTGCGGCTGGTGAGTACGGCGTGGGCATGATCTTTTTGCCCAAAGAGCATGCCTCGCGTCTGGCTTGCGAGCAGGAGATGGAGCGCGCTATCAAGGCCGAAGGCCAGGTCTTGCTGGGCTGGCGCGATGTGCCGGTTAACCGGGACATGCCCATGTCGCCCACGGTGCGCGAAAAAGAACCCATCATCCGCCAGGTGTTCATTGGCCGCGGCAACGACGTGATTGTGCAAGACGCGCTGGAGCGCAAGCTGTACGTCATTCGCAAAACCGCCAGCGCCGCCATCCAGCACCTTAACCTCAAGCACAGCAAGGAATACTACGTTCCCAGCATGTCCAGCCGCACGGTGATCTACAAGGGCTTGCTGCTGGCCGACCAGGTGGGCACCTATTTTTATGACCTGCAAGACCCGCGCTGCGTCTCCGCCTTGGGCTTGGTGCACCAGCGTTTTTCGACGAACACCTTCCCTGAATGGCCGCTGGCCCACCCCTACCGCTATGTCGCGCACAACGGTGAGATCAACACCGTCAAGGGCAACTACAACTGGATGAAGGCGCGCGAAGGCGTGATGTCCTCGCCCGTGCTGGCCGCGGACTTGCAAAAGCTCTATCCCATCAGCTTTGCCGACCAGTCCGACACCGCCACCTTTGACAACTGCCTCGAACTGCTCACCATGGCGGGCTACCCCATCAGCCAGGCCATGATGATGATGATCCCAGAACCCTGGGAAAACCACACCACCATGGACGAGCGCCGCAAGGCCTTCTACGAATACCACGCCGCCATGCTCGAGCCCTGGGACGGCCCGGCCAGCATCGTGTTCACCGACGGCCGCCAGATTGGCGCGACGCTCGACCGCAACGGCCTGCGCCCCTCGCGCTACTGCATCACCGACGACGACCTGGTGATCATGGGCTCGGAATCCGGCGTGTTGCCGGTGCCCGAAAACAAAATCGTGCGCAAATGGCGCCTGCAGCCCGGCAAGATGTTCCTGATCGACCTGGAACAGGGCCGCATGATTGACGACGAAGAGCTGAAATCGGGCCTGGCCAACAGCAAGCCTTACAAACAGTGGATCGAGAACCTGCGCATCAAGCTTGATGATGTGGCGGGCGAGGCGAGCGAAGCCGACGCAGCAATACCGGCAGACGCAATAGCCCCAATGAGCCTGCTTGACCGCCAACAAGCTTTCGGCTTTACCCAAGAAGATTTGAAGTTCCTGATCGCCCCCATGGCCGCCAACGGCGAAGAAGCCTTGGGCTCCATGGGCAATGACAGCCCGCTGGCCGTGTTGTCGGACAAAAACAAGCCGCTGTACAACTACTTCAAGCAGTTGTTTGCCCAGGTGACCAACCCGCCGATCGACCCCATCCGCGAGGCGATTGTCATGAGCCTGGTGTCTTTTGTCGGCCCCAAGCCCAACCTGCTGGACATCAACCAGGTCAACCCGCCCATGCGTCTGGAAGTGGCGCAGCCCGTGCTTAACTTTGCCGACATGGCCAAGCTGCGCCACATCGAGCGCCACACCAACGGCAAGTTCCGCAGTTACACGCTGGACATCACGTACCCGCTGGCCTGGGGACATGACGGCGTAGAGGCCAAGCTGGCCTCGCTGTGCGCCGAAGCGGTGGACGCCATCAAGAGCGGTAACAACATCTTGATCATCAGCGACCGCGCCATGAACGCCACCCAGGTCGCCATTCCGGCGCTGCTGGCCCTGTCGGCCATTCACCAGCATCTGGTGCTGGGCGGCTTGCGCACCACGGCGGGTCTGGTGGTGGAAACCGGCACCGCGCGCGAAGTGCACCACTTCGCGGTGCTGGCCGGTTACGGCGCCGAAGCCGTCCACCCCTACCTGGCGATGGAAACCCTGGTGCAGATGAGCCAGGGCCTGCCCGGCGCCCTGAGCGCAGAAAAGGCGATTTACAACTACGTCAAGGCCGTGGGCAAGGGCCTGTCCAAGATCATGTCCAAGATGGGCGTGAGCACGTACATGAGCTACTGCGGCGCGCAGTTGTTCGAGGCCATCGGCCTGTCCAGCGAGACGGTCGCCAAATACTTCACCGGCACCCCCAGCCGGGTGGAGGGCATAGGCGTCTTTGAGATTGCCGAAGAAGCCATCCGCACCCACAAGGCCGCTTTTGGCGCCGACCCGGTGCTGGCCCACGCGCTGGACGCTGGCGGCGAATACGCCTGGCGCGCCCGGGGCGAAGAGCACATGTGGACGCCCGACGCGATTGCAAAACTGCAACACAGCACCCGCGCCAACAACTGGAACACCTACAAGGAATACGCCGAGCTGATCAATGACCAGAGCCGTCGCCACCTGACCCTGCGCGGCCTGTTCGAGTTCAAGATTGACCCGTCCAAGGCCATTTCGGTGGACGAAGTGGAGCCCGCCAAAGAAATCGTCAAGCGCTTTGCCACCGGCGCCATGTCCCTGGGTTCCATTTCTACTGAGGCGCACGCCACGCTGGCCATTGCCATGAACCGCATCGGCGGCAAGAGCAACACGGGCGAAGGCGGCGAAGACCCGCTGCGCTACCGCAACGAGCTCAAAGGCATTCCCATCCAGCAAGGCCAGACCATGTCTGACCTGCTGGGCAAGGAAATTTTTGAGGTCGATTACGCCTTGAACGCGGGCGACTCCATGCGCTCCAAGATCAAGCAAGTCGCCTCGGGCCGTTTTGGCGTCACTGCCGAATACCTGAGCAGCGCCGACCAAATCCAGATCAAGATGGCCCAGGGCGCCAAGCCCGGCGAGGGCGGACAGTTGCCCGGCAGCAAGGTGTCCGAGTACATCGGCCGCCTGCGCCACTCGGTGCCCGGCGTGGGCCTGATTTCGCCGCCGCCGCACCACGACATCTATTCCATCGAAGATTTGGCGCAGCTCATCCACGACCTGAAAAACGTGGCGCCGCACTCCGGCATCAGCGTCAAACTCGTCTCCGAAATCGGCGTAGGCACGATTGCCGCCGGTGTGGCCAAGTGCAAGGCCGACCATGTGGTGATCGCCGGGCACGACGGCGGCACGGGCGCCTCGCCCTGGTCGTCCATCAAGCACGCGGGCAGCCCCTGGGAAATCGGTCTGGCCGAAACCCAGCAAACCCTGGTCTTGAACCGCCTGCGCAGCCGCATCCGTGTGCAAGCCGACGGCCAGATGAAGACCGGGCGCGACGTCGCCATTGGCGCGCTGCTGGGCGCGGACGAATTTGGCTTTGCCACCGCGCCGCTGGTGGTGGAAGGCTGCATCATGATGCGCAAATGCCACCTCAACACCTGCCCGGTGGGCGTGGCCACGCAAGACCCGACCCTGCGCAAAAAGTTCTCCGGCAAGCCAGAACACGTGGTGAATTACTTCTTCTTCATTGCCGAAGAGGTGCGCCACATCATGGCGCAACTGGGCATCCGAAAGTTTGACGACCTGATTGGCCGCGCCGACTTGCTCGACATGCGCAAGGGCATCGAGCACTGGAAAGCCAGTGGTCTGGATTTCAGCCGCCTGTTCGCCCAGCCCCAGGTGCCCGCTGACGTAGCGCGCTACCAGGTCGAGGAACAAGAGCACGGCCTGGAAAAAGCCCTGGACAACGTGCTGATCGCCAAAAGCCGCGCGGCAATAGACAAAGGCGAGCGCGTGCAGTTCATGGAAGTGGCGCGCAACGTCAACCGCTCAGTGGGCGCCATGCTCTCGGGCGCGGTGACCAAGGTGCACCCCGAGGGCCTGCCGGACGACTCCATCCGCATCCAGTTGGAAGGCACGGGCGGCCAGTCCTTTGGCGCCTTCTTGTGCAAGGGCATTACTTTGTATTTGATTGGCGACGCCAACGACTACACCGGCAAGGGCCTCTCGGGCGGTCGCGTGGTGGTGCGCCCCAGCATTGATTTCCGCGGCGACGCGGTGCGCAACACCATCGTGGGTAACACCGTGATGTACGGCGCCACCACCGGCGAGGCGTTTTTCAGCGGCGTGGGCGGCGAGCGTTTTGCGGTGCGCCTCTCGGGCGCCACCGCGGTGATTGAAGGCACCGGCGACCATGGCTGTGAATACATGACCGGCGGCACCGTGGCTGTGCTGGGCAAAACCGGGCGCAACTTTGCGGCCGGTATGAGCGGCGGCATTGCCTATGTGTATGACGAAGATGGCCAGTTCGCCAGCCGCTGCAACACCAGCATGGTGAGCCTGGAGAAAGTGCTGACCGCCAGGGAGCAGACTGCGCAAATCGACAAAGATGTTTGGCACCGGGGCGAAACCGACGAGGCGCAGCTTAAAAAGCTGCTGGAAGACCACAACCGCTGGACCGGCAGCAAGCGCGCACGCGAACTGTTGGACACCTGGGACAGCGCCCGCACCAAGTTCGTCAAAGTATTCCCCACCGAATACAAGCGCGCCCTGGCCGAGATTTATGCCAAAAAACAAGCCGTCGCGGCCAAAACTCTGGCTCCCGCTGCGCTCTGAGCGCGCGTTCACCACCGTTCAAGGAACACCATCATGGGAAAAATCACTGGTTTCATGGAGTTTGAGCGCATTGAGGAGGGCTACAAGCCCGTCTCCGAGCGTCTGAAGAACTACAAAGAATTCGTCATCGGTCTGGACGATGCGCACGCCAAGACGCAAAGCGCACGATGCATGGACTGCGGCACACCGTTTTGCAACAACGGCTGCCCGGTCAACAACATCATTCCCGATTTCAACGAACTGGTGTTCCAGGGCGACTGGAAAAACGCCATCGACGTGTTGCACAGCACCAACAACTTCCCCGAGTTCACCGGGCGCATCTGCCCCGCGCCCTGCGAAGCGGCGTGCACCCTCAATGTGAACCACGACGCCGTGGGCATCAAGTCCATCGAGCACGCCATCATCGACCGCGCCTGGGCCGAAGGTTGGGTGACGCCCCAGCCTCCCAAAGCCAAAACTGGTAAAAAAGTCGCCGTGGTCGGCTCCGGCCCCGCCGGCATGGCCGCTGCCCAGCAACTCGCGCGCGTGGGCCACGACGTGACCCTGTTCGAGAAAAACGACCGCATTGGCGGCCTGCTGCGCTACGGCATTCCTGATTTCAAGATGGAAAAGTCGCACATCGACCGCCGCGCCAAGCAGCTCGAAGCCGAAGGCGTGACCATCCGCACCAGCGTGTTGGTGGGCGATATGCCCAAGGGCTCCAAGGTGACCAACTGGGCCAAAGAAACCATCTCTGCCGCCCAGTTGCAAGCCGACTTTGACGCGGTGCTGTTGTCCGGGGGCTCCGAGCAGTCGCGCGACCTGCCGGTGCCGGGGCGCGAGTTGGAGGGCATCCACTTCGCCATGGAATTTTTGCCCCAGCAAAACAAGGTCAACGCGGGCGACAAGCTCAAGGGCCAATTGCGCGCCGACGGCAAACATGTCATCGTGATAGGCGGCGGCGACACCGGCAGCGACTGCGTGGGCACCAGCAACCGCCACGGCGCGGCCAGCGTCACCCAGTTTGAAGTGATGCCCCAGCCCCCGGAAGAAGAAAACCGGCCCATGACCTGGCCTTACTGGCCGCTCAAGCTGCGCACCAGTTCCAGCCATGAAGAGGGTTGCGTGCGCGAATTTGCGGTCTCCACCAAGGCCTTTACCGGTGAAAACGGCAAAGTCACCGGCCTGACCACGGTGCATGTGGAGTTCAAGGACGGCAAGCTGCTTGAAATTCCTGGAACCGAAAAACACCACCAAGCCGACTTGGTGCTGCTGGCCATGGGCTTTGTCAACCCGGTGGCGACCGTGCTGGACGCATTTGGCGTGGACAAAGACGCCCGCGCCAACGCAAAAGCCAGTACCGACGAGCGCGGCGGCTACGCCACCAACGTGAAAAAAGTGTTTGCGGCAGGCGACATGCGCCGGGGCCAGTCTCTGGTGGTATGGGCCATTCGTGAAGGCCGCCAGGCCGCGCGTGCGGTGGATCTGTTCTTGATGGGCGCCAGCGACTTACCGCGCTAAAGCGCGCGCATCTGCGCCGACGGTCGGGGTTGGCGCGGTAAACGCCGGGTAAAACTGACGGTGCGGCAGGGGCCAATTCGGGTAATCCCGTATCATTGGCCCACAAATTCCTTGTCAGCATGCAAACTTTTTCACACGCCCTCGTTGAACTCAAGAACCTAACCTTTGGTTACGGCCAGCGGGTGATCCTCGACAATGTGTCATTGAAAGTGCCGCGGGGCAAGGTGACCGCGCTCATGGGTGCTTCGGGCGGAGGCAAAACCACCATCCTGCGATTGATCGGTGGCCAAAACCGCGCCCAGTCGGGCACCTTGCTGTTTGATGGGCAAGACATTACACCGATGCACCAAAAAGAGCTCTATGCCGCGCGCCGCCGCATGGGCATGCTCTTCCAGTTTGGCGCATTGTTTGCAGATTTGTCAGTGTTTGAGAATGTCGCCTTCCCCCTGCGTGAGCACACCGACCTGCCCGAGGCGCTGATTCGCGACATTGTGCTCATGAAGCTTAACGCGGTCGGTTTGCGTGGCGCCCGCGACCTGATGCCCAGTGAAGTTTCTGGTGGAATGGCACGTCGCATTGCCCTGGCGCGTGCGATTGCGCTGGACCCGGAGCTGGTGATGTACGACGAGCCGTTTTCCGGCCTGGACCCCATTTCCCTGGCTACCGCGGCCCAGTTGATTCGCCAACTCAATGATTCCATGGGTCTGACCAGTATTTTTGTATCGCATGAACTGGAGCAAACGTTTGCCATTGCAGACCATGTGATCATTCTGGCCAACGGCAAAGTGGCGACCCAGGGCACGCCCGACGAGGTGCGCCACAGCACCGATCCGCTGGTCTACCAGTATGTGCACGCCTTATCGGACGGTCCGGTGCGCTTTCACTACCCTGGCGTGGGTGTGGAGCAAGATTTTGGGTTGGAGCACACGCAATGAGTTGGATCAAGCCCCAGGATGTTGGATTTGCTGCCCGGCGCCAGTTGGCCGATATGGGGCATGGTGGACGCCTTTTCTTCCGTTTGCTCAAGACCTTGGTTGGAAGCTTGCGGCGTTTTTCTCTTGTGCGTGACCAAATCCACTTTCTTGGCAACTATTCTCTGGTGATCATTGCGGTCTCAGGCCTGTTTGTTGGTTTTGTCTTCGGTTTGCAGGGTTATTACACCCTGCAGCGCTATGGCTCCTCGGAGGCCTTAGGGCTGCTGGTCACCTTGAGCCTGGTGCGCGAGCTTGGCCCTGTGGTGACCGCTTTGTTGTTTGCCGGGCGTGCGGGTACCTCGCTCACTGCCGAAATCGGACTGATGAAAGCAGGTGAGCAAATCAGTGTGATGGAGATGATGGCGGTAGACCCTGTGCTGCGGGTGCTTGCGCCGCGTTTTTGGGCCGGTGTGATTACCATGCCGCTCTTGGCGGCGGTCTTCAGCGCCATGGGCATTATTGGCGGCTGGGTGGTCGGCGTGCTCATGATTGGTGTGGACTCGGGTTCGTTCTGGAGCCAAATTCAGGGCGGTGTCGATGTCTGGCGTGACGTGGGCAACGGCATCGTGAAAAGCGTGGTGTTCGGGTTTACGGTGACTTTTGTCGCGCTTCTACAGGGCTTTGAGGCCCAACCCACGCCAGAAGGTGTGGCCAGCGCTACGACGCGCACGGTGGTAGTGGCGTCTTTAGCGGTTCTGGCGCTCGATTTCATCCTGACGGCCATGATGTTTACGATTTAACGGTGATTAGAAAGATGTTGCATGCAGCGCTCTAAGAATGATGTCTGGGTTGGTCTTTTTGTCCTGATCGGGGCAGTGGCCATCCTTTTTTTGGCCTTGCAGTCGGCCAATTTGCTCAGCCTCAATTTCCAGAAAACCTATGCCGTGACCGCCAAGTTTGACAATGTAGGGGGTCTCAAGCCCAAGGCCGCGGTGCGCAGCGCGGGCGTGGTGGTGGGCCGGGTCGAAAAGATTGTGTTTGATGACAAATCCTTCCAGGCGCGCGTTGTGCTGGCGATGGAAAGCCGCTACAGCTTTCCCAAGGACAGTTCGCTCAAGATTTTGACCAGCGGACTGCTGGGGGAGCAATACCTTGGCATTGAGGCCGGTGCGTCCGACGCGGTGCTGGCTGCAGGGGACACGATTTCCAGCACCCAGTCTGCTGTGGTACTGGAAAGTTTGATCAGCCAGTTTCTGTACAGCAAAGCGGCTGACGGTGCCGGTACCAAGCAGGCGGATTGAAGAAGATGGATGGACAAAGCGCGATCTGGAATCGGCGTGTTGTCGCTGGCGTGCTACTGGTCATGTGCCTAGCATCTGGCCATGCGCAGACCACCACGGCCGATCCTCGCGATCCATTGGAGGGTTTTAACCGAGCGGTGTACCGACTCAACGACGTCTTGGACCGCGCCCTGGTCAAGCCCGTGGCCCAAGTCTACGGAACAGTGGTGCCTAAGATTGTCCGCAAAGGTGTCGGCAATTTTTTCGGAAATTTGGCTGACATGTGGTCTGTCGTCAACAACGCCGCCGCAGGGCGCGGCCAGGCAACCGGTGACAGTGTGGGGCGCGTGTTGGTAAACAGCACGATCGGTCTGCTGGGATTGGTCGATGTGGCGAGCGATATGGATATCCAAAAGCATCCAGCTGATTTTGGTATTACCTTGGGCCGGTGGGGAATTAGCCCGGGTCCTTACGTGGTTCTGCCCTTGCTGGGTCCCTACACCTTGCGCGAAATTGTGGCCTTTCCTGTGGACCGGCAAGGTAATTTGGTCAATCAGTTGGACGACCAGGCTACGCGCGACGGCTTGACGGTGGTCAATATCATTGACGTGCGTGAAAGTTTCTTGAAGGCGGGCGACGTGGTCGACGCCGCCGCGCTCGACCCCTATGCTTTTACCCGCGACTCGTACTTGCAGCGTCAGCGTTACCGGCAGTTCGACGGCGAGGTGCCCGAGGAGCCTGAAGCGGCGCCATGAGCTTTCAATGCATCGAACCGAAGACGCAGCCTTGTCAGTCGAAATGCTTGCTAGTGCGTTAGGTCAAGACGATCAACCCCCAATGGAAAAAGAGAACCGTATGAATCGCAAGTTTTTCAACCGTGTGCTGTCCTTGTTGGCCGTGGTTGCCTGCATGGGCAGCGCTACAGTCCGGGCTGAAGACGAGGCGCCCGATGCTTTTATCAAACGCATCTCGGTGGACGTGCTCGACACGATCAAGGGTGACAAGGCGATGCGCAGCGGCGACATTCCCAAAATCATTACGCTGGTCGACACGCGCATCATGCCGCACGTCAACTTTCAGCGCATGACGGCGTCGGCCGTGGGCCCCGCTTGGCGCCAGGCCACTGCGGAACAACAAAAGCGTTTGCAAGAAGAATTCAAGATTCTCCTGGTGCGCACCTACGCCGGGGCGCTGTCTCAGGTCAGCGACCAAACGGTGGTGATGAAGCCGCTGCGGGCTTCGCCGGACGACAAAGAGCTGGTGGTACGCAGCGAAGTCCGCGGCAGCGGCGATCCCATACAGCTGGACTACCGCCTTGAAAAAACCCAGGGCGAGGGCGCTGGATGGCGCATTTACAACCTCAATGTGCTGGGCGTGTGGCTGGTGGAGACCTATAAAAGTCAGTTTTCGCAGGAAATCAACGCCAAAGGCATTGACGGCTTGATCGAGTCTTTGGCAGCGCGTAACAAAACCAACGCCAAAAAGGCTTGATGTGCTGCAGCTTCCAGCCACCCTAACCCATCAGCAGGCGGCGGCCTGCGTGCAGGATTTGGTGAAAAATTTGGCCAATGAGCCCAATACTGCAGTGTTGGACGCTGCGGCGCTGACCAGTTTCGATTCTTCTGCGCTGGCCGTGGTGTTGGAGTTGCGCCGGGCCTGCGCCCGCCTGGGCAAGCAACTCCGCGTGCAGGGATTGCCGGCGCAACTGCTGGCGCTTGCCACCTTGTACGGCGTGCACACGCTGCTGGATTCCCAGACGCAACAAGCACTGGCGTGACCTGCCTGGCTTCGGCCTGGGCCGTGCTTTCCGACCTTTAACCTGTGGCGCGTAAAATCGTGCCATCCCATGCTCGCCATCTCTTTCCAGTCCATCTCCAAAGCTTATGCGTCCCCCAAAGGGCCCCCTGGCGCCAGGTTTTTAGCGGTTGACAATGTCAGCCTCGGCATCGAGGAAGGAGAGTTCTTCGGATTGTTGGGCCCCAACGGCGCGGGCAAGACCACCATGATCAGCATGCTCGCTGGCCTGACGCGCCCCAGCGCCGGTTCGGCAAGCGTGCTGGGGCACGACGTGCAAACCGATTTCGCCGCAGCACGGCGCAGGCTCGGTGTGGTGCCGCAGGAACTGGTGTTTGACCCGTTTTTCAATGTGCGCGAGGCCTTGCGCATCCAGTCCGGCTATTTTGGTGTGAAGAACAACGAGGCCTGGATCGACGAGCTGCTGGAAAGCCTGGGCCTGGCCGACAAGGCCGACGCCAATATGCGCCAGCTCTCGGGCGGCATGAAGCGCCGGGTGCTGGTGGCCCAAGCCTTGGTGCACAAGCCGCCAGTGATTGTGCTCGACGAACCCACGGCCGGCGTAGACGTGGAGTTGCGCCAGACGCTGTGGCAGTTCATCGCCAAGCTCAACAAACAAGGCCATACCGTCTTGCTGACCACCCACTATCTCGAAGAAGCCGAGGCCTTGTGCGGGCGCATTGCCATGCTCAAGTCGGGCCGCATTGTGGCGCTGGACCACACCAGCACGCTGCTCAAGGCGGCGTCTAGCAATGTGCTGCGCTTCAAGGTCGACGGCGACTTGCCCCCGGCGCTGGCCGCGCAGGCACGCATTACCGGGCGCATCGTGCAGTTTCCGGCGCACGACGCGCTGGAAATAGAACAGTTTTTGGCTGCTGTGCGCGGGTCTGGCCTGGTGGCGCAAGACGTGGAAATTCGCAAGGCCGACCTCGAAGACGTGTTCTTGGACGTGATGGCGCAGAACAAGGGTTCTGCGCATGGTGTGGGAGTGGCAGCATGAGCGCGGTCGGGTCCGACCAAGCCGCGAAGACGCATTCGTGCCGCGTCGCCAAGCGTGGGGGCTCTATGACGGGCTTGCAAACCCTGCTCTACAAAGAGGTGCTGCGCTTTTGGAAGGTGGCGTTTCAGACCATCGCCGGGCCCGTACTCACCGCCATGCTGTATTTGCTGATATTCGGCCATGCGCTCGAAGACCACGTGAAGGTCTACGACCAAGTCAGTTACACCGCCTTTTTGGTGCCCGGCCTGGCGATGATGAGCCTGCTGCAAAACGCCTTTGCCAACAGTTCGTCTTCGCTCATCATGAGCAAGGTGATGGGCAATCTGGTGTTTATCCTGCTCACGCCTTTGTCGTACTGGCACTGGTATTTGGCTTATGTGGGCGCGGCGGTGGTGCGCGGCCTGGTGGTGGGTGCCGGGGTGTTTGTGATTGCGGCGTTTTTCACGCACATTGGCTTTGCGCAGCCCCTGTTTATCGTGGCCTTTGCCGTCATGGGTGCGGCTTTGATGGGCACCTTGGGTCTGATTGCGGGCTTGTGGGCAGAAAAGTTTGATCAGCTCGCGGCCTTCCAGAATTTTGTGGTCATGCCCATGACGTTTTTGAGCGGCGTGTTTTATTCCATCCATTCCCTGCCCGCTTTCTGGCAGGGCGTGAGCCACTTCAACCCGTTTTTCTACATGATTGACGGGTTTCGCTACGGCTTTTTTGGCGTGAGCGATGTATCGCCCTGGCTCAGTTTGAGCGTGGTGGGCGTGTCCCTCCTCCTGGTCAGCGGCATCGCGCTTCAAATGCTGCGCAGCGGCTACAAAATCCGCAGCTGATTTTTACTTTCCCCATTTCCCATGACTGCCGACCAACTCCAAGCCCTGATTACCGCCGGACTGCCCTGCGACCATTGCGCACTCGAAGGTGATGGCCGCCACTGGTATGCCACCATCGTCTCCAGCGCCTTTGAGGGTAAGCGCCTGATCGCCCGCCACCAGCAGGTGTACGCCACGCTGGGCGCGCGCATGCAGACCGACGAGGTGCACGCCTTGTCGATGAAAACCTACACCCCGGCCGAGTGGGCGCAGCAATCGGCCTGAGCCACACCGCAAGACCATGGACAAATTACTCATACGCGGCGGGCGCAGCCTGCACGGCACGGTGCCCATTTCCGGCGCCAAGAACGCCGCCTTGCCCGAGTTGTGCGCCACGCTGCTGACCGCAGAGCCGGTGATGCTGCGCAACGTGCCGCGCCTGCAAGACGTGTCCACCATGCTCAAGCTGATTCGGCACATGGGCGTGCAGATCGAGCAGCATGCGGACGGCAGCGTCCGCGCCAACGCGGGCACGCTTACCTTGCCAGAAGCGCCCTACGAGCTGGTGAAAACCATGCGCGCCTCGGTGCTGGCGCTGGGGCCGCTGCTGGCGCGCTTTGGCCACGCCAAGGTGTCGCTGCCCGGTGGCTGCGCGATTGGCTCGCGCCCGGTGGACCAGCACCTCAAGGGGCTGGCGGCCATGGGCGCGGATATCGTGGTGGAACATGGCTACATGTTCGCCCGCGTGGGCGGCGGGCGTACGCGCCTCAAGGGCGCGCGCATCACCACCGACATGGTTACTGTCACCGGCACCGAGAACTTTCTGATGGCCGCCGCGCTGGCCGAGGGTGAGACCATCCTCGAAAACGCCGCGCAAGAGCCCGAAATCCCGGACCTGGCCGAAATGCTGATCGCCATGGGCGCGCGCATCGAGGGCCACGGCACCAGCCGCATCCGCATCCAGGGCGTGGACGCTTTGCACGGCTGCGACCACCAGGTGGTGGCCGACCGCATTGAGGCGGGTACTTTTCTGTGCGCCGTGGCCGCCACCGGGGGCGACGTGGTCTTGCAGCATGGCCGCGCCGACCACCTGGACGCGGTGATTGAGAAGCTGATTGCCGCCGGGGCCACGGTCACGGTGGTGGACGGCGGCATTCGCGTGCAGTCCAGCGGGCGCTTGCAGGCGCAGGGCTTTCGCACCACCGAATACCCCGGTTTCCCGACCGACATGCAGGCGCAGTTTATGGCGCTCAATTGCATCTCCAACGGCGCATCCAAGGCCACCGAGACGATTTTTGAGAACCGATTCATGCACGTCAACGAGCTGGTGCGCCTGGGCGCCAATATCCAGATCGAGGGCAAGGTGGCACTGGTCCAGGGTGTGGCGGCGCTATCGGGCGCAACCGTCATGGCCACCGATTTGCGCGCCTCGGCCTCGCTGGTGATTGCCGGTCTGGTGGCCCAGGGCGAGACGGTGGTCGAGCGCATCTACCACCTGGACCGGGGTTATGACCAGATGGAGTCCAAGCTGCGTGGCTTGGGCGCGGACATTGAGCGCGTCAAATAAGACCGTTTTTCTACCGCAACCGAACTGAAAACGAGACACACATGATCACGATCGCCTTGTCCAAAGGCCGCATTTTTGAAGAAACCCTGCCGCTTTTGCGCGCCGCAGGCATTGAGGTGCTGGATGACCCGGAAAAATCGCGCAAGCTGATTCTGGACACCAACCAGACGGACGTGCGTGTGCTGGTGGTGCGCGCCACCGACGTGCCCACCTACGTGCAGTTTGGCGGTGCCGACATGGGCATCACCGGCAAAGACACCTTGTTAGAGCACGGCGGCGACTGGGGCAGCGCCACCAGCGGCGCCGGGCTGTTTCAGCCGCTGGACCTGCAAATCTCCCAATGCCGCATCAGCGTGGCGGTGCGCGCCGACTTTGACTACGCCCACGCCGTGCGCCAAGGCGCGCGCCTGAAAGTGGCGACCAAGTACGTGGCGATTGCCCGCGAGTTTTTCGCCACCAAAGGCGTGCACGTGGACCTGATCAAGCTCTACGGCAGCATGGAACTCGCCCCGCTGGTGGGCATGGCCGACGCCATCGTGGACCTGGTGTCCACGGGCAACACACTCAAGGCCAATAATCTGGTCGAGGTGGAGCACATCATGGACATCAGCGCGCGCCTGGTGGTCAACCAGGCGGCGCTCAAGCTCCAACGCGAGCCGATTCGCAACATCATCAACGCGTTTGCCAGCGCCATTGGCAAGAACTGACGCTGACCATGTCTTTTACCGCCACGCCTTTGCGTCTGTCTACCACCGACGCCGACTTCGAAGCCCAATTCAAGGCCCGCCTGCACTGGTCGGCCGATACCGACGCGGCCATTGAGCAGCGCGTCGCCGCCATCCTGGCCGACGTGCAAACGCGCGGCGACGCCGCTGTGCTGGACTACACCGCGCACTTTGATGGCCTGAGCGCCGACTCGGTTTCTGCCCTGGAACTCACACAGACCGAATTGAAGGCCGCGTTCGAGGCGATTCCCGAAGCCCAGCGCCAGGCGCTGGAATTTGCCGCCGCGCGCGTGCGCAGCTACCACGAGGCGCAAAAACAGGCCTGCGGCCAAAGCTGGAGCTATCGCGACGCCGATGGCACGCTCTTGGGCCAAAAAGTCACGCCCCTGGACCGCGTGGGCATATATGTGCCCGGCGGCAAGGCGGCTTATCCATCCAGCGTGCTGATGAACGCCATTCCTGCCCACGTGGCCGGGGTGGGCGAAATCATCATGGTCGTGCCCACGCCGCAGGGGATCAAAAACCCGCTGGTACTTGCTGCGGCCTATGTGGCCGGTGTGAGCCGCGCGTTTACCGTGGGTGGCGCGCAGGCTGTGGCCGCGCTGGCCTATGGCACGTCCACCATCCCTGCGGTTAACAAAATCACCGGCCCCGGTAACGCCTATGTGGCCGCTGCAAAGCGCCGGGTGTTTGGCACCGTGGGCATCGACATGATTGCCGGCCCGAGCGAAATCTTGGTGCTGGCCGACGGCAGCACGCCGCCCGACTGGGTGGCCATGGACTTGTTCAGCCAGGCCGAGCACGACGAGCTGGCGCAAAGCATTTTGCTGTGCCCTGATAAAGCCTACATCGACCAGGTCCAAGCCGCCATTGACCGGCTGCTGGCGCAAATGCCGCGCGCCGAGATCATCGCCAAGTCGTTGACCGGCCGCGGCGCGCTGGTGCACACGCGCAGCATGGAAGAGGCCTGCGCTCTGAGCAACCGCATTGCGCCCGAGCACCTGGAAGTCTCCAGCGCCGACCCGCACCGCTGGGAGCCGCTGCTGGTGCACGCCGGGGCGATCTTTTTGGGCGCCTACACCAGCGAATCGCTGGGCGACTACTGCGCCGGACCCAACCATGTGCTGCCCACCAGCGGCACCGCGCGTTTTTCCAGCCCCTTGGGCGTGTACGACTTTCAAAAGCGCAGCAGCCTGATTGAGGTGAGCGCCGCTGGTGCCCGCGTACTCGGGCCGATTGCCGCCGAATTGGCCTACGGCGAAGGCCTGCAAGCCCACGCGCGGGCTGCAGAAATGAGGCTCGAATGACCGGTGCGCGCACTTCTGAAGCCATGGTGGCGCGGCGTATCCGAGCCGACGTGCGCGCCATGCACGCTTACGCCGTGCAAGACCCCCAGGGCATGGCCAAGCTCGACGCCATGGAAAACCCCCACCGCCTGAGCCCTGCGCTGCAAGCCGCCTTGGGCGCGCGCCTGGGTGCGGTGGCGCTCAACCGCTATCCTGGGGCGCGGGTGCAGGATTTGCGCCAGGCCCTCGCAGCGTACGCCCAGATGCCTTTGGGCTACGAGGTGATGTTGGGCAACGGCTCGGACGAGCTGATTTCCCTTTTGGCGCTGGCCTGCGCTGTCGGCACCGACCCGGCGACCGGCAAGCGGCCCGTGTTGATGGCGCCCGTGCCCGGGTTTGTGATGTATGCCATGAGCGCGCAACTGCAGGGCCTGGACTTTGTTGGCGTGCCCTTGACCGCCGACTTTGCCCTCGACGTGCCCGCCATGCTGGCAGCCATTGCAGAAACCCAGCCCGCCATCGTCTATTTGGCTTACCCGAACAATCCCACGGCCAATCTGTGGAACGAGGCAGACATGGCCCAAGTCGTAGCCGCTGCTGCCCAGATCGGCAGCCTGGTGGTGCTGGACGAGGCTTACCAGCCATTTTCCAGCCGCAGCTACCTCGACACCATCCGCGCCGAGCCGCAGGCCCACACCCACGTGCTGTTGATGCGCACCCTGAGCAAGTTTGGTCTGGCCGGTGTGCGTTTGGGCTATTTGATGGGCCCGCAGGCGCTGGTGGCCGAATTGGACAAGGTGCGCCCGCCCTACAACATCAGCGTGCTCAACTGCGAGTGCGCCTTGTTTGCGCTGGAGCACGCGGACGCATTTGCCGCCCAGGCGCAAGCGATTTGCCGGGAGCGCGCCCGCCTGCTGCAGGCGCTGCGCCAATTGCCCCGCCTGACTGTGTGGGACAGCGATGCCAATATGGTGCTGGTGCGCGTTGCCGAGCGCGCAGGTGTGGACGCCGCCTCAGAGGTGTTTGATGCCTTGCGCACGCGCGGCGTGCTGGTCAAGAACGTTTCTAAAATGCACCCGCTGCTGGCCAACTGCCTGCGCCTGACCGTGGGCACCGCCGACGAAAACACGCTGCTGCTTGCGGCATTAGAGACCTCGCTATGACCCAACTCGCTTTGACCGACGTGCCCGGCGCCCCCGCAGGCCAGCCGCGCGCTGCCCGCACCGCCGAAGTGGCGCGCAACACCGCCGAGACGCGCATCCACGTCAAGCTCAACCTCGACGGCAGCGGCCATTCCCGCCTGTCCACCGGCATTGGCTTTTTTGACCACATGCTCGACCAAATTGCCCGCCACGGGCTGATTGATCTGGACATTGAGGCCGAGGGCGATTTGCACATTGACGGCCACCACACGGTGGAAGACGTGGGCATCACCCTGGGCCAGGCCGTGTTGAAGGCCGTGGGCGACAAAAAAGGCATACGCCGCTACGGCCACGCCTATGTGCCGCTGGACGAGGCACTGTCGCGTGTGGTGATTGACCTCTCTGGCCGCCCTGGCCTGACCATGAACATTCCGTTTACCAGTGGCAGCATCGGCGGCTTTGATACCCAGCTCACGCATGAGTTTTTCCAGGGCTTCGTCAACCACGCCGGCGTCACGCTGCACATCGACAACTTGAAGGGCGACAACGCCCACCACCAGGCCGAAACCGTGTTCAAAGCCTTTGCCCGCGCCCTGCGCAGCGCGCTGGAATACGACCCGCGTGCTTTGGAGTCCATTCCCTCCACCAAGGGCTCGCTCTAGCCTCTTTGCTTCGTTGTGAGCCGCTTGCCATGAAAACTGTCGCCATCGTCGATTACGGCATGGGCAATTTGCGTTCGGTCACCCAGGCGGTGATGCACGCTGCCGAACACGTGGGCGTGCAGGCGGTCTGGGCGCGCACGCCCCAAGAAGTGATGGACGCCGACCGCGTGGTGCTGCCCGGCCAGGGCGGTATGCGCGACTGCATGCGGGAGTTGCACGAGTCCGGCATGTTGCCCGCCGTCTTGCACGCCGCCGCCCACAAGCCGCTCATGGGCGTGTGTGTGGGCATGCAAATGCTGCTTGAGCACAGCGAAGAGCTCGACACCATGTGCCTGGGTCTGCTGCCGGGCAATGTGGTGAAGTTTGACCTGGGCGGTCAATTGCAGACCGACGGCAGCCGCTTCAAAGTGCCGCAAATGGGCTGGAACCAGGTCTGGCGCAACAACCACGGCCAGGCCCCGCACCCGGTGTGGGGCGAGGTGCCCGACGGCAGTTATTTCTATTTTGTGCACAGTTACTACGCGAAACCGTCTGATGCGCGCCACAGCGTCGGCGAAACCGACTTCGGTTCGCGCTTTAGCTCGGCGATTGCGCGCGATAATATTTTTGCCACCCAGTTCCACCCCGAAAAAAGCGCCAGGCAAGGCCTAGCCCTCTACCGCAATTTTTTGCGCTGGAACCCGTGATTTCCTCTCATTCTTGCCAATTTCTTCACTCACTGCCCAAGCACCATGCTGTTAATTCCCGCGATTGACCTCAAAGACGGCCACTGCGTTCGCCTCAAACAGGGCGATATGGACCAATCCACCACGTTCGGCGAAGACCCGGCGGTCATGGCGCGCAGCTGGGTGGACAAGGGTGCGCGGCGTTTGCATCTGGTGGATTTGAATGGTGCTTTCGCAGGCCATCCGAAAAACGAGGTCGCAATCCGCAAGATATTGAAAGAGGTCGGCAGCGAGGTCGATGTGCAGCTCGGCGGCGGAATTCGTGACCTGGACACGATCGAACGCTACCTGGACGCGGGACTGCGCTACGTCATCATTGGTACCGCAGCCGTGAAAAATCCCGGTTTCTTGCAAGACGCCTGCACCGCCTTTGGCGGCCATATCATCGTGGGGCTAGACGCGCGCGACGGCAAAGTTGCCACCGACGGCTGGAGCAAGCTGACCCGCCACGACGTGGTCGATCTGGGTAAAAAGTTTGAGGACTACGGGGTCGAATCCATCATCTACACCGACATTGGACGCGACGGCATGCTCAGCGGCATCAATATTGACGCTACGGTCAAATTGGCCCAGGCCTTGTCGATTCCGGTGATCGCCTCGGGCGGCTTGAGCAATTTGGCCGACATCGAGGCGCTGTGCGCGGTGGAAGAGCATGGCGTGGAAGGCGTGATTTGTGGCCGCGCTATCTACACCGGCGACCTCGACTTCGCCGCAGGACAAGCCCGCGCTGACGCAATCAATGGCTGACGGCGGCGCGCTGTGCCGCAGCGAAACCCAGCATGGCCAGCCCGGCCAGCGCCTCACTTTGTCCAATGGCGACACGGTGTGGGTCGCATTGCAGGGCGCACATGTGGTTTC
>CANFWT010000036.1 GCA_947450895.1 Comamonadaceae bacterium | reverse complement strand
CGGCTGAAAGATCTCGAATTTCGCAGCCACATGTTCCGTCATGCGTTGGTGGACCGGATGAAGGCCTGCAACGACATCCCTGTCAAAGTGGCCGAAAGCATCACGGGACATTCCCGAGGCAACTCGGAGTACGCGAGCTACGGCACAGTGGGGTATACGTTGGCGCAGAAACTTGAGGTGCTTACGCGCGTAGCAGTGTGATTTAAGGCAACCATTAAAAATTAGTACCGTCAAATTTTAGTCGCCGTTCACCCGGCCGCTTGCGCCAAGGGGGTGCTTTGTTAAACGTCTTTTATGGCGAGAACGACTTGCTCTCTGAGATAGGGCAAGTCCCGTTCAATGGTTTTCCATACAACGCCCAAATCGACTTTGTAATATCCATGCGCCAACACATTGCGCATGTCATAGGCAAATGCGAAGGGCAATTCTTGATGCGTCGAGATGAAATCAGGAGCCACGCGCTCAACGTTTTTACTTGCTTCGCCGATGACTTCGAAATTACGAATAACTGCATCCTGAACCAAATCGTTGGCTAGGAACGACGGTTCGTCCAAGTCTTGGCAATACTTGTTAATTCTGTCGATTGCGTCAACAATGTGACTCAAATAGTCTGCCAAGCGCAGAGCGTCGCGGCTCATACGGCGAGTGCTTCCGCGATCACAACGTCACGAAATTTATCAGGCAAGGCGCCTGGCGTTAGCACGTCCACGGACACCCCAAGTAGGTTGCGCAATTTGTAACGTATTGCTCCTAGGTCAAACAGGGTGGTGTCAGCGGTAGTGTCAACTAGGATGTCTAGGTCGCTTTCATCCGTGTCTGAACCGTGCGCCACAGAGCCGAACACACGGGCATTGGTTGCGCGGTGTGCCAGCACAATTTGCCGAATTTCTTGCCTGTGTGCTGCGAGGGCTTGGGATGGTTTCATGCCCAAATTATGTTGTGTTTTTGGGCAATGGGCAATCGGGATATGTACATTTTTGCTCAACGAGTTCAGATCTATGCGTGGGGACTTCCGTTTAGTTTGACTTGTTGGCGAAGGTGACATCCTTTGCTTAATAAACAGGCACCGTCAAAAGTTTTGACGGTGCTCAATAATTAGGCAGTAGTGCAGGGCGGATTTGGGCATAAATTTCGGGGCATTTCCACGAGCAAAGCCGGGTTAGTCCAACTGCTCAAAACCAAAAAAATGGTCATTTTTTCCGAGCCGCTATCTGGCGAAGCCTCGCTAAACCGAGCCTGCAGCAAGTGCAGTCACCAGTCAGTGCACCCCGCGCACAGTGCTCAAGAGCAAAACTTTTTACGATTGATTGGTAATGAGCGCTGTGCGAGCCGCGTTCAGGTGGGGCTGCGCTCGGTGCTACCATCACTCAGCGCAGGCCGCACTCAGTGCTCAAGTGCAAAACTTTTGACGGTGCCTGTTTTTTAAGCAAGTATATTCATTGGGTTATTTGTAAGCTCAGAAATATTCAAATTGGTCATTTAGGGCTATACTACAAATATACTACTTGATGTTTTAAAAGAACGCGTAAGTTGTTGATTTATATAAGAAAATTAGTGATTTTTTAGTGTTTTCACACTGCAGGGGTCACAAGTTCGAAACTTGTACTGCCCACCAATTTATTGGTTATAAATCAAGCACTTAGCGGCGACGCTTGGTGCTTTTTTTATGCCTAAAAGTAGTAAAAACTGGGTTTACTACTTGTATCTGCCAATCCACCGTGGAAGCCAGCCGCTAAAGAACAAATTTGGTCGCCGCTTGACGCCCAAATTTGCCACTTAGATCGAGTCCTTGGGTTTCGTGCTGCACAAGCGCCACATGGTGTTCCAAGAAATTAGCCAACGGTCAACCACAGCGTCGCACCGCTGAAATTGTTACGCTTACTTTGGGGACCTGGTTGTACGCAGGTACGGTAATTTGATGTCGATGGCGCCGTATTTTTCGCGTGCCTGATCATCGCTGAGCGCCAACGCGACGATGACGTCTTGGCCTACCGTCCAGTTGGCAGGCGTTGCCAAGGGTACGTTAAAGGTCAATTGCAAGGCATCGAGTGCGCGCAAAACTTCAGCAAAATTTCGGCCAACAGACATTGGATAGGTCATTGACAACTTGAGCTTTTTGTCCGGGCCGACGATAAATACGGACCGCACCGTAGCGGTATGTGCGGCGGTACGACCGTCAGGGAGATAAGCCTCAGCAGGCAGCATGTCAAATGCTTTGGACACAGACAAGTCTTCGTCTGCAATGATGGGGAAGCCTGCCGCTGTCCCGGCAAAACCTTCGATATCTGACTTCCACTTTTTGTGGGCCTCTACACCGTCAACCGAGACACCAATGACTTTGGTTCCCCGTTTAGCCCATTCCGGCGCGAGCTGAGCAACTGCGCCGAACTCGGTAGTACACACTGGTGTGAAGTCCTTTGGATGGGAAAATAGGATGGCCCAGCCCTCGCCTATCCAGTCATGAAAGTGAATCGCGCCTTGATCTGTTTCAGCGGCGAAATTAGGAACTTGGTCATTAATTCGTAGTGCCATAGCAAAAAACCTTTTGTGAATGGTGAGGGGTTGAGTTTTCCGGAAGTCGATCGCATTTTTAAGTTAGCGCCGCTCTTTAGTATTCTTGATCCGTCAGGCCGGATAAATCGACGGCAGTCTGTTGCATCACACCACTGGCATCGCGCAACGCTGCCTGGCCAATGGCAGTGGCTTGCATATAAGCGCCTAAGCGGCGCCCCCGAGCGACCACGGATTGGCCAGGTGCCAGCCGCTTCGATTCATAGGCTTGCAAAGCCTCTGGGGTCGCTCCGTGGGCTACGAGAGCATTGCAGAGAGCCAATGCATCCTCTGCTGCTTTGGTGACTCCCATACCAACATGAGGGCGCGCCACAAATCCGGCATCTCCCATCAAGGCAACCCTGCCAAACGCCAGACGGGTACTACGGGCATCAAAAATCGGCTGTAAGAACGGTTGAGCGGTTTTTTCCAGAATCTCAGCAAACTGGGGTGCCAATCGCTCACGAGCGGCTTGACGGCAAGCTGCCACATGTCTCCAAGAGACTTTGTTGGGTGGCAAGCCCAGAGAATGGTGTTGCCCGTCGGCATCTGTCATCAGGTCTTGCAAGGTGCCATCATCGGGAGCAGGTCGGTACCAGACAAAGTTGTAACGACGCTGACCTATTTCTACGGAATTGCCTTGTCCGGCCACTGGATATCCAATAATTTGCTCACCTGCGGGCAAACCAAACCCAAAGGTGCCAAACAAGGTTTTCAGCGTTAAATCTGACAGCACCGACTCATCGCAAACGCCACGCCACGCCACATATCCCGCATATTCAGGTTGAATTTCCGGGGCCAAAGCAGCGCGAACCGATGAGCGTATGCCATCTGAGGCAATCAAAACGTCCGCTTCAAAGTTTCTGCCGTCCTCACACGCCACCCTCACACCACTGCCGGTTTGTGTGAGATCCTTCAGATGGGCGCCGCGGACATAACGGTCTTGCGGAAAAGCAGCCATGAGCAGCGAGTACAAACGGCTCCATGAAGTGAGAACTTGCGGCATAAATGCCTGCGCAATGGTTCTACCCTCAGCATCCAACACCACACGGTTTTCAATCGCAATACCCAGTGAAGCTTCGGCAGGAACGCCGCAGCGTTTCAGCGCATCCTGCAAAGGTCGATGGGTGACGATTCCTGCTCCACGCCCATCTAGCGAGGAGGTCGATTTCTCCAACAAGGTCACGTCGATCCCCGCGCGAAACAACACATTGGCGGCCATAAGACCGCCTAACGAGCCACCAACCACCAACACGCGGCCCATCAGCCTTGCGCTTTCAGCTTGGCGTCAAGTGCGGTTTTTTCTTGTGCTGGGTAATTGAGTTCAATAACCACACCGTTTGGGTCATCCATGAACACCTGGTGCAAGCCGATGACGGGCACCGTTCGTTCCCGCACTGGGATGCCTGATTTGCGCAGTTGGCTCAGTTTTTCTTCAAGCCCGGTATCAAACAAAGCAATGTGATCCACAGCCCCCGAGCCTTTGAGACTGCTCAGATCGCGCTCACCCAGGTACTGTTTAAGTCCCTCCGGGTCATTCAAATCAATTCCGATCACATGCACCAAAGCGTTGGCGACATCGTCGTGAGAACCGTTGTACAACCACAGGCCGGGGAAGGGAAAGGCGGGGCGCGGCCCCACCGTCACACCCAAGGTAGCTTCATAAAATAGTCGGGTTGCCTCCATATTGGTCGTACGAATTGAAAAATGGTTTAGTGCGAGCTTCATCAAAGAGTATCCAAATGTCTCGTTTGCAAACTGGCTAAATTGGCCAGCACACGGTCATTTATGAAAATGACTTACTTCTATGTAAAGGGCTGATTTACTGGCGCGGAGCTAACGCTCCGACACCAGCGGCGAATACCGGTTAACCCGTGCAAGCTGCCTTGTGGGGCATTACAAGGAGGGATAGTCGGTATAACCTTCTTCATCGCCGCCATACCACCCTACATACCGAGCTTCGTTGTATGGGCCGCCTTGTGCGATGCGGATAGCCAAATCGGGGTTGGCAATAAAGGCCCGGCCGAATGCAACTATGTCCACTTGTCCCGACTCCACCATATTGATGGCCTGGTCCGGCTCGATGCCTCCATTGCCAATCAAGCAACCCGAGTAATTTGGCTTCACTATATTTAAAATCTTTTCCATGTCGGGTGCGCCGGCCCAGGCATTGGTATCAGCCAAATGCATATAGGCTAAACCAAACTCCTCCACCAATTTGGCGACCGCAACATAGGTCTCTTCCGGATTCGGGTCTCGGGTATTGTTATAAGCGGCAAAAGGTGAGATTCGAATTCCAACTTTTGATTTAGGCGCTTTGGACAATACGGCTTCAATAACCCGTTTTAAGAACTCAAGCCGCTTTGGCAAAGTGCCACCAAAGTCGTCGGTTCTTTGGTTGGTTGTGGGTGACAGAAATTGATGAATGAGGTATCCATTGGCAGCATGGATTTCGACACCATCCAAACCTGCGGCCAAAGCATTTTCAGTGGCATGGGCATAGTCAGAAATGGTCTCTTCGATCTCTTGTATGGTCATTTCTTTGGATGGCGTTGCCGTAATCTGAGCGTACCGCCCATTGGCCATCAGACCGTAAACAATAAGCGAGTGGAGGTCATCGTTGATTCCTGAAGGGGACAACGGAGCGTTTCCATTCAAAACTGCGTCGGAGCCCACCCGTCCGCAATGCCAGAGCTGCATAAACAGCGTGCCTCCGGCCGCATGGGTTTTATCGCTTATTTTTTTCCAGGCTTGAACTTGGGCGGCGCTGTAAATGCCGGGAGCTTTTTCAAATGCACAGGACTTTGGTGTGATATTGGTTGCTTCGGTAATGATTAACCCTGCGGAGGCCCTTTGTGCATAGTAGAGCTCGGACATAGGCTGAGGTACGTCATCTTCTCCCGCCCGGCAACGGGTCAGCGGCGCCATCGCAACACGATTTTTCAGTTTTAATCCGTTTTTATCAATGGGTGTAAGTAGTTTGCTCATGGTCGATTTTCAGGTTGAAGTAAATAGTATTTAAAGTTAATTTAATCGATTCGATTGCATTTTTTAATAATATAAAAATTATGCCATTGATAACTTATTGGTATCCTCGGAAAGCCGATACGCTAATTTTTCTCGAAAAGAACTGTAGCGCAAAATTCTTATGCATTCCATGCTGCCTGGGCCTGCTCCCATCCGACCACTGCGATGGGAGAGCCGTCGGGTTGGATGAAGGTCAAAGGTCCGAGGAATGTCATGTAAAACTCGCTGTCCTCGGGGAAGTAAGTTTGGTCGTGACGGGCACCGGAGCATTCAAAGCCATAGCCTGGAGCCACCGCTGTGTCACCCCCATGGTCCTTGCCGCCACGAACATCCATACGACCTTTGGTCAATAGGTACTCGCCCGGTCCAGCATGGATATGGGGTGCGAAGGAGGAGCCTTTTGGGCAGTCAAAGATGGCCGTCCAAGCGCCATGCCCGGGCTGCACGTGTAGCAGCTTCCAACGTATACCCCCTGCCGAAAGGGTGGGTGGAAACGGTATCCACTCCAGGTCTGGTAAGTGGACATATTCCTCGGCAATGCGTGATTTCATGGGCTTGTCTCCTGAAGTTAGGTGGGGGCCGTCGAACTTTTTGACGCTCGGACCAGTTGACGGGCGCAGACGGTAGCTGCCCCTGCATCTTGCAGCGGTTTCTCGCATTGGTTTACTAGCGCTTACCCGAATGTTTGGCAAGACGTAGAAACGAGGCGGCCTTGTTTTGCGCTAATCTTCCACTTATCAAAGCAAGGTTTCTCCGCGACCTGCACGACAAGCCGCACGGGGCTTCCGTTAAAGACCGTGAGCGCAGGGCCGGCTTTAGCGCGATGGAGGCTGTGGCCGATGATCCTGCGTCTGGCCCGCGCCAGACACGGTCGGCGCTGAGCCCGCTGGCGGGGGATTCAGGGCCCGTTAAGCCGCGCTGATCAAGCCCATCAACGCCGCCACACTCTGCGCTACCTCCGTACCACCCGTTTCCAATCGCAATTCAGGCATCTGCGGCACCTCAAACGCCGAATCAATGCCGGTAAAGTTTTTGATCTCCCCGCGCCGCGCCTTTTTGTACAAGCCCTTGGGGTCGCGCTGCTCGCACAGTTCTACCGGCGTGTCCACAAACACTTCAAAGAACTCTCCCACCGCAAACAGGCTGCGGGCAATAGCCCGGTCCGCGCGGTAGGGCGAGATGAAGGTGGTGATCACAATCAGGCCCGCATCCACCATCAGCTTGGCCACTTCGGCCACGCGGCGGATGTTCTCTATGCGGTCTTCCTGGGTAAAGCCCAGGTCTTTGTTCAGGCCGTGGCGCACGTTGTCGCCGTCGAGCACATAGGTGCGCCGCCCCATGGCGTAGAGCTGCTTTTCAAGCGCGTTGGCAATAGTGCTTTTGCCCGAGCCCGACAGCCCGGCAAACCACAGCACGCAGGGCTTTTGCTGGTTGAGTGCGGCGCGCGCTGCCTTGTTGATCTCAAAAAACTGCGGCATCACGTTTTGCGCGCGGCGCAAGGCGTGGTCTATCACCCCGGCGCCTACGGTGAGGTGGCTGATGCGGTCAATCAGCACAAAGCCGCCGGTGGCGCTGTTGTTGGCATAGGCGTCAAACACCAGTGGCTTGTCGGTGGCCAGATTGCATTCGGCCACCACGTTGAGGTCCAACTTTTCCGCCGCCATGTGCTCCAGCGTGTTGACGTTGACCACGTGCTTGATGCGCGTCACGCTGGCGCCCACGATTTGCGTGCCGCATTTGAGCCAGTAACTGCGCCCTGGGGATAAAGATTCCGTCGCCATCCACACCACATGGGCTTGCAACTGGTCGGCCACGGTGGCCGGCGCCTGGGGTGCGCTGAGCATGTCACCGCGCGACACATCCACTTCATCTGCCAGCGTCAGCATCACCGCCTGCCCGGCCACGGCGTGGTCCAGGTCGCCAGACTGGGTGACGATGCGCGCCACCTGCACCTCTCGGCCCGAGGGTTGCACCCGCACCGTGTCGCCCGCACGCAATTGGCCCGAGGCGATGGTGCCGCAAATGCCCCGAAAGTCTTGGTGGGGCCGGTTGATCCACTGCGCCGGCATGCGAAACGGCAGCTGGGCCAAACGGTCTTGCAGCAGGGGCACGGTTTCCAGGTAGCCCATCAGCGTGCTGCCATGGAACCAGGGCATGTGGTGGCTGCGCTTGGTGATGTTGTCGCCCTTGAGGGCCGACATGGGAATGGGCGTGACCGTCAGGCCGGGCAATTGGCTGGCAAAGGCCAGGTAGTCTTGCTGGATGGCTTCAAAACGGGCTTGGTCGTAGTCCACCATGTCCATCTTGTTAATAGCCAGCACCACCTGGCGTATGCCCATCAGGTGCACCAGGTAGCTGTGGCGCCGGGTTTGGGTCAGCACGCCCTTGCGCGCGTCCACCAGCACCACGGCCACGTCGGCGGTGGACGCGCCGGTCACCATATTGCGCGTGTACTGCTCGTGGCCCGGCGTGTCGGCCACGATGAACTTGCGCTGGTCGGTCGAGAAAAATCGGTAGGCCACGTCAATGGTGATGCCTTGTTCGCGCTCAGCGGCCAGGCCGTCCACCAGCAGGGCAAAGTCAATCTCCTGGCCCTGGGTGCCCATGCGTTTGCTGTCGGCCTCCAGCGCTTGCAACTGGTCTTCAAAAATCATTTTGCTGTCATACAGCAGGCGCCCGATCAACGTGCTCTTGCCGTCGTCCACGCTGCCGCAGGTGATAAAGCGCAGCAAGCCCTTGTGCTGGTGCTGGTGCAAATAGGCCTCAATGTCCTGGCCAATCAGGTCGCTGGTATGTGCCATTTAAAAGTACCCCTCTTGTTTCTTCTTTTCCATAGACGCGGCGCTGTCGTGGTCAATCACCCGGCCCTGGCGCTCAGAGGTGGTGGTCAGCAGCATTTCCTGGATGATTTGCGGCAGCGTGTCGGCCTGTGACACCACGGCGCCGGTCAGCGGGTAGCAGCCCAGGGTGCGAAAGCGCACGTTTTTGAGCATGGGCACCTCGCCGGGGCGCAGCGGCATGCGTTCGTCGTCCACCATGATGAGTGCGCCATCGCGCTCCACCACCGGGCGTTCTTGCGCAAAGTACAGGGGCACGATGGGAATGTTTTCCAGGTGGATGTACTGCCAGATGTCGAGTTCGGTCCAGTTGGAGATAGGGAACACCCGCAGGCTCTCGCCCTTGTTCTTGTGGGTGTTGTACAGGTTCCACAGCTCGGGGCGCTGGTTTTTGGGGTCCCAGCGGTGCTGGGCGCTGCGAAAGGAAAAGATGCGCTCTTTGGCACGCGACTTTTCTTCGTCCCGCCGGGCGCCGCCAAACGCAGCATCAAACTGGTACTTGTCCAGCGCCTGCTTCAGGCCCTGGGTTTTCATCAGGTCGGTGTGGATTTGCGAGCCGTGGGTAAAGGGGTTGATGCCCATGGCCAACCCTTCAGGGTTTTGGTGCACCAAGAGCTTGAAATCGTGCTGCGCCTGCATGCGGTCGCGAAAAGCGTACATGTCCTTGAACTTCCAGCCCGTGTCCACGTGCAGCAGCGGAAACGGCAGCTTGGCTGGGTAAAACGCCTTGAGCGCCAGGTGCAGCATGACCGCGCTGTCTTTGCCGACCGAGTACAGCATTACCGGGTTGTCGCAACCCGCCACCACCTCGCGCATGATGTGGATGCTCTCGGCCTCCAAGCGCTGCAGGTGGGTGAGGGTGCCGGAATTTGTCCCGGCGGTGCGCGTGGCGGTGTCCGGGGTAGGGGGTGAAGTCGTCATGGGCGTACGGTCTGTGGGGAAAGGGGAAAGGATTGCGGCAGGCGCAGGGCTGCTAAGTTGCACCAACCCGCTGTGCTGCTGCAGCCAGTCTTGAAACAGGGGGGCAAATGCCACGCCGGCAAACGCCAGCCGCAAGCAAAAACCGGCGGGAAACTGTGCCAGCAGCCGCTGCGCAAAGTCGCGGTAGTCGGCGTCGGTGGGCGGTTTGTCCAGCACCAGCCAGCACAGCGCGCCACGCGCGTCGCGCGCCCACAGCAGGTGAACGCCTGGCTGCTTGGGCGTGTGGGTGCCAGCGTGCAGAACCGGGCTCTTCTTCTTTGCATCTTGGTGTGTCAATGCCGCCGCACCAGTCGCTGGCAGCCAGCCCCATTGCACTAGACGCCGGTGCGCTGCGCGTTTGTCCCGACTGGCGCCTTCGTGCTGAGCCAGCCAGCGCGCCAGCAAGCCAATGGTCCAGAGGCCGGGCGCATCCAACCCGAGCTGCGCGTGCTCCGGCAACAGCCCCGCCAGGGCTTGGGCGATGGCCGCAGGCGCGCCATCAAGTGGCGCCGAGCGCGGCCGCCCCCGCATGCGCAAGTCCACCGCCGCCCACCCACCGGTTTTGAAGGCCCGGTGCAAGGCCAGCACCGTGGGCGCACTCAAGCCTACTGCCTGGGCCACCGCAGCGGCTGACTTGCCGGACTCGCGCAGCAGCACTGCCTGGTGCTTGGCATCCGCGTTGGAAAGGGGAGAAAAGTCTTGCAAATTAAATATTTCGACGTAAACAATTTTTTGCATTGTAGTATCGGCATTCACCATACCCCGAAAGGCGCGCCACTTGATCCCGATCATCACAACCGACGGCCTGCACACGCTGGTCCATCTTGCCGACCAGGCCGGACAGGCAATCATGGACATATACCAGCGCGACAGTCCCTTGCAGCAACAGCTCAAAGGCGACAGTAGCCCACTGACCGAGGCCGATCTCGCGGCCAACGCAATCTTGGTGGCCGGCTTGATCGCGCATTGGCCCCATATTCCGGTGCTGTCCGAAGAAAACTTGAACCAGTTTGCGCCCGGCGAGCAGCCGCCTCTTTACTGGGCAGTGGACCCGCTCGATGGCACCAAAGAGTTCATCAAGCGCAATGGCGAATTCACCGTCAACATGGCCTTGGTGGTGGACGGAGAGCCGCAGATTGGCGTGGTGGGCGCCCCGGCGCAGGGCCTGATGTACGTGGGCTGTGCTGGCACGCAGTGGCAGGGGGCGACGATGGCCCGCAAACGCAGCGCGGCGGGTTGGGTAGATATTGGCGTTTCAGGTTACGCGCCCGGTGCTGACTCCAACGCGGATGCCAATGCCCGGCGTCCGCTGCGCGTGGCCATGAGCCGCTCGCATCCGTCGCCCGAACTGGCCGCTTGGCTGGCGCCCTGGGGTGCGATTGAAGCGCGCGACGTGGGCAGCTCGCTCAAGTTTTGCTTGGTGGCCGAGGGCGCAGTTGATGTCTATCCCCGGCTGGGGCCGACCTGCATATGGGACACGGCCGCCGGGCACGCCCTGGTGGTGGCGGCCGGTGGGCACGTGTGCCAGATGGACGGCGCACCCTTGCGCTACGCCACACCGGCACAGACGCTGAACCCGTTTTTCCTGGTGTGGGGGCAGCGCGCCGCGCCCAGTGTGTGAGTGAAATTACAGGTTCTTGAGTGCGCTGAGTGCCACCTGGGGTACGGAGGCGGCTAAAGTTTCGCCCGGGCTCATGCGTTTTGCCGCCTGCCCCTGAACCCAGGGGTTGATGGCAACGTCAAATTGTGCGACCAGGTCTTGCACCGCAGTGTGGCGCATGGTTCCCCAAAACTTGCAGTTGGGCTGTGTTCGTGCCTTGGCGTAGAAAGCCGACCCATGCGTTTGACCGATGAACCAGAAATCCTTGTCCGGGTTCTCTGCCACGGCCTGGAGCAGTGCCTCGGTGTCCATACGGTCGCGCATATTGCCCGCATAGCCCACCACCATGCGTTTTGTGCCGGGCGGCGTGCCCGAGCGCTTTGGGGTCGCAGCAGGTGCTATTTCCAGCGCGTGGTTGGGGAGGTAGCCGATGTCGGAGCGCCCAAACTCTTGCCCCAAGGCGGCAATCAAACCCACTGAATTCGAGACCACCGTGTCCGACAAGCCCAGCCACATCTGGTATTGGGCGGTGATGGTGGGAACCAATGCGGCGTTGGCAGAAAACAGGCGCTGGTCATCCACCAGGTCGGTAATGGTTTGGCAAGGCTTCATGGCCTGGACCAGGGCCGCGTTGGCAAAGCAGGCCGGCCACAGCACCACGCTGGGGTTCTCAATGCCTTGTTCTTTGACTTGTTGGAGCACCCAGCGCAGGTAGTCTTTGTTGTTCGCCGGCTTGTCGCTGGGCGTCAGGTAGGACTTGTAGCTGGTTTTGCCGGTATCGCATTGGCCTTGTTGCTTGGCCAGCGCCTGGTCCAGTAACAGGCGGTATTCGCTGGCACTTGGGGCATCCAGCGTCAAGGCGCGTTGCAGCCAATCTTCCAAGGCTGCGCGGCTCAGTGGGGTTTCAAACACCAGCACTTTTTCGATGGTCGGGTCCTGCTCCCACAGTGCGATCCAGCGGTCAGGCCGACGGCCAAACAGGCCCAGGTCGTTTTGCTTCCAAAAGCAGACAATGTGTTTGCCTTTGACCAGGCCTTGCGGGGAAAGCTCTTTGGGCGCCTTGGCCGTTTTGAGCGCTGCGGAAGCTGGTCGCGCTGTTGTTTTTCTTGCCGCCTTGGCATTTGCCTTGGGGCGCGTTACGGCTGGTAAAGCTGGCAGCTCCTTGGGCGCGGGCGTTGCATTGGCCTTGCTGCCCTTTGCTGGCACGCGGGTTGGCGCTTTGGCCCGCTCGGTGGAGATGACGTTGGCACGCTTTTTTTTCACTGCCGCTGGTGGCTCGATATCAGCACGGGTTGGGGCTTCTTGCGCCTTGGCTTTGGCTGTGGCCACCGCTTTGGTCGCCGTTGTGGTCGAAGCTTTTTTGGGTTTGGAGGTTGCCATGGTCGGTGTGATTGCGGTTAAGGCTTAAGGGGCGAAAGCCTTGTGATGCCAATAATACTTGGATCGACCCGCGCAAGGGGCTCCGTGTCCACACGCCCGCACCGCAGCGCTAGACTCGCAGCCCGGGCTGCTATTGGTGCGCCCCATCGGAGCCTTGCGAGGCTGGAGACTTTTTGCATGACATCCTGCGTCTGCCCCAGGGCCGAGCCACACCATCAGACCAGCGTCCAGGTCCCGCGTCGCTTGGCTGTGATGCGCTGCTGTCCTGCGCGCGCGGAGTGCAGGCGTGGATAAGCCGACGATGCACGTGAGGTTTCTGCGGGTAGCCGAAATCGCTGCCATGGATGCTTTGCACTCCGAGGGTCCCATCATGGTGATGCCCTTTACTGACGCCACGCAGGCCATGCGCGCGGCGCGTCTGGCGGCATCGCGCGCGGGCGTGCCCTCGCTGTTGTTGGCACTGCACGACGAGGATCGCCAAGGCTTTATCGCGACGGTCAATCAGGCGTTTTCCAAAACCCGCAGCCCCTGGTTTGGTTATATGGCGCAGGACGCTTTTGCCGGACGTGGCTGGCTTGCGCTAGCGGTGCGCGCCTTGCAATCCAAGGACGCCGGGCTCCTGGGTTTTAACGATGGCAAGTGGCAAGGCCAGCTTGCAGCCTTCGGTCTGGCCCAACGCACGTGGGCCGAGTCCGTGTATGGCGGGGCGTTTTTCCACAGTGCTTACCGCAGTCATTACGCCGACACGGAACTGACCCTGATTGCCCGCGCGCAGGGACGCTACGTTTACGAACCGAACAGCGTTTTGGTTGAAGCCGACTGGGACAAAGAGAGCGCGGGGGTCAGCCCCAGCGACCGCGCGATTTTCAAGGCCCGTGCCGCCGCTGGTTTCGACGCCCGGGTGCAGAACCCGCAGCTCTTGCAACTTTTCGGCTAAACCCCATGACCGCCATGGTGGAGCGCCCCCACGACCTGCAGGCCTGGCTGGACCGCGCTGAGCGCTCCATCTCCGAAGGCCGCTGGGCCGAAGCGCAGGACTTGCTTCTGCGTGCGGTGCAATGGCTGCCACGTGTGCCCCAGGTGCACCACCACTTGGGCGCCGCGCGTTTGGCCTTGGGGCATCCTGCATTGGCCTTGGAGAGCGCCCAGCGCGCTTTGGCATTGGCACCTTCGCAGTGGCAAAGCCATTTGCTCGGGGGGCGCGCCTGCAAGGCGCTGGGCCAGATGGAGGCCGCTGACGCCAACTTTGATGCGGTGCTGCGGCTCCAGCCAGGTCAGGGCGAAGCATTGGTCGCCAAAGCGGATCTGGCCATGAATATTTTTGGTCTGCCCTTGCAGGCCATGGAACTGGTGCAGCCTTTGCTGGCGCAGCCGCAGCATGCAGTGGATGCCGAGTTGACGACGTTGATGGCCAGCTTGTACGACCGCGATGGATCTGCCACCGAACTCACGCAGCGGGTGATGCGCTTTTCACAGCGCCACCTGCGCTTGCCCCAGTTGCATCTGCCGCCGTTAGCGCCACGCCCCAACTCCCGCGCCCGCCCGCGTGTGGGCATTATTTCGCCGCTGTTTTGTAACTCGCCGGTCTATTTTTTGACGATTGCTGGCTGGCAGCATGTGGCCAAAGGCTCGGATATTGTGGTCTTGAGCCGCGGCCACAAGTCAGACTGGGCCAGTGCCGCTTTTCGGTCGCTGTCCTGCCAGTGGCTGGATGTGCAGGCGCACTCCGCCGAGGCGCTGGCCCGCTGCATCCACGCGCAAGACCTGGATGTACTCTACGACTTGGGTGGCTGGATGGACCCGGTGGCGCTCAAGGCCTTGTCGGTCAAGCCTGCGCGCGCGCAGTACAAATGGGTGGGGGGCCAAAGCATGACCACCGGACTCGACAGCTTTGATGGCTGGATCGGGGACGATTGGCAGTCTCCCCTGCGCCTACAGCACTTGTATTCGGAGCCTCTGGTCAATATTCCTGAAGGCTACGCCACCTACACGCCACCACCCTATTTGCCCCCGCAAACCGATTTTGGCCGGCGCAGCCGCACGCCGGTGGTGTTTTCCAATCCTGCCAAACTCTCGCGCGCATTTTTGCGCTACTTGCGCCAGACGGAGGGCCCCATTTGCTTTGTGCACCAGCAGTTTCAGTATGCGCGCACCCGCGCCAGGGTGGAGCAGGCGCTGGAGGGGTCCAAGGCGCGGGCAGAGTTTGTTTGCCCTAGTTCCCACCGCCATGCGCTTGAGATTTTGGGCAGTTTCCAGACCATGGTGGACACATTTCCTTACAGCAGTGGTCTTACCGCCCGCGAAGCCCAGGCCATGGGCTTGCAGGTCCAAGTATTCACCGGCGAGCTATTTTGCGAGCGCCATAGCCTGCATTTGCGCTAATGTGCCCCGCCAGTGCGGGGGCACACACGGCCTAAGCGCCGACGGCCGCGCGTCCCACAGACACGTAAGTCCAGCCGCTGGCCTGCATTTTGGTGGGTTGGTAGAGGTTGCGACCGTCGACGATGAGCTTGCTGGGCATACGCAACTCCATTTCTTCAAAGTCCGGCGCGCGGAACTGCTGCCATTCGGTGCAAATCACCAGTGCGTCCGCCCCTGCCAAGGCACTGTATTTGTCCGGGCAGAGGCTCAGCAATGCCTGGTCTGGATAAATCCGTTCGGTCTCGTGCATCGCGACCGGGTCAAAGGCTTGTACCTTGGCGCCCGCTTGCCACAAGGCCTCCATCAAGGTGCGGCTCGGAGCCTCGCGCATGTCATCGGTATTGGGCTTGAAGGCCAGACCCCACACCGCAATGGCCTTGCCCCGCAGCTGCGCGGGGCCGCCAAAGTGGTTTGCCAGTTTGGTGAAAAGCGTGGTTTTTTGCCGGTTGTTGACCGCCTCGACCGCCTGCAGCAGCGGCGCGTCGTAGCCAATCTGGGCGGCAGTGCGACCCAAGGCCTGCACATCCTTGGGAAAACAGCTGCCACCGTAGCCGCAGCCTGGATAAATGAAGTGGTAGCCAATGCGCGGGTCGGAGCCTATGCCTTTGCGCACCTGTTCAATGTCGGCGCCCAGGCGCTCGGCCAGGTTGGCCACTTCGTTCATGAAGCTGATTTTTGTAGCCAGTAGTGCATTGGCCGCGTATTTGGTCAGTTCCGCGCTGCGCACATCCATATGGATGGTGCGGTCATGGTTGCGCATGAAGGGCTCGTAGAGCTCGGCCATCATGGATTTGGCGCGTTCGCTGTCACTGCCGATCACAATGCGGTCGGGGTGCAAAAAGTCGTTGACGGCGGCGCCTTCTTTCAAGAACTCGGGGTTGGAGACCACGTCAAACCCGGGAGTTTCGTCAGCGCGTTGCGCCAAAACAGCCCGCACGGCGGTAGCGACTTTGTCGGCCGTACCAACGGGTACCGTGGATTTGTTGACGATGACCTTGTAGTCGGCCATATGGGTTGCAATGGTTTGCGCCACGGCCAGGACATATTGCAGGTCCGCGCTGCCGTCTTCGTCCGGAGGGGTGCCCACCGCGATGAACTGCACATCACCATGTGCCACGGCCTGGGCGGCGTCGTTGCTAAAGCGCAGGCGGCCTTCTTTGAAGTTGCGCGCCACCAAAGCCTCCAGCCCCGGCTCCCAGATGGGCAGTACGCCGATGTTCAGGTTGGAAATTTTGACCGGGTCGACGTCCATGCACACCACATCATGGCCTATTTCGGCCATGCACGCGCCACTGACCAAGCCAACGTAGCCGGTGCCAAAAATCGAAATTTTCATACAAAAAAAGAAGGGCAAATCAGAAAAAATCCCGGGCGTACCCGCCCGGAGCGCGCACCATCGTAACCCAGCGCTATGACGCTTTGGATGCAATGACCTCGGTCTTGCGGGTGCTCTCTCCGCCAAAGCGCCTGTCGCGCTGGCCGTACCAAACGATGGCCTGGTCCAGCGCCTGCGGCGTGAACTCTGGCCAAAGCGTGTCCGTGAAATACAGCTCGGTGTAAGCCATTTGCCAAAGCATGAAGTTGCTCATGCGTGACTCCCCGCCGGTACGTATCATCAAGTCGGGCGCCGGCGCATCGGCCATTTGCAGGTAGGGGGCGAGGGCCGCTTCATCAAGGTCATCGGCCGATTGGGTCGCGTGCGCGCGTTGCCAGGCCTTGACCGCCTGGAGCATGTCCCAGCGCCCGCCGTAGTTGAGCGCCAGCGTGAGCGTGATGGTCTGATTATGGGCGGTTCGGGTCTGGGCATCGCGGATGAGTGCTTGCACCAGGCTGTCAAAGCCCGAGGTGTCGCCAATGACGCGCAGGCGCACGCCCCGCGCATTCATGCTGCCAATTTCTTTTTGCAAATACAAAGACAGCAGGCCGATCAGGCTCGACACCTCGTCGAGCGGCCGGCGCCAATTTTCGGTACTGAAGGCGAACAAAGTGACATGGGAAACGCCTCGGTCAGCACAGGCTTGTACCAGGGTCTTGACGCGGCGCGAGCCGGCGCCATGGCCCAGTGCCTTGGGCAAGCCGCGTGCTGCAGCCCAGCGACGGTTGCCATCCATGATGATGGCAATGTGCTGGGGGACAGGTGCAGAAAAGTTGGCTTGCATGAGAAGTGGGTTTGGGGCCGCAAGGGGTGTCACACTGTCACCTCTGACGCAGCGCAACGCAAAGCAGGTCTAGACCATTGTAGTGATTCGCCCTCAAAGACGGATTACATTCACATCCTGGTCCGACCCTGTCCGCAGTGTCGCGGTCTGCGCCATCGGTGGGGGGCGGCGCTGCGCAATCCTGGCGCTTGTCGCATTCTATTTCTTTTCTTTTTGCGCTTTTATGGCGGATATGGCGAATATTTGTGAGCATTCAAACCGACGATTTTTCTCCCTATCCCTTGAGCGACCGCTCGCCGCGCGTGGTTTCAGCGGTGCCTGCTTCCGGTGCAGAAGAGGCAATTGAGCGTGCGCTGCGCCCTAAGTTGCTGGACGACTACGTCGGCCAGGCCAAGGTGCGCGAGCAGCTGGAGATATTTATTGGTGCGGCCAAAAAACGCGACGAGGCGCTTGACCACGTGCTGCTGTTCGGCCCGCCAGGTTTGGGCAAGACAACGCTGAGCCACATCATCGCGCACGAGTTGGGCGTTAATTTGCGCCAAACCAGTGGGCCGGTGCTCGAAAAGCCCAAAGATTTGGCGGCGTTGCTGACCAACTTGGAAAAGAACGATGTGCTGTTCATCGATGAGATCCACCGCCTGAGTCCGGTGGTGGAAGAGATTTTGTACCCCGCGCTGGAGGACTACAAGATAGACATCATGATTGGCGAGGGGCCGGCGGCGCGCTCCATCAAACTCGACTTGCAGCCTTTTACGCTGGTGGGTGCCACCACGCGCGCGGGCATGCTGACCAACCCTTTGCGCGACCGCTTTGGCATTGTGGCGCGGCTGGAGTTTTATACCTCGGAAGAACTATTGCGCATCGTCACCCGCAGTGCGGGCTTGCTCAAGGTGCCCACCGACCCTGAGGGCGGCTTTGAGATTGCCCGGCGTTCGCGTGGCACGCCGCGCATTGCCAACCGGCTCTTACGCCGGGTGCGTGATTACGCCGAGGTCAAGGGCGTGGGTACCATTACGCTGGACATTGCCAACCGCGCGCTGGCCATGCTCGACGTCGACCCCCAAGGCTTTGATTTGATGGACCGCAAGCTGCTAGAAGCTGTGATCCACCGCTTTGACGGCGGTCCGGTGGGGCTGGACAACATTGCTGCGAGCATTGGGGAAGAGCGCGAAACCATCGAAGACGTGATTGAGCCCTATCTCATTCAACAAGGCTATTTGCAGCGCACGCCGCGCGGGCGCATTGCCACGCTGGCCGCATACCGGCACCTGGGGGTGACGCCGCCCAGCGGTACAGGCGAGGCGCCGGGCGTCTAAGTCAGAAGCGCTTTGCCCACCTGGGGCCGCGCGCCCCCACCCATTAGACTGGCAAGGGGCACAAGGCCAAAACGGTGGCGAAGGCCAGAATCTGCAGCGCCAGCGTGTTCCACCACGCCAGTTGCTGCTGCAAATAGCGCCCCAGCGCCCACAGCCCCAAGGTGAGCACTGCGCAGCCCAGGGCGGCTTCACGAAGTGGCAGGCCATCCACATTCCACAAGTACCAGGCGCCCAGGGCGGTGAGCAGTGTGTTTTGCCCCGCGCTCCACAGTGCTTGGCCAGTGGCAAGCGCCGGTGCGTAGAGGCGTACCTGGCGCAGGTCGAAGGGCGTGTCAGACGCGTCGGCAACGGGTGCGCGTGCAGTGCCAGCCGCAAGATGGCATTTGGCGCTGCCGCCTGTGGGCAGCCAGCCCGGCGGCTTGAGCCAGACGCGCAGCTTGTCCGCCCAGTGCGGCGTCGCAAGGCTGCGGCGCCACAGTTCGGCGTAAACCGCCAGGTTAGCCCACACCGGGTCCCAACTGTTGAGCGGCGTGCGGGTGCCGTAAACGCAGGCCTCTGCCTCGGGCGCAAAGGTGCCGAACATGCGGTCCCACAGCACCCAGATGCCGCCATAGTTGCGGTCGATATAGCCGTCGTTGATGGCATGGTGCACCCGGTGGTTGCTGGGCGAGCAAAACACCCGGTCAAACCAGCCCAGGCGCCCCACGTGCTCGGTGTGCACCCAAAACTGGTAGAGCAAATCCACCAGCGCCACGATGCCAAACAAGAGCGGCGGCACGCCCAGCACCGCCATGGGCAGGTAAAACACCCAGCCCAGCAAGGCGCCGCTGGAGGTTTGGCGCAGCGCGGTGGACAGGTTGTAGTGCTGGCTCTGGTGGTGCACTGCGTGGGCTGCCCAAAACACCGCCACCTCGTGGCCCGCGCGGTGCAGCCAGTAGTAGCAAAAGTCGTACAGCACCAGCGCCAGGCACCAGCCGTACCAGTGGTTCCACAGATCGGCTTGGGGCCAAAGTGCAAGGCTGCCAAAAGCGGCGGCGTAGGCGGCCAGTCCAATGAATTTGGCTAAAACGCCTGTCAGCTGGCTCATCAGCCCCAGACTCAGGCTGTTGAGGGTGTCGCTCACGCCATAACTGCTTTTGGCGGGCGTGCCATGGACCACTGCGCGCTTGAGCTGGAGACGGTCCCACCCGATTTCCAGGGCGATCAGCAGCAAAAAGACTGGAAAGGCGAAGACGATGATCTTGGACATGGCAAGGCCAAGGGTGCGGTCGTCTTAAAGCTGGCGCCACTCCCGGCCACTGGCTTGGAGCATGTCCTGCGCCTCCTGCGGCCCGTCTGAGCCTGCTGCGTAAGCCGCCAGTGGTGCGCCCCCGGCGGCCCAGTATTGCTGCACCGGCTGCACGATGCGCCAGCCCGCCATGACGCTGTCAGAGCGCTGGAACAGGGTGGCGTCGCCAATCATGCAGTCGTAAATCAGGGTTTCGTAACCGGTGCTCGGCGCGTTTTGGAAGTAGTCTTTGTAGTGAAAGTCCATATGCACCTGGCCGATCGCGATCTTGGGGCCAGGAATTTTGGCGCCAAAAGACAACATCGCGCCCTCGTCGGGCTGCAGTTTGATGACCAGTGCGTTGGGTGTGAGGTGCTCTGTGGCCGTGTTGCGAAACAACGACAGCGGCGGGCGTTTGAATTGCACCACGATCTCGCTTTGCCGCTTGGCCATGGCCTTGCCGGTACGCAGGTAAAAGGGCACGCCGGCCCAGCGCCAGTTGTCGATGCCCAGTTTGAGCGCCACATAGGTTTCGGTTTCACTGCCCGGCGCCACGCCGGCCTCTTGCGCGTACGCCTTGAGGTCCTGGCCATCGCGCGCGCCTGCGGCGTACTGGCCGCGCACGCTGTCAGTGGCGGCGTTTACCGGGTGCACGCAGTCCAAGACCTTGGTTTTTTCATTGCGCACCGCGTCGGCGTCAAACGACGCGGGCGACTCCATGGCGGTGAGCGCCAGCAACTGAAACACATGGTTGGGCACCATGTCGCGCAGGGCGCCGGTGGTCTCGTAAAACGCGGCGCGTGCCTCTACGCCCACGGTCTCGGCTACGGTGATTTGCACGTGGTCAATGTGCTCGCGGTTCCAAAGCGGCTCGAAAATGCCGTTGGCAAAGCGCATGAGCATGATGTTTTGCACCGTCTCCTTGCCCAGAAAGTGGTCCATGCGGTAAATCTGCGACTCCGACAGGCTGTGGCGCAACTGGGTGTTGAGCGCCTGGGCCGACGGCAGGTCGTGGCCAAAAGGCTTTTCCACCACCACCCGGCGCCAGAACGCATTGGTCTCGGTCACCAGGCCAGCGGCGCCGAGCTGGTCCACGATGCCGCCAAAAAAGCGCGAACCCACGGCCAGATAAAACATGACGTTGTCACCCACGCCATGGCTGGTCTTGAGCTGCGTCAGGCGCTCGCCCAGAGCAACATAGGACGCGGGCGCTGCAAAGTCGAGCGGCATGTACACCATGGACCCGAGGAGGCGCTGCAAGTTGGCCTCGTCAATCGCCTGGCTGTAGTGTTTGTCTGCGGCGAAGGCGCGAATGGCCGCTTCCACATGATTGCGGAACTGGGCGTCGTCCATCTCTACCCGGTCCACTCCCACCAGCGCAAACTGGGCCGGCAAGAGCCCGGTGCGCGCCAGGTTGTAGAGCGCGGGCATTAACAGGCGCTTGGTCAGGTCGCCACCGGCGCCGAATATGACCATGGTGTTGGAGGGCGCTGGTTCGCCGTGCGGGGTGGGTGCGTGCTCAATGTCTTGGGCCATGGTGGGTCCTGGTAAGGGGGAAACGCTCTGTGGGAATACGGCGCTGCAGGGCTTGCGCGACGCCGCTGTGGGGTTTACTTTTTGCCAGGTTCCTGGTGACCGCCAAACTGCTTGCGCATGGCCGAAAGCACTTTTTCGGCAAAGGTATGCTCTTTGCGCGAGCGAAAACGGGTGTAAAGCGCGGCCGTGAGCACATCGGCGGGTACGGCCTCCTCAATTGCCGCCTGGATGGTCCAGCGGCCTTCGCCCGAGTCTTCGACGTAGCCTGAATAGGATTTGAGCTCCGGATCCTCGGCCAAGGAAATGGCCGACAGGTCCAGCAACCATGACGACACCACGCTGCCGCGGCGCCAGAGTTCGGTGATGTCGGCCAGGTCCAGGTTGTAGCGGCGCTCGGCAGGAATCGCTTCCTGGCCCACGCCCTTGAGGATGTCGAGGCCTTCCCCGTAGGCCTGCATCAGGCCATATTCAATGCCGTTGTGCACCATCTTGACAAAATGGCCCGAACCGGCCGGGCCGGTGTACAGGTAGCCGTGCTCGGCGGTGGATTGGCGGTTCTCGCGGCCCGGTGTTTTCTCGATGGTGCCGATCCCGGGCGCCAGGGTTTTGAAGATGGGCTCTAGATGGTCAAACGCTGGCTTGTCCCCGCCAATCATCATGCAGTAGCCGCGGTCCAGACCCCAAACGCCGCCGCTGGTGCCCACGTCGATGTAGCGAATGCCTTTGGTCGCCATGGACTGGGCGCGGCGCACGTCGTCTTGGTAGTTAGAGTTGCCGCCATCAATGATGGTGTCGCCGGGCGAGAGCAGCGCACCCAGCCGATCAACCGTAGCCTCGGTAATTGCACCCGCCGGCAACATTACCCAGACCGCGCGCGGCGTGGGCATCTGGGCCACCATGTGTGCCATGTCGGTGCTGGGCGTGGCGCCCTCATCGGCCAATTGCGCAACGCTGGCCGCATTGGTATCGAACACCACGCAACTGTGACCGCCGCGCATGAGGCGTCGCACGATGTTTGCGCCCATCCGCCCCAAGCCAATCATTCCGAGCTGCATGATGTTTCCTTTAATTAACGGGGTTTCAACAAATCCCGAATATAAAGGTATTACAGACGCCAATTTCCTGGGGGTGTTGCCAAGGCGCCAGAAGCCTGCGGCGCTGCTGTAACGGCGGGGACCTGAAGAATCAGGTGCTGGCTTCGTCGCGCGGTCCCAGCTCCAGGTGCTCGGTGTCGGCCCAACCGACCAGCGTCAGGCCCTCTGGTGTCCAAAGCATGCGGTTGATGGCGCAGTTACCCAAGGTCCAGGTGCGAGCGGCGTTGACCGCCTGTCCGGTTGCTATGCGGTAAAGCATGTCGAGCACACCGCCGTGCGCGACCAGCGCTATGTGTTCCCCGGGATGGCGCGCCGCAATATGTGCCACGGTATGCGCCACGCGCTGTTGCAGCTGCAGGGGAGATTCGCCTCCGCTGGGAGCCCAGTCGGGCACCCGCTGGTGCCAGCGTTGCGCGTCCTGCGGCCACAGAGCCGCGATTTCCGCGTGCGTGCGCCCTTCAAACACGCCAAAAGCGCGTTCGCGCAAGCCGGTGTGCAGCGCTATGGCCTGCGTCGCAATGCCGGTGTGCGCTGCAATGGCCGTCGCGGTGCTGCGTGCGCGCGCCAGGTCGCTGGTGTAGATGTGGGCCAAACCGCTGCCGGCCAAAGCCTGGCCCAGGCGTTGGGCCTGCCAGTGGCCTTGGGGGTTCAGGTCGATGTCCATCTGCCCCTGGATACGGGTGTCCACGTTCCAGGCAGTCTCTCCGTGGCGCACGGCGGTGATGCGCACGGGCGCCGCCATGCTCATGGACGCTCGCTCAGGCCTTGCGGCCCGATCTCGACGTGTACCGTGCGTACTTGTGGTGTTGCCTTAGGGTAGTCGCGCAATGCGGCGCGCACCACGGCAGGCAGCAGCCGGCTCGTGTCAGACCACGGACCGACGTGCTGCGCCGTGCTTTCAAACACCGACTGGCCCGATGCGGCATCGCGCAACAGGACGTGCACGCCGTAACGTGTCCAGGGCGGTTCCATGGAATACGCCATCCCAAGGCCGTAGGGCGGATGGTGCAAGCCCCAAAAGCCACCGAGCCCCAGGCCCGGAAAAACAGGCGCGCGCGCGATCTGTTCGACGCTGGCGCTGATTTGCGCCAGGTACTGCGGCTGCTGCGCCTCGGGCATCAGGCCAACTTCAGCCAGGGCAATGGCGGCCATGGCTTCGAGCTGGTCTTGAAAACCAGGTTCTGGGGCTTGGCTGCTTTGCTGCGATGGCAGGCGGTCAAAGCGATAGGTGGTCTGCGCCTGGGGCGCGACGGCGCCGGCAAAGCTGCGAACCTCGCTGTCGATGACGCGGGTACTGGCGCATGCGCCCAGTAACAGCGCCAAGCAGGCCACCAGCACGCGACCCAAGCCAGCCCAAAAAAGCCAGGGGGTGTGCAGTGGGGCAACGGGAGGCATCGCCCTGCGGCCTCAAAGAATGCGCATGGGCAGCCCCCCCACCGTTGGGATGGGGAAGGATTCCAGGTCAAACGCCGTGTCGCCATCGGGCTCGGCCACACCCGTGGTGCGTACCGCTTCAAAATCGTGCAGCTTGGTGTCCATCAGGTGCGAGGGCACCACGTTCTGCAGCGCAGTGAACATGCTCTCGATGCGCCCCGGGTACTGCTTCTCCCAGTCGCGCAGCATATTGCCGATTTGCTTGCGTTGCAGGTTTTCCTGGCTGCCGCACAGGGTGCAGGGAATGATGGGAAATTCGCGGTGTTCCGCCCAGCGCACCAGGTCTTTTTCCGCCACGTTGGCGAGCGGGCGGATCACCACATGGCCGCCGTCGTCGCTGACCAGTTTGGGAGGCATGCCCTTGAGCTTGCCGCCAAAGAACATATTCAAAAAGAAGGTTTGCAGCATGTCGTCGCGGTGGTGGCCCAGCGCGATTTTGGTGGCCTTGAGTTCGTCGGCCACGCGGTACAAAATGCCCCGGCGCAGGCGGCTGCACAGGCTGCACATGGTCTTGCCCTCGGGGATCACCTTTTTGACAATGCTGTAGGTGTCTTGCGTCTCGATGTGAAACGGCACGCCGAGCTGCTCCAGGTACGCCGGCAGGATATGGTCTGGGAAGCCGGGCTGCTTCTGGTCCAAGTTGACGGCGATCAGCTCAAAGCTGACGGGGGCGCGTTGCTGCATCTTGAGCAAGATGTCGAGCATGCCGTAGCTGTCTTTGCCACCAGACACGCAGACCATGACCCGGTCGCCTTCTTCAATCATGTGGTAGTCCATGATCGCTTGGCCTACTTGGCGGCACAGGCGTTTCTCAAGTTTGTGGGCCTCATGGGCAGCGCGCTCAAGAGCCTCGCGGCTGGCAACGGGTGCGCGGGCGCGGCTGGCTTCGAGGGCGGGGGGGGCGGTGTCGGCTTCAGTCCAAAAGGCGTTCATAGGCGTATCGTTAAATGTTTACCATCGACCGGTTTCCACCCGGATGGCGACTTCACAGTCTTCAAATATTTCCAGCTTTGCGATCTTCACGCGCACACCCAGCACGCCGGGGAGTTGCATCAGCCGATTCGCAAGGGTTCCGATCATGCTCTCGAGCAGGTTCACGTGTACAGCGGTACATTCATTAATAATGATCTGGCGCACTTTTCTGTAATCCAGCACATGATTGATGTCATCGTCACGGGGTTGCAAGGCTTGCGTGCCGAGGTGGAGTTCGGCGTCTACCAGGATCGGTTGCGGGGCGGCGAGTTCTGATTCGAGAATGCCCAGGTTCGCCTCAAAGCGCAGCCCGGTCAGGGTCAGGGTTTGGGTGCCGGTGCCAATGGTGCGTTGCTGCATGAGGTGGGCCTTACATCAAGGAAAAATCGCGCTCAAAGCGCATCAGGTGCTGGCCGCCGTCCACCAGCAAGGTGGTGCCGGTGATGGACTGGTTTTCCATCGCAAAGCGCACGGTAGCGGCAACATCGCTGGGCGTGGACGAACGCCCCAAGGGCGACAGCTTGTGCAGTGCGGCAAATTTATCGTCGGTCAGCATGTGGCTGGTGATCGTCAGGCCAGGGGCCACGCCCACCACCCGCACCAGGGGGCTTAGCGCCAGCGCGAGCATGGTGGTGGCGGCCTCTAGGGCGGCTTTGGACAGGGTGTAGCTGAAAAAATCTGGGTTTTGGTTCCAGAGTTTTTGGTCCAGCATATTGACCACGACGCCGCTGCACGGTGCGTTGCCCAACTGTTCGGGCAGGGCACGGTTGCGCGCGTCGATGTGCTCATGCAGCGCCTGCGCCAGCAAAATGGCCGCGCCCGTATTGGCGCGCAGGTGCTTTTCCATGGCCGCAAAACCAAAGTTGGCGGCATTGTCATGCTCAAAGGTAGACGCGCTGTTGACCACCGCATCGAGCACGCCAAACTCCTCCACAACGGCGGGCAGCAGGCGGCGCACCGCCACCTCGTTGCCCAAGTTGGCGCGAAAGCTGGCTGCACCGGGTGTCAGCGCCGAACAGTCGGCCACGGTGCGCGCCGCGTCTTCTACCGAATCACGGTAGTGCACCGCCACGCGCCAGCCACTGGCGGCCAAGGCCAGTGCAATCTCGCGCCCCAGGCGCTTTGCGCCACCCGTGACCAGCACACTGGGGCTGTTGGGGCGGGCGTGGGGCAGGGGGGGGGAAGACATTGGGGGGACAATCCAGGAATTACTTGTGCCAGTCAATGGCCGGCATCACGATGAATACACCGAGTTTAACGAGCCCTTTTGCACTCACCGATGGCGCGTCCGTGCTGGACAGCGATCCGCTGGTTCAGCACATCGCCCAGTCCGTACGCGCGCAGGGCGGCTGGATCGGATTTGACACCTTCATGGACTTGGCCCTCTATACGCCGGGCCTGGGCTACTACGCCGGCGACTTGCCCAAATTTGGCAGTCTGCCCGCCAAGAGCGCAGACGCGCCAGGCAGTGACTTTGTGACCGCGCCCGAGCTTAGCCCTTTGTTTGGCTACGCACTGGCGCGCCAGGTGGCGCAGGCGCTGCAGGCCACCGGCACCGATGAGGTCTGGGAGTTTGGCGCGGGCACCGGCGCCCTGGCCCAGCAGGTGATAGCGGCGCTGCACGAGATGCAGGTGCCGCTTTCGCGCTACACCATCGTGGACGTGTCGGGCTCGCTGCGTGCCCGTCAGCAAACCCGGCTGTCGCCCTACGGCGACCGCGTGCAATGGGCCCGCGAACTGCCGGCGAACATGCATGGCGTGGTGCTGGGTAACGAGCTGATCGACGCCATGCCGGTGCAACTGCTGGCGCGCAAGGGCGGCGTGTGGCACGAGCGCGGCGTGGCGCTGGACGAAGGTGCGAACCTCTTTGTCTGGAGCGACCGCCCCACTGCACTGCGCCCGCCCATCGACATCGAAGGCAGCCACGACTATCTGACCGAAATCCACCCGCAAAGCGAAGCCTTTGTGCGCACCCTGGCCCAGCGCCTGGAGCGCGGCGCGGTGCTGCTGCTGGACTACGGCTTTCCCGAGGCGGAGTACTACCACCCCCAGCGCCACATGGGCACTGTGATGTGCCACCAGTCGCACCGCAGCGACGCCAACCCGCTGGTGCGCGTGGGCCAAAAAGACATCACCGCCCACGTCAACTTCACCGCCCTGGCGCTGGCCGCGCAAGACGCGGGCCTAGAGGTGCTGGGCTACACCAACCAAGCGCATTTTTTGATGAACTGCGGCCTGGTGGAGCTGATGCAAGCGGCTGCGCTGCCGGTGCGCTCTGCAGCACAGCGTTTGATTCTGGAGCATGAGATGGGGGAGTTGTTCAAGGTGATTGCCTTGGGTAAGGGCGCGGTTTGGCAGCCGCTGGGCTTTGAGCGGGGGGATAGGACGCACCGGCTCTGAATTTCATCTTTGGGCAATTCGCCTTTGCGCCTCAGATTGGCTTTCTGCCCCGCCACACCCCCCAACCCCCTCTCCTCCCCAGCGGGGAGGAGAGGGGGAGCCAACAGCCACATTTGATTTCGTCGCCCCGGCTGGGGCACCACCGGGACCTGCCCTTTGGCTAAAGGCGGCGGCGCCGAACAGCGAATCTTCCAGAAGGCTGCAGCACCCAAACCCCGAAAGCCGTCGCGGCGACGGCGCCGTTCCTAGGCACTGCTGGCCTACCAACAGGCGCTAGGCCAGTAGAAGCCTTGCCGAAGCGACAAAATCAAATGTGGCTGTTGGCCCCCCCTTTCTACCCCGCCGGGGTGGAAAGGGGGTTGGGGGGATAGGGGGGGGGGAAACCCCGAAAGCCGTCGCGGCGACGGCGCCGTTCCTAGGTACTGCTGGCCTACCCACAGGTGCAATGCCAGTAGAAGCCTGGCCGGAGCGACAAAACCCAATGTGGCTGTTGGCCCCCCCTTTCTACCCCGCCGGGGTGGAAAGGGGGTTGGGGGGATAGGGGGG
>CANFWT010000035.1 GCA_947450895.1 Comamonadaceae bacterium | reverse complement strand
CGAAGACTGGGGCACCACGCCCGCAGCGATTAGCAACTGCCTGGACGTGGCCGACGCCACCGACACGCAGGTGGCGATCCACTCCGACACGCTCAATGAATCGGGCTTTGTGGAAAACACCATCGCTGCGACAAAAAATAAGGAAGGGATAGGCCGCACCCTGTGCGCCTTTCACACCGAAGGCGCCGGTGGCGGCCATGCGCCCGACATTTTGAAAGTGGTGGGGCAAGAAAACTTTTTGCCCAGCTCCACCAACCCGACCATGCCGTACACCGTGAACACGCTCGATGAGCATGTGGACATGCTGATGGTTTGCCACCACCTGGACGCGGGCATTGCCGAAGACCTGGCCTTTGCTGAGAGCCGCATCCGCAAAGAGACAATCGCCGCCGAAGACGTGCTGCACGACCTGGGCGCCATCAGCATGATGAGCAGCGACAGCCAGGCCATGGGCCGCGTGGGCGAGGTGATATTGCGCACCTGGCAAACCGCCCACAAAATGAAGGCGCAGCGCGGCTGGCTCAGCCCCGAGGCTGGCCGCAGCGAGGCTACCGAGGCCTTGCAGCGCAACGACAACTTCCGCGCCAAGCGCTATGTCGCCAAATACACCATCAACCCGGCCATCGCGCACGGCATCAGCCACGAAGTAGGCAGCATCGAGGTGGGCAAATGGGCCGACCTGGTGGTCTGGAAACCGGCGTTTTTTGGCGTCAAGCCCGCGCTCATCCTCAAAGGCGGCTTCATCGCCATGGCTGCGATGGGCGACCCCAACGCCTCCATTCCCACGCCCCAGCCGGTGCACTACCGGCCCATGTTTGGCGCCTTTGGCGGTGCGCTGAGCCGGGGCTCGCTCACCTTTGTGTCCAAGGCCGGACTGGACGCGGGCATCAAAGACCGCTTTGGCCTGGCCAAAACCCTAAGCGCTGTCAAAAACGTGCGCGGCGTGCGAAAGCAGCACATGGTGCACAACCACTACCTGCCCACCATGGAAATCGACCCCCAAACCTACGCGGTGCGCGCCGACGGCCAGTTGCTGACCTGCGAGGCGGCGGTGAGCTTGCCTATGGCGCAGCGTTACTTTTTGTTTTGATGCTCCAAACCTCCAAACTCATTCCCCAAGGCGCCGGGCTGGCGCCAACGCTAGTCAAGCGCGCAGCCACGGTGGAGCTGGACTGGGACGTGCGCCAAAAAAGCCGCTTTGATGCCACCGACTCAGGCGGTCGCACGCTGGGCGTGTTTTTGCCGCGCGGCACGGTGGTGCGCGGCGGGGACGTGTTGGTGGCGGAGGACGGCTCGCTGGTGCGGGTGCTGGCGGCGCCGCAAGCGGTGCTCAAAATCACCCACTGCAGCACCCACGGCACGCCTTACGACCTGATACGCGCTGCCTACCACCTGGGCAACCGCCATGTGCCCATCGAACTCAAACCCGACCACCTGAAGATTGAGCCCGACCATGTGCTGGCCGATATGCTGCGCGCCATGCACCTGATCGTGCACGCCGTGGACGAGGCCTTTGAGCCCGAAAGTGGCGCCTACGCCAGCGGCGGCCACGCACAGGGCGGGCACGGACATAGCCATGGGGATGTCCACGATCACAGCCACGGCCCAGACCACCGCCCCGCCCCCGCGACCGAAACTGCCAAGAGCGCGCCAATCCCGATTGCCGCAGCCCACGTCCACGGCCCGGGCTGCGGACACGACCACTGAGGCATTTGGCGTGCTCGATGCAAGCCTGATGCAGCTGATGTGGCTGGCCTCGCCCGCCCTGCCCATTGGCGGCTTTGCCTATTCGGAGTGTTTTGAAGCCGCCGTGGACAGCGGACGTGCCAGCACCGAGGCGAAGGCCGCCGTCTGGCTGCAAGACCAATTGCATCTGAGCCTGGCGCGCAGCGATTTGCCGGTGTTGGCCCAGGCCGTGGCGGCCTGGCGTGACAAGGATGGCGCAGAGATCGAGCGGCTGAACGCCTGGGTTTTGCAAACCCGCGAGAGCGCCGAGCTGCGCGCCCAGGCCGAGCAAATGGGACGCTCGCTTCTGGAATGGCTGCGCAACCACACCACGGCCAGCGCCGACGACATCGCGCTCCTGGCGGCCCTGGACCCTACCTATCCGGTGGCCTTTGCGCTGGCTGCGGCCAGCACCCAAGCCCCGGTGCGCGCCTGCTTGCTGGCCTACGCCTTTGGCTGGGCGGAAAACATGGTGCAAGCCGCCATCAAATCCGTCCCCTTGGGCCAAAGCGCCGGGCAGCGCATTTTGTCGGCGCTAACCGCGCACATTCCCGCTGCGGTGGACCACGCCCTGGCCTTGGCGCCCGGCACGCAGCAAGCCTTTTCGCCCATGCTGGCCATTTTGAGCGCCCAGCATGAAGTCCAATATTCCCGTCTGTTTAGATCTTGAAAGCTTTTCTATGTCCGCCCTGCACCACATTGCCAACCGCACCAAAAACCTGCCCCCCTTGCGCGTGGGCATAGGCGGCCCGGTGGGTTCTGGCAAAACCACGCTCTTGGAGATGCTGTGCAAAGCCATGCGCGACCAATATGACCTTGTCGCCATCACCAACGACATTTACACCAAAGAAGACCAGCGCCTGCTTACTGTGAGCGGCGCCCTGCCCGCCGAGCGCATCATGGGCGTGGAGACCGGCGGCTGCCCGCACACCGCCATCCGCGAGGACGCATCCATCAACCTGGAGGCCATAGACCGCATGCTGGTGGACTTTCCTAACGCCGACATCGTCTTCATCGAGAGCGGTGGCGACAACCTGGCCGCCACCTTCAGCCCCGAGTTGTCGGACCTGACGATTTACGTGATCGACGTGGCGGCCGGCGAAAAAATACCGCGCAAAGGCGGTCCCGGAATCACCAAAAGCGACTTGTTTGTCATTAACAAAACCGACCTGGCCCCCCATGTGGGCGCCAACCTGGACGTGATGCACGCCGACACCACCCGCATGCGCACCACGCCCAAGGGCCTGCGCCCCTTTGTGATGACCAACCTGAAAACCCTGAGCGGCTTGGCGGACATTGTGGCCTTCATTGAAACCAAGGGGCTGTTACTCCCCCAGTGACGCCAGGTTCACGGGGACTAGCCCCGTTAGAATGTCGGGCATGGAAGCTTGGCCGAGCGGTTTAAGGCACCGGTCTTGAAAACCGGCGAGGATGTGAGTCCTCCGTGAGTTCGAATCTCACAGCTTCCGCCAATCAATCTTCGGGACACAGCGAGTTCCCACATCTTCGTTGGCGTCATATCGTGTCCAGGCACTCGCCACAGGTGCCCCCGTACCATCTCGCCCGCGAGCTTGCGTCGCATACTTCGACCAGACACCCAGGCCAGCTGCAAACGCAATTCCACCGCCAAGCCCCAGGATGCATGGGCATACAGTTGGACACCCAAGAAAAAAGCCACTGTGAAACACAGTGGCTTTTTCAGGATAGAAATTGGTGGGACGTGCGGGGGTCGAACCCACGACAAACGGATTAAAAGTCCGCTGCTCTACCAACTGAGCTAACGTCCCGTTAGAAAATTTGCATTTTCTACCAAGCCTTAAATTATAGCCCTGTTTTTTGGGCCTTTGGCTGCCCCTGCGAAAGTTTGTCCATGACCCAACCGGCGGCGCACAGGCCAAACGTGGCCGTGACCGTGACCAAGGAGCCATATCCATGGCAGTTCAGGGTGTTGTCGGACTGGGGCGCAGACTGACCTTGGGGAGGGGCCACGGGCTCCGGACTGGTCACGCAGCTCACTCCGATTTTTTTACCCTCTTTGGGGGCGCCGTGGAACTTGCGCAAGCGGTAGCGCACCTGGGCAAGCAGGGGATCGTGCGTGCAGGCACTGAGGTCGCACACCGTCACCGTATGCGCCTGGCGTTTGCCACCGGCTGCGCCGACGCTAATGAAATGCGCGCCGGCCTTGAACGCCCAGTGGGCCATCGCGGTCTTGGCAATGACTTGGTCACAGGCGTCAATGACCGCATCCACGTCATCCGGCAGCACGCCAGGCCAATTGTCGCCATCGACAAATACATCAAGGCCCAGTACCTGGCAATCGGGGTTGATCTGCGCAATCCGCTCGGCCATGGCGATGACCTTTGCCATGCCGATGGTGGGCGTGATGGCGTGGATCTGACGGTTGATGTTGGATTCGGATACGTGGTCCATGTCCATCAGTGTGATGCGGCCCACACCGCTGCGGGCCAGTGCCTCTGCGGTCCATGACCCGACACCACCGACACCAACCACCACCACATGGGCATTGCGCACCGCCTGGGCTTGTGCCGCACCGTACAGGCGGTCTAGGCCTGAAAACCGGCGCGCTGTATCGGCAGGTTCTGCCAGCGTCGCGACGGGGAGAGAAGTGGACACTACTTCAAACGCGCCAGGCGGTCTTTGGCGGCGTCCGCCGCCTCGCTACGGGGATATTCGGCAATGAGATCTTCGAGGGTTTTGCGGGCGGCCTTGGCATCCTTGAGTTCGAGTTGGCAATTGGCCACCGCCAGCGAGGCCTCCGGCACGCGGGTGTACTTGGGGTCTTGGGTTAGCAGCTTTTGAAAAGTAGCCAGGGCGCTTTTGAAGTCTTTACCGACAAACTGGGCGTTCCCCAGCCAAAACAGGGCTGCGCTTGCGTAGCCGCTTTGCGGGTAACGATTGAGGAAGTCAGCAAATCCAGCTTGCGCCGCATCGAAATCCCCCTTTCTGAAGCTCGCATGCACGGCCTCAAAGCCTCGCTTCTCTTGCGGTTCAACCCAAAATTCCGCACCCTCAAAGCTCACCTTTAGTGGCTCAAGCTTGCGCATGCGCTCGTCTGCGGCTTTTGCAAACTCCGCATGGCGGCGCTGGGTTTCGGCCAAGTCGCGCAACAGTTGTTCGTTCTGGCCGCGAACTTTGGCCGTCTCGACGGCGCTGGCATCCAACTGGTTTTGCAAGTCGATCAAGCTGCGTCGCAGCCCCGCAAGTTCGTCAGCCTGCCGCTTGGAATCATCGACCATGCGCTGGTCAGTGTCACGCCGCAGGGTTTCTACTTTTTGGCGCAAATCAAGAATGGCACGTCGCGCCTCTTCGTCGTCGAAGATACCAGCGCCGGCCTGGGTGGCCGCGGCCCACAGAAACATCGCAAGCCAAAAACGAGCAAGACTTTCCATACCAAGGATTGATCGCAATGTCATCGGACGGTAATCTCAGCCCGGCGATTTTTTTCCATCGCGGCGTCTGATCCCCCCAACATGGCGGGCTTTTCTTTGCCAAAGCTCACCGCTTCCATTTGCGCATCCAGCACGCCCAGCAGCGACAGGGCTTTACGCACCGATTCGGCGCGCTTTTGACCCAGGGACAGGTTGTACTCGCGCCCACCACGCTCGTCAGTGTGGCCCTCGATGCTGGCTTTCTTGGCCTTGTCAGCCTTCAACACCCGAGCGTGTGCTTCGATCAGCGATTGAAACTCCGGACGAATCGCAGAGCTGTCGTAGTCAAAGTACACCACGCGCCCACCTGCGACCAACACGTCGGCGCTGGTGGCGTTACCAGGTTTGGTCGGCGCCAAGGTTGTAATCGCGGTCTGGCCTTTGGTGCTTGCTGCATTCGCAGCGGCGGGATCTGCCGTCTGCACTGCCTGGCCTGCCTTGTCTTCGACGCTCACATCGTCGAGCTTGACCGTAGAACCGCAGCCAGCCAGACTTGCCACTGCTGTGACGACGAGCAAGCAATGCTTGATGTTCTTCATTTCAAACTTCCTTTAAAGTTAATTATTGGCGCGCCAGCGGACCCCAGTCGGGCTCGCGCAAGTCGCCGGTTTGACCTGCCAGACGGGCTTTGACCTTGCCGTCAATCGTGCTCGTCATGAGGGCCTCTTTGCCCTGCTGCTGCGTGGCGTACAGCAACAGGCGGCTGTTGCCCGCAAAGCTGGGGTTTTCGTCCGCGCCAGTGTCCGTGATGGCAGTGCTTTGCCCGCTGGCCAAGTCCATCACGTGCAATTTGAACGCACCGTTTACCCGAGAAATATAGGCCAGCCAGCGCCCGTCGGCACTCAGCGCTGGGGAGATGTTGTAGGTGCCAGTGAAAGTGACGCGCTCCGGGTTGCCCCCTACCACCGGCACGCGGTAGATCTGGGGTGAGCCGCCGCGGTCGCTGACAAAATAAACCGTCTTGCCATCTGCCGTAAACGTGGGTTCGGTGTCAATGGCCGTTGACGCAGCCAATCGGCGTGGCTCTGCACCCGGGGTACTGGCATCCATCAGATAGACCTGCGATCCACCGTCACGACTGAGCGTAAGGGCCAGCGTCTTGCCATCTGGCGACCAGCTGGGTGCACTGTTGGAGCCTTTGAAGTTGGCCACCAAACGGCGCTTTCCGGACACCACGTCATGAACATAGACCACGGGCTTGCGCGCCTCAAACGAAACATAGGCAAGTTGGCTGCCGTTGGGCGACCAGGAGGGGGAAATAATCGGCTCGGTGCTGCGCAAAGCCGACTGCGCGCCTTCGCCATCGGCATCCGCCACCCACAGGTTGTACACGCCAGAACTTCGGGTGACATAGGCAATGCGGGTGGAAAAAACGCCCAGCTCTCCTGTGAGCTTTTCATACACGGCGTCGGCAATTTTGTGTGCCACGAGGCGCAGATCGGTACCCGCGACAGTGTATCTTTGGCCAACCAAGGGTTCCCCGCGCACGGTTTCCCAGGCACGAAAGCTCACTTCAAAACGATCGTCGGCCAATCGGGTCACACTGCCGGTGACCAAAGCATCCGCGCCCTGCTTGCGCCAGGCGGCGGGGTCAGGGCGGGAAGTTTCATCCAGCGCCACACCCGTGGTGTCCACCCCGCGAAACTGGCCGCTGCGCTCCAGATCCGCCTGCACGATAGAGGCAAGCTTGTGCGCCAGACTCTCATTACCCCGAAACGGTGCCACTGCAATCGGCAGCTGCGTCATGCCAACACCGGATACCTCCACGCGGAACTGGGCAAACGCGCTGGCACCGAGGGCGCAGACCATGAATGCAAGCAGAAATTTTTTCATACCCCGCATTATCGCCACCGGTTCACCAAAACCTCGCCATGCTTGCGGCACTCCTGATAGCCGATGTCTGCCTTGACTTGTAAAGTTTGTTGCCGCTGGCGTACGCGGTCTGCATTTGCGGGCTCCTCGGAACGGCTGGAAACCGGATGCCAGAGGTGAAATACCTCAGTGGCGCAAAAGCCATTTTTGCGCTCCACCCCATGGTTGTGCAGCCGCAGCACAAAGTCGGCGTCCTCGTGACCCCATCCAACAAAAGACTCGTCAAAGCCATTGACTGCCTCAAAATCAGCGCGCCAGACGCCCATATTGCAGCTGCGGATGCCCCGCCAGCGAAAACCAGTCTGTTTTCGGAAGACGGCGCCGGGCAGGCGCAACAGGCCGGTTAGCTTGTTTGCGTCTTTGGCCCACCAACGCGCCAACCAAAAGCCAGCCGTCTGACCATAAACCTGCGCACGACCGGCGAGCACTGCCTCGGTCAGTGCGGCGCTGAGCAGCACCCGGCTGCCATTGACAAAGCAGCCTGCTTCGCGCAACTGCCGGTGGCGGCGGACGAAATCGACCTCGGGCACACAGTCACCGTCCATCAACAGGATATAGCTGCCCTGCGCCGCAGACACGCCCAGATTGCGCACGCGCGAGGCGGTAAAGCCCACATCGGGATGCCAGACGTGGGCCAGCGGCAAACCGAGGTCACGCGCGGCCTTTTGCACGGCCTGCTGGTGTGCTGAAGTGGAACCATCATCCGCCACCACTACTTCAAAGCCCCGGTCATCTTGCGCGGCCAGGCCGCGCAGCACCGCAAGCAGCGCGTCGCTGCGGTTGTAGGTGGTGATGACGATGGAGATCAGGTCGGGTGGGGGCATTTATGGACTAGACTATAACGCTTGTAGCTTGAGCAGGACTCAGCGCAAGTCCGCATATTTACAAGGTTCCACTATAGATGACCCAGGTTTCGGTCTACATCATCGCGTTCAACGAAGCAGAGAAAGTGCGCGCAACCATTGAGAGCGTGCGCTGGGCCGACGAGGTGGTGCTAATCGACTCCCACAGCACCGACGCCACTGCCGAGATTGCACAGAGCTTGGGTGCGCGCGTGGTGCAAGTGGAATTCAAGGGCTTTGGCGACCTGCGCAACCAGGCGCTGGCGGCCTGCTCCCACAGCTGGATATTCAGCCTGGATGCCGACGAGCGCTGTACGCCCGAGGCCGCGGCCGAGATCCGCGCCATCGTCGCCGATCCACAGGCGCTGGACGCCTACTGGACACCCCGGCGCAACTACTTCATGGGCCGCTGGATCAAGCACTCCGGCTGGTACCCCAATTACCGCCAGCCGCAACTGTTTCGCAAAGGCGCGCTGCACTATGACCAAAAGCCGGTGCATGAGGGGTTTGAGCTTTTGAGCAACAAACCGCCAGGCCATATGAAAAACGCCATTTGGCAATTTCCGTTCAAAAACCTGGGCGAAGTCATGCACAAGGCCAACCGTTACTCCACATTGGGGGCGGAAAAGATCAAACACAAGAAACTGTCCATGGGGTCGGCGCTCGTGCATGGCCTGTGGGCATTTGTGAAGCACTATGTCTTTAAACGCGGCTTTCTGGACGGCTGGGCCGGGTTTGTGATTGCGCTGGGGAATTTTGAGGGTACGTTTTACCGGTATGCGAAGGCGGTGGAGATGCAGCAAGGGGCGGCCTGGGGCGAAGCCACGGGCCCTTTGGCCGCGACCAAAAATGCAAAGCGACACCCTTTAGCATGACTGCAATGACCCATGGGAGGTTCCGGCTCATTGCAGTTTGCGCCTTGGCGCTCGCCGTTTCATTGCCGATTGCCATCATCAGCATCGCAAAACTGGGTGTGGTGTGCGCTTTTCTATGGCTCGTCGTCACCGATACCACGATCCGGCGAAAGATTGTCGGCAGGCAACCGGACGTACTGCTAATGGTTTACTTCGCCACGGCAGCATTCTGGATTAGCGCGCTATGGAGCAGTGCAAGCGGCGCGGCGATCGGCAAATCACTGTCACAGCATGGCAACTTGTTGGCAATACCGCTGGTTTTTTTCCTGCAGCGAAGCCGGCGCGATGCGGTCATCGCCTTGCAGGTCTTCATGGTCGGACAACTGGTGCTGGTGCTCGGTTCTTGGGGGCTGTACCTTCATCTTCCCGTGCCTTGGGCGCATGCGGGGTCGGAAAATGGCGGCTCCCACTATGCAGTGTTTTCCAGCTACTTGGACCAGTCCATCATGGCCGCGGTGTTTGCTGCAATGGTTTGGCATTTGCGGGGAATCATTCCGCGTCCGATCCGCGGCATCGTGGTTCCGGCGTCCATCGGGCTGGCGTTGGGGGCCGTTTTTGGACTTTTCATTGGGCGCACCGGGTATGTGGTCGCGCTGGTTCTCGTCACAGCTGCCGTTTGTTGGGAAATGCCGGGACGCTGGCGCTGGGCCGCCTTATTGGCACCTGTGCTCATGGGCTTCATGGTCTCCCTAGCGGCCCCCCAGGCCTTGGATAGGTTGTGGCTGGTAAAAACTGAAGTCGCAGCAGTGGACCAAAGTACCACGCCGTTGGCGGCAGAAACATCCTCCAGCATACGGCTTCATTTTTGGAAGAACTCGCTGCTAGCGCTGCAAAAAAGCCCCTGGGTAGGGCATGGTGCTGGGAGCTGGAGCAGCCAATACGATGCCCTTGAGCCAGGATTTAGCCTCCCTGCTTATGTGCCAACCGTGGGCAATCCCCACCAGGAGTATTTGTTATGGGCGGTAGAGTTAGGCCTGCCCGGCCTCGTGCTCCTGCTGGCAATACTGGCCGCCGCGTGGCGCGCGTGCAAGCCCATGGAGCCGCCAGCGCGCCGGGCTGTGCAGTCGGTGCTTTTGGCTATCGCGGTGGCCTGCCTGTTCAATTGCGCGCTTTTTGATGCACTAATTGGGGACTTCCTGTGTCTCAGCTTGGCCTTAGCGCTTGGTTTTGGGCTGCACGCGCCCGCTTCATCACCCGAAGTGGTCCGACCCTGAAATGACGCCAATTCCCCTAACCCAAAGCGAGAGCAAGGCCGCAGGTAGCGTGGGCACGCGCCTGTGGAAGATCTGGCCCTACTTCCATAAGCCTGCGCACGCCTGGGTGGCCGCAGTGCTGGGCGCGATCGTTTTGTCTCTCACCGAACCGCTCATACCGGCCCTGATGCAGCCCTTGTTGGACAGCGGGTTTCAAAAAGGAGACCTGCAGCTCTGGACCGTACCCGTTTGTATTATTCTCATTTTCGGCGTGCGCGGCTTGTCTAACTTTATCGCGCAAATGGCGCTGGCAAAAGTAGCCAACCTCGGACTTTTTGAAATGCGCAAAGCCATGTTTGCGCAGCTTTTGCGGGCCGACTTTTCGCTCTTCAAGAACCAGTCTTCGAGCACCCTTTCGAATACCGTCGTGTACGAAGTCCATGCCGGTGCAGTGCTTCTGGTACAGGCCCTGATGACGCTGGCGCGCGATTCGCTCACGCTGGCGGCTCTGCTTGGGTACCTGATGTACATCAACTGGAAACTCACTTTGATAGTGGCGCTGCTTTTTCCGGCGGTGGCTTGGGTGATGAAAACCCTGACCAAACGCCTGTACAGCATTACCAAACAGGGGCAGGCAGCGACCGATGCGTTGGCGTATGTGATTGAAGAAAACGTGCTCATGCAACGCGACATCCGGCTTTACTCGGCACAAGCGGCGCAGCAAGCGCGTTTTACGCGGCTGGGCGGAACGCTCAACCGATTGTTCATGAAATCCACCGCTGCTGCTGCGGCCATGACACCACTGACCCAACTTCTGTCGGCGGTAGCCTTGTCCGCAGTGATCACGGTGGCGTTGCTGCAAAGCCAGTCCAGCGGCACCACGGTCGGGGGCTTTGCGGCCTTTGTAACCGCCATGCTGATGTTGATTGCACCCGTAAAACACCTCTCCGAAGTAGCCAATCCGCTCACGCGGGGGCTTGCGGCCATCGAAAAAGGCATTGATTTGCTGGCCAACGCGCCGCTGGAGTCCAGCGGCAGCTTCACCACGCCACGGGCCAGCGGAGCGATTCGGTTTGAGTCGGTTTCCGTGGTTTATGACACCGCTAAGCCGCCGGCACTCGATGGATTCAGCATAGACATCCGTCCCGGAGAAACGATCGCGCTGGTAGGAAGCTCTGGCGCAGGGAAAACAACGCTGGTCAATCTGCTGCCGCGCTTCATCCGCAGCTCCGCCGGCACCGTGTCTCTCGACGGCGTGCGGCTGGAGGATTGGGACCTTCTGGCTCTGCGCGCCCAATTCGCGCAGGTGAGCCAGCACGTGTTTTTGCTCAATGACACCATCGCCACCAACATTGCATTGGGCGGCGTGACAGACCGCGACAAAGTATTGCGCTGCCTCGAAGCCGCCAACCTGGGCGACTATGTGCGCCAGGCGCCACAAGGCCTGGATACCTTCGTAGGACACAACGCCATGGAACTTTCCGGTGGGCAACGCCAGCGCATCGCGATTGCACGGGCGCTGTACAAGGATGCGCCGGTGCTGATTTTGGATGAAGCCACCTCGGCTCTAGACACCGAGTCAGAGCGCATGGTGCAAGAAGCTTTGCAAAGGCTGATGCGTGGACGTACTACCTTGGTCATCGCACACCGCCTTTCTACGGTGCAACATGCCGATCGGATTGTGGTGATGCACCACGGAAAGTTGCTTGAAGTTGGTACGCACCGTGAACTGCTTGAACGCGACGGACACTACGCCAAGCTGTACCGCATGGGCCTGCACGACCATGAAGAGGTCTGATAGTCCGTAATGTTCCGCCGAGCGCTACACGCCCCCGCGCTTGTCCTCATAGCGGGTGAAGCACTTCAGCAGCAAATGCAGCCAGGTGGTGGAGCGGCTCACGAGCACACGCGGAATCAACATTAAATCGCCGGGCTGATGGGTGTCAAAGCGGCCCCGCACCGTGGTCGTCGCAGTCAGATACCCAGCGCCTCGCACCACTTCCACGACCGCCGGATCGAAATCCCCATAGGGATAGCAGAAATGCCGTACGCCCGATGGTTCATTCAAAACGGCGCTGAGCCCATCACGCGATTCAACAATCTGCGCGCGCATCGCCTGCGGTGCCAGCGCCGTGAGACGCAAGTGATTTTGAGAGTGACTGCCCACCTCTTGGCCACCTGCGTGCCACTGCTTCAATTGCGCCGCATCCATGAGCGCGACCTGCGCGATACCCAAATCCGCGTCCCATGCATTGGTTTTGCCCAAAGCTTCACCCACCGCATAACAAGTGGCGGTGAAGCTGTGACGCTGCAACACGGGCAACGCGTGGCGCAGATTATTCTCGTACCCATCGTCAAAGGTTATGCCAAAGACCCGACCCTGCTTCTCTCCCAACAGATAGGGCATCAAATCGCCCATTGAAAGACCGCGGTAGCCCAAAAAGCGCATCAATGCCATATGGCGCGCAAAAGTGGCGGGGCGCACCACCAGGCCACGCAGCGGCGCTCCTTTTGGAGCGTGCGCTTCCAATTGGTGGTACATGAGGATGGGGATTTTCATGCGGTCAACAGATCGTTTTCAAGGTGACAGTAAATGCTCTCATAAGCGCTGGCAACATCTACCCAAGTCTTGTTGCTTGCAAAAAATTGCCCTTGCTGCGACAGGGTCGACACCAGTTCAGTACTTGTCAGCAGCCGCCCAAGTGTCAAATGCAATGCCAGCGCGTCGTCTGGCTTGTGCAATAGCAGCGCTTGAACGCCATCGTGCAAATCTGCCGCGATACCACACCACCGCGCCGCACTCACCACCACCGGCAGCCCGTGCGCCATGGCTTCTAACACCACCATGGCGTAGGTATCTTCCAGCGTGGGGTGCACCAGGCAATCGGCGGCGCGGTAAGCCTGGTCCATGTCGGACAGCGCGCCCACAAACCACACCCGCTGGCCCAGCCCCAAGCGCTGGGCCAGGGCGCGCATGTCCGCAAGTTGGCGCGACTGCCCGACCACCGCCAGCCACACGTCGTCGGGCATACCCACCAAGGCTTGCAGCAGCGTGGGCAGGCCCTTCTTGCGCAAATCGTTGCCCACCAACAGCAGTCCCCGCCCTTGGGCGGGCAGCCCCAATGTGGCGCGGGCCTGAAGCTTTTGGGCCGCAGTACACGGGCCGGTTACCGCAGCCACGCCGGGCGCGATCACCGCAGTCAGGGCGCCAGCCTTGGGGTAGGCGGCCACAAAGTCCTGGCGCAGCGCCTGCGATGTGAGCACCACGCGCCGCTGGGCGAGGGGCGCGTAACGGCGACTTTCCAGCCAGAGATAGACCACCAGACGCGGGCTGGTCACCACCTTGAGCCAGCGCAGCGCCAGCGCCAGGCCCCGCTTGCCGTGGAAAAGATTGTGTTTGACCGGCAGCACATGCACGGTTTGCACTGCGCCGTGCCAGGTGTTTTCGTGCGAGTGCACCACGTCAAAGCCCCGGCGCGTGGCCCACCAGGTAGCGGTGGCGAAATACAGCTGGTTGATCCAGCGCGGGCGGCGCAAGGGCAGCGCCACCGGGTGGAAGGTCACGCCGGGCAGCACATTGCCGGCGTGCTGGGTAAATACATGCACCTCATGGCGCAATGCGAGTTGCTCGGCCACCGCTACCGCGTAGCGCTCGGCGCCGCCACCGGTGGTGCTGAAATTGCGGCTCAGGACGGCAATCTTCAGGCGCATGGGCTACATCAGCACGATATCGTACTGTTCCTGCCCCATGGCGGACTCGCTTTGCAGCGACACCGGCTTGCCGATGAATTCGCTCAGGCCCGCCAGGTGCTGGCTTTCTTCGTCCAGAAACAGCTCAATCACCTTGGGCGCGGCGACGATGCGAAACTCTTGCGGGTTGAACTGGCGCGCCTCGCGCAAGATCTCGCGAAAGATGTCGTACACCACGCTGCGCGCGGTTTTGACAATGCCCTTGCCCTCGCACACCGGGCAGGGCTCGCACAGCATGTGGGCCAGCGATTCGCGCGTGCGCTTGCGCGTCATCTCAACCAGCCCGAGCTGCGAAAAGCCACCCGCCATGGTTTTCACCCGGTCGCGCGCAAGTTGTTTTTTAAACTCGGCCAGCACCGCGTCACGGTGGTCGGCCCGCGCCATGTCAATAAAGTCGGCCACGATGATGCCGCCCAGGTTGCGCAGGCGCAGCTGGCGCGCAATGGCCTGCGCCGCTTCCAGATTGGTCTTGAAAATGGTGTCGTCAAAATTGCGGGCGCCGACAAAGCCGCCGGTGTTCACGTCCACCGTGGTCAGCGCCTCGGTCTGGTCGATGATCAGGTAGCCGCCCGATTTCAGGTCCACCCGGCGGCCCAGCGCCTTGGCGATTTCTTCGTCAATCGCAAACAGGTCAAAAATCGGCCGTTCGCCCTTGTAGTGCTGCAGCTTTTTCACCGCCTGGGGCATGAACTCGGCACCAAAGGCCTGCAAGGCCTCGAACTGCTCGCGCGAATCCACGCGTATGGTTTGCGTGGCTTCGCCCACCAGGTCGCGCAGCACGCGCTGCAAGAGGTTCAGGTCTTGGTGCAAGGCGGCAGGCGGCGCCAACTTCACCGAGGCGCTTTTGATACGCGCCCAGGCTTTGCGCAAATAGGCAATGTCCTCGGCCAACTCGGCGTCTTGCGCGTCCTCGGCGTTGGTGCGCAAAATAAAGCCACCGCCCTCGCTGCCCGCCAGAGCTTGCACGCGCTGGCGCAAGTCTTCGCGCTGCGCCAGGGGGATTTTTTGCGACACGCCAATGTGGTCATCCTGCGGCAAAAACACCAGCAAACGCCCTGCTATGCTGATTTGCGTGGAAAGGCGGGCGCCCTTGGTGCCCATGGGGTCCTTGATCACCTGCACCATCAGCGCCTGGCCTTCAAACACTTGGCGCTCGATGGGAATCAGCGCCTGCGCGGTGCGCGCCGCGCTGATGGTCTCGCCCTCGGCCGGCGGGTGCCACACATCGGCCACGTGCAAAAAAGCAGCCCGCTCCAGGCCAATGTCAATAAACGCCGACTGCATGCCCGGCAGCACCCGTGCCACCTTGCCCAAATAGACGTTGCCCACCAGACCACGCTCCAGCGTGCGCTCCACGTGCAGCTCTTGCACCGCGCCGTGCTCCACGATGGCCACGCGGGTTTCCTGCGGCGACCAGTTGATCAAAATATCTTGCTGCACGGCTTTACTCCAAGGCCTCCAAGGCGCGCAAGGCCTGCGCGGTCTCAAACAAAGGCAGACCCATGATGCCAGAGTAACTTCCTTCAATGCGCGCAATGAAAGCCGCCGCCAAGCCCTGCACCGCGTAGGCACCGGCCTTGCCCATGGGCTCGCCCGAGGCCACGTAAGTGGCGATGTCCTGCGCCGACAAGGGCGCAAACGTCACGCGCGATACGCTGCAAGCCCGCACCGCCTGTGCGCCATTTCCCAGTGCAATGGCGGTGAGCACCCGGTGGCTGCGCCCAGCGAGGCGGCCCAACATGCGCGCGGCATCTGCGGCGTCCTGTGGCTTGCCCAAAATGGCGCGGCCCAAGGCCACCGTGGTGTCCGAACACAACACTGGCGCCAGCGGCAACTGGCGCCGGTGCAAGCGGGTCAATGCCGCCTGGAGCTTGAGGTCGGTCACGCGCTGCACATAGGCAAGCGGCGCTTCACCGGGCAACACGGCTTCCAGCGCCTCGCTGTCTTCATCCGCGTCGGGCAGCAGCAGGCGGTGCTCCACGCCGAGCTGCGCGAGCAACTGGCTGCGCCGGGGGCTTTGCGATGCCAGGTAAATAAAAGGATTGGGGGCAGACACTCGGCACTTACTCCCGGTGGTAGGGGTGGTTGGCGTTGACAGACCAGGCGCGGTAGAGCTGCTCGATCAGCAGCACGCGGGCAAAAGCGTGGGGTAGCGTCAAGTCCGAGAGGCGTATGCGCTCGTGCGCCGCTTGGCGAAAGGCCGGCTCAATGCCATCGGGCCCGCCGATCACCAAGGCCACATCGCCGCCACCGAGCTGCCAGTCGGTCAGGCGGCTGGCCAAGGCCAGGGTGGTGAGCGTGGTGCCACGCTCGTCGAGCACCACCACGCGTGCGCCTTTGGGAATGGCCGCCTCAATGCGGGCGCGCTCGGCGGCGTACAAGGTGTCCAGGGTTTTGGAGCCGCGTGGCTCGGTTTTCACCGCTTTGAGTTCGATCTTGATCTCATGCGGAAAGCGCTTGGCGTAGTCGTCCCAGGCGGTTTGCGCCCAATCGGGCACGCGCTGGCCCACGGCAACGATGACCAGCCGCACGTGCGCCTCAGACGCGGGGCGCGGACTTTTTGGCGGCGGCTTTTTTGGCCGGTGCCGCCCTCGTTGCCACGGCCTTCTTCGCTACTGCCTTTTTAGCGGGCGCCGCTTTCTTGGCCGCTACTTTGGCGGCCGAAACCACCACTTTGGTAATGGGCGCGCTTGCGGAAGTAGCGGTTTTTCCAGCCGCCGACTTGCGCGCAGGAGCTTTTGCGGGGCTTGCTTTGGCCAAGGCGGCCTTGCCAGCGTCGCGTTTGGCCGCAGCCGCATTGGCAGCGGCCGTCTTGGCAGCCTGGGCGCGGGAGGGGAAGGCTTCTGCCACGCCAATCTTGGCGGCGTTGGAGCGCCGTAGCGTGGTGGCGGGCTTGGCCGCGCTGGCGGCAACCGGCGCCTTGGCCACTGGGGCGGGCTTGGCCACGCCAAGCTTTAGGCGCACCGGCTTTTCGCCCCACAGTTCTTCAAGGTCGTAATAAGCGCGAAAACTGGGCTGCATCACATGCACTACGGCCTGGCCACAATCCACGATGATCCATTCGCCATTGGCCTCGCCCTCCAGGCGGGGCTTGGGGAAACCGGCCTCACGCACCGCGTCGCTCACACTGGACGCCAGCGCCTTGGTCTGGCGGTTGGACGTGCCCGAGGCCACGACCACCCGTTCGAAAAGGGCTGAGAGCTGCTCGGTATCAAACACCACAATGTCCTGGGCCTTGACGTCCTCCAGGCCATCCACGATGGCGCGCTGGAGTTTTTGGATGTCATTTTTTTTGGCGGCAGAGGTAGTGGTCATCAGGGCGATTGGTAAAGGTGGTGGGTGGCAATATAGCGCGCAACAGGGTCTGAAACCAGGGTTTCTATGCTTTGGTGGTGCGCCGCGCGATGACGAATATCAGTCGCACTGTGCAGCATGGCCGGCATGGGGAGCCATTGCAAAGCGAATTTTTCAACCAGGGAGGGGGCGATGGGACTGGGCGTGGCCGCAGATTCAGGGCGCGCAGCAACGTAGATTGTAGCAAGCTGGGCCAGCGCGCCGGCGCGGTGCCAGTGGTCCAGCGCCATCGCTTGGTCCTGCCCGATGAGCAAACACAGATGCGCGTGTGGGTATTCCCTGCGCATTTCCTCCAGCGTATCGACCGTGTAGCTGGGGCCGGGGCGCAAGGTTTCGCGTGGATCTACGACCACTTGGGGCACCGCAGCAAAGGCGAGTTCACACATGGCAAGTCGGTGGATGGCCGGGCTCAGGGGCCGTTGCTTGTGCGCGGCCTGCCCGGTGGGCACCACCCGCAAGCGGGCCAACCCTAATTGGTCCGCGGCCGCTTGCGCCAACGCCACGTGGCCCAGGTGGGGCGGATCAAAGGCGCCGCCGAAGATGCCGATGCGCGTTCGGAAGTGGGTCAAACCCAGTCCTTGCGCACCAAAAACTGCGCGTACAGGGCCGCCTCAGGCGTGCCCTGCGCGGGCACATGCTGGTAAGACCAACTGGCCAATGGCGGCATGGACAGCAGAATCGACTCGGTGCGCCCGCCCGACTGCAGGCCAAAGTGCGTGCCCCGGTCCCACACCAGGTTGAACTCCACATAGCGGCCCCTGCGGTAGAGCTGAAACTCACGCTCGCGGCTGCCGTATTCCATGTCTTTGCGCCGCTGCACGATGGGCATATAGGCGCCCAAAAAGGCGTCGGCTACCGCGCGCAGCATGGCAAAACTGCGTTCCTGGCCGAGCTCGGAAAAGTCGTCAAAAAACACGCCGCCTATGCCGCGCGGCTCGTTGCGGTGTTTGAGAAAAAAGTAGTCGTCGCACCAGGTTTTGAAGCGCGGGTATTTGTCCTCACCAAAGGGCGCGAGCGCGTCTTTGCAGCTTTGGTGAAAGTGCGCCGCGTCTTCGGCAAAACCATAAATCGGCGTCAGGTCCATGCCGCCACCAAACCAGCACACGGTCTGACCTTCGGGGTTCTTGGCGGCCAGCATGCGCACGTTCATGTGCACCGTGGGCGCATAGGGGTTGCGCGGATGGAACACCAGCGAGACACCCATGGCCTCAAACGGAGCGCCCGACAGCTCGGGGCGGTGCTGGGTGGCGCTGGGCGGCAGGCGCGGCCCGCGAACATGCGAAAAACCGCAGCCCGCGCGCTCGAACACCGCGCCGTTCTCCAGAATCTGGGTGATGCCATTGCCCTGCAGCGTTTCACCCGGGGCTTTTTCCCAGACGTCAACCGCAAACGTGCCACCATCAAGGTCGGCAACAGCGCCGGTAATGCGGCTCTGCAAGTCGACCAAGTAGTGGCGCACGGTGTCGGGGGATGCGATTTCAAACACGGGGACTCTCTCCAGTTGGCGGCAGTTTGGGGGTATCTGCCTGAAGCTTGGACATGGGGGCGGACCGTAGCAGGGTAATGGGCGAAGCCCCTTGCGGTCGGTGGCCCTGCACGCCGACAAAACTGGCCGCGATGTGGGCCATATCGGCCTGCTCGTCGCCACTGAGCCGGTAGAAATGGGTCGCCACCACACGGCGCCTGGCGTAGTCGAGTTGCACCAAACACAGCGGAACCTGGGCTTGCAAAGCGGTTTGGTAGAAGCCGCTGCGCCAGCCCGCCGTCCATTTGCGCGTGCCCTCAGGCGACAGGCCCATCCAGCAATAACGCTGCGAGCGCTGCGCGGCTTGCATCCCCGCTACCGCCTGGCCCACCAGCCCGCCGGGCACGTCGCGCACTGCCGGAATGCCGCCGATCCAGCGAAGCCAGCGGCCCAGCCCGGGGATTTTGAACAAACTGTCCTTGCCCCAGAAATTCAACTGCACGCCCAACGCCCATTTGGCCAGCACTGCAACCACAAAGTCCCAGTTGCTGGTGTGCGGATAAACCACGAAAACACCTTGCAAAGTGGGCAAACCCTGAAATTGCAGCGTCCATCCAGACACCTTCAGTACGGCACTGGCAAGCCGGCTACCGCGCATCTGCACCGGGTGGGGCAACAAGAAGGCGTCGCTCATGGGCTCAGGCGGGTTGCGGGAGCCCGTGCATTACGCCTTGAGCGCCCGAAAGCCGATGTCGCTGCGAAACTGCATGCCGTCAAAGTGGATTTGCCGCACCGCGTCGTAAGCCCGCGCCTGCGCCACTTTCACCGTGTCGGCCAGCGCAGTCACACACAGCACACGCCCACCCGAAGTTTTCAACACGCCGTCCTGAAACTGCGTGCCTGCGTGGAACACCACAACCTCGTCCGTTGCCTTAGGAATGCCAGTAATGGCGTCGCCCACGCGCGGCGACTGTGGATAGCCCGGGGCGGCCAGCACCACGCCCAAGGCGGTGCGTCGGTCCCACTGCAATTCCAGGTCGGCCAGCGCGGTGCTTCCTGCTGGCTCGGTGGCGGCCCACAGCACGTCCACCCAGTCGGTTTTCAGGCGCGCCATGATGGGCTGGGTTTCCGGGTCGCCCATGCGGCAATTGAATTCCAAAGTTTTGACCTGGCCCTGCGGGTCGATCATCAAGCCAGCGTACAGAAAGCCGGTGAAGGGAATACCGTCTTTCTCCATGCCCCGGATCGTGGGCAGGATCACCTCGCGCATGGCGCGGGCGTGCACGGCGGGGGTGACGACGGGCGCAGGGGAGTAGGCGCCCATGCCACCGGTGTTGGGGCCAGCGTCACCGTCTTTCAGGCGTTTATGGTCCTGGCTGGTGGCCATCGGCAACACGTTTTTGCCATCGCACAGCACGATGAAGCTGGCCTCTTCGCCGATCAAAAATTCCTCGATCACCACCCGCGCCTCACCACCCGCAGATGCATTGCCAAAGGCACCGTCGGCCAGCATGAAGTCCACGGCGGCGTGCGCCTCGGGCAGCGTCATCGCCACCACCACGCCCTTGCCTGCGGCCAGACCGTCGGCCTTGACCACGATGGGCGCACCCATTTTGTCCAGGTAGGCGTGGGCGGCGGCGGCGTCAGAAAAGACCTCAAAGTGCGCAGTCGGAATGCCGTGGCGCTGCATAAAGGCCTTGGAAAACGCCTTGGAGCTTTCCAGTTGCGCAGCAGCCTGGGTGGGGCCAAAGACGCGCAGGCCGTGGGCCCGAAAATCGTCTACCACGCCTGCCGCCAACGGGCCTTCGGGGCCAACCACGGTGAGCGCAATCTTGTGCTCGATCGCCCAGTCGCGCAGCGTGGCAATGTCGGTAATCGGCAGGTTTTTCAGGCGTGCATCGAGTGCCGTGCCACCGTTGCCCGGCGCCACATACACCCGCTGCACTTTGGGCGACTGGGCCAGCTTCCAGGCCAGTGCGTGTTCGCGGCCACCGCCGCCAATGACCAGAATATTCATAGCGCGGCGTTGTGAAAGACTTCTTGTACGTCGTCCAGGTCTTCGAGCACGTCGAGCAGTTTTTGCATGCGCTCGGCATCGTCACCAGACAGTTCAATGGTGTTTTCGGCGCGCATGGTGACCGCCGCTTCCTCGCACACCAGGCCAGCCGCGTCCAGCGCAGCCTTGACCGCCTCAAAGTCGGCGTAGTCGGTCAGCACCTCAATCACGCCGTCGTCGTGGGTGATCACGTCTTGGGCGCCGGCTTCCAGCGCGGCATTCATCACCACATCCTCATTGGTGCCAGGCGCATAAATGATCTGGCCGCAGTGCTTGAACTGAAACGCCACCGAGCCTTCGGTGCCCATATTGCCGCCGTGCTTGCTAAAGGCGTGGCGCACTTCGGCCACGGTGCGCACCTTGTTGTCGGTCATGGTGTCCAGAATGATGGCCGCGCCGCCGATGCCATAGCCTTCGTAGCGGATTTCTTCGTAGCTCACGCCCTCGGCATTCCCGGTGGCTTTGTCGATGTTGTATTTGATGCGCTCGGCCGGCATATTGGCGGCCTTGGCTTTTTCTACGGCCAGGCGCAGGCGGGGGTTCATGCCCAGGTCGCCGCCAGCGGCACGGGCGGCCACAGTGATTTCACGGATGATGCGCGTCCAGATCTTGCCGCGCTTTTCGTCCTGACGGCCTTTGCGGTGCTGAATATTGGCCCATTTACTGTGTCCTGCCACGCGAAATCCTTCTGTAGTTCAGTTGTCTGCGCCTTGGATTGTACTTTTGGGTCTGGTGTGCACCCCAACGGCGGCCGGTTTCATTGACGCCGGTCAATGGCCTTGCCGTGGCGCACCGCTAGACTCAAAAGCGTCGGAGATGCATGGGGGCTTGGCTTCCTACTTCGCGGAGGTGAACGGTCACCCAACTGGCTGAAGAAACGATGGTCCAACCCACAACACTGTTTGCCTTGCTCCTGTATGCGGCGCTGGCGGGCGGGTGCGCCAACCTGCTGCCCTCAATACAGCAGGAGGTCACCACACCATGGACAGACTTTGACGCGGCCAAGCGCAGCTTTGACGAAATAGTGCCTTACCAAACCACCCTGCAAACGGTTCGCAAACTGGGCTTTGGCCCCGACCATCTGCCCAACATGCAATTGCTCAACCGGGCACAAGTGGTGCAGGCCGCGCTACCGTCGCCGCTGCAAGAGGGCGCAACCGTGCCGCGCGGCATCTTGGACTGCATGCGCGCAGGCGCGGGCTGCGTTGGCTACGCGATGGAACCCAGCCACATGGAGCACCGCCGGGTGGGCCATGTGCTGCTGGACCTGCTCAATTTCCGGCGTGACACGCTTACTACGGGTTGGAAATTTGCAGCCCTGATCGTGGTCGTGGATGAAACCGTGGTGTACAAGCAGTGGAGCGGGCAGCCCAAAGTCCAGTCCACGCTCCGACGCACCAACCCGCTGGGGCTTTTGCAAACCATGGAAGACCCCAGCGGTGCTGCGCCCTGAAGCCGCGGGCCAGCCCCTGCGGCAGGACGCACCAGCAAGACGCTGAGTTCGGTTAGAGTTTGGCGGGCTGAACATTTCTCCCCAAGGCCCCTCTCTGCGAGCAAACCATGATCCAAATATCCGCTGCAGCACGCCCCCATGTGCACTTGATCGACCACCCCCTGGTGCAGCACAAGCTCACCCTGATGCGCAAAAAAGAGGCCAGCACCAACAGCTTTCGCCAACTGCTGGGGGAACTCAGCAGTTTGATGGTCTATGAAGTGACGCGCGACATGGCCACCCAAACAGTGGAAATTGAGACTCCGCTCGAGACCATGCAAGGCACTGCCATAGACGGGAAAAAACTGGTTTTTGTGTCCATCTTGCGCGCAGGCAACGGAATTTTGGATGGCGTTTTGTCTGTGGTGCCGGGTGCGCGCGTGGGCCACATCGGAATTTACCGGGACCCCGCTACCTTGCAGGCCGTGGAGTATTACTTCAAGATGCCCAAAGACATGCAAGAGCGTGATGTGATTGTGGTGGATCCCATGCTGGCCACTGGCAATTCAGCCGCAGCTGCGATCACGCGGCTCAAAGAGTGCAAGCCCAAGTCCATCAAATTTTTGTGCATTTTGACCGCGCCCCAAGGAATCAACACCCTGTATGGCGCGCATCCTGACGTGGAAATTTTTACGGCCGCCATTGACCGCGAACTCAACGACCACGGCTATATCCTGCCGGGCTTGGGAGATGCGGGCGACCGCATCTTTGGGACGCAATAAGCAGCGCGCTTGGGCCCTTTAGCGGCGGCGTGCCACGCGAACGCCTTCGAGGGCAGTGACCGCACGCAGCACGCGGCCCAGGTGACCTGAATCGGCGACTTCCACCGTGAAGGTCATCCAGGCCATGCCCTTGACGGATTGGGTCTGCACGCCAATCACATTCATCTTTTCCTTGGTGAACACCTCCGAAATATCGCGCAGCAGCCCCTGGCGGTCCACCGCTTCTATGGCTACATCCACGGGGTAGACACTGGCATCTTTGCCGCCTGGGGCGCTGGCGCCGCCCCATTGCACATCAATCACCCGTTCACCGCTGCGGCCCACCATATTGCGCAGGTTGGGGCAATCTGCGCGGTGAATGCTCACGCCTTTGCCGCGCGTGACAAAGCCGCTGATGGCGTCTGGCGGTGCGGGTTTGCAGCACTTGGCCAATTGCGTGAGCAAAGAGTCCACGCCCACGACCAGCACGCCACCTTTGCCCGAGGCCGGGCTTTGGCGCGGCTTGCGGATGGGCACCAGGTCTTCGTCTGGCGCCACCGGTTCGGGCGGACGCAGCAGGATTTCAATGTTGCGCAGCGAAAACTCGTCCTTGCCGACCACCTCAAACAAGTCTTCTGCCGCGTTAAAGCCCAGGCGCGCGGCCAGGTCGTCGAGCTTGACTGCCGTCTTGCCTTCGCGCTGCAGCAGTTTTTCCACCGCTTCGCGCCCCTTGGCCACGGTCTCGCCCATGGCCAGGGCGTTGAACCAGGCGCGCACTTTGGCGCGGGCGCGCGGGCTGGACAAAAAGCCCAGTTCCGGGTTGAGCCAGTCGCGCGACGGGCCGCCCTCCTTGACCGTGATGATCTCCACCGTCTGGCCATTTTTCAGTGGCGTGTGCAGCGGCACCATGGCGCCGTCCACCCGCGCACCGCGGCAACGGTGGCCCAGCGTGGTGTGCACGCTGTAGGCAAAGTCCACCGGCGTGGCGCCCTGGGGCAACTCCACAATCGCCGCCTCGGGCGTGAGCACATAAATGCGGTCGTCAAACGATGGTGCCGCGTCCGCGCCCGCCACAGCCGCAGACGCCGGGTTACCGGCCCCCTCGCCCCTGGAGAGCTCGCGTTCCCAGGCCATGAGCTGGCGCAACACGGCAATTTTTGCGTCGTACGCGCCACTGGCGGACACACCGGCATAGCCTTTGGTGCCTGCCTCTTTGTAGACCCAGTGGGCGGCCACGCCGTGCTCGGCGTGCTGGTGCATGGCGTGGGTGCGGATTTGCACCTCAATGGCCTGGCCTTGGGCGTCGCGCACCACCGAGTGCAGCGACTGGTAGCCATTGCCCTTGGGTTTGGCAATGTAGTCGTCAAACTCGGCAGCAATGGGCGCAAACTTACTGTGCACCAGCGCCAGCGCCGCGTAGCACTCGTCCACGGTGGACACGATCACGCGCAAGGCGCGGATGTCAAACACATGCGCAAAGTCCAAGGACTTGCCGCGCATTTTTTTGACGATGCTGTAAATGTTTTTTGGCCGACCCTGCACCTGCGCGTTGATGCCATGGGCGTGCAAATCATCGGCCAAGGCGCGGCGCACCGCGTCCACCGCCAGCTCGCGTGCGGTGCGCTTTTGGTCCAGCCACTGTGCGACCTGGCGGTAGGTGCCGGGCTCCAGAAAACGAAAGGCCAGGTCTTCAAGCTCCCACTTCACTTCCCAGATGCCCAGCCGGTTGGCCAGCGGCGCAAAGACCTGCATGGACTCTGCGGCCAGGCCCGGGGGCAAGGGCAGCTTGGTGGCGGCAAAGTGGCGCAGGGTTTGCAGACGCGAGGCCAGGCGCAGCATGACCACCCGCAAATCCCGTGAAAACGCCAAAAGCATCTTGCGCACGCTCTCGGTTTGGGCCGCCGTGGTTTGCGCCATGGGCGCAGCCTGGGGCCCTCGACCGGCGGCGGTTTGGGCAATGCGCGCCATGCGCTGCAAGCGCACCAGCTTGGTGGTTTCTAACGCCAAGTCCGCAAAGTTGTCGCCAAAGGCCTTGGCGATGACCTCATGGGGCTTGTTCAGGTGCTCACAGGCATAGACCAGGTAGCTGGCTGCCTGCATGGCGTCAGAGCCTCCCATGGTGGCCAGAATGGCAGCTACCGCGTCCGCATGGGCCAGCACGCTTTCGCCCGTGTCCAGCACCGCACTGGCGAGCAATGGCTCGGCAAAGGCGCGTGCCCGCGCCAAAGCATCGGTCTGCTGGGGCAGGCTCTCAGCGGTCGCCGCTGCTAATGCGGAGGCCTGGCCTGCCTGGGTGTCGGCGCCGTGGCTTTTCATGGTGTGCGCCGCTGCCTGGGCCGATTTCAGGCGCTGGGAGCCAGCAGGAAAGACGCCAGCGCCGCGGTCTGGTCGGGGGCGATCAGCGTAGGGGCGTGACCCACACCCGCGAATTCCACCAGGCGCGCCTTGGGGCCGCGCTGCGTCATCTGCAAGGCGGTGGCGGGTGAAAGCAGATCGGAATCGGCGCCGCGCACCAACAGCGTTGGGGCGGTGATGGCCTCATAGGCCTGCCACATGGCCGCCTCGCCTTGGGCCGCAGCCTCTTGCGTCACCAGGCCAAAGGGCACGGCAATGGCGGGGTCGTAATGCAGGGCATAAACCGCTTCTTGCACCGCACTGCTCACCCGCTTGAGCATGGGCTTGGACAGCGCCAGCCACTGCGCTGGCGTATGCGGGCCAAAGCTGCTGGCAATCGCCCACATGGCGTCGGCAGCCTGCTGCTCGCTGGCAAAGTGCCCGCTCTTGCCCAGGTACTGACCGATGCGCTGCAAGGCCGACCACTCGATGGTGGGCCCCACGTCGTTGAGCACCAGGCGGCGCACCGGCACGCCCACGGTGGGCGCCAGGCTGCAGGCCACCATGCCGATGAGCCCACCCATGCTGGTGCCCACCCAGTCCAGGGTTTGGGGTTTAAGGTGCGCAAGCAGCGCCAGCATATCGCCCACATAGTGGGGAATCTGGTAGCCCATGGGCTCAGTCAACCAGTCACTTTTGCCCCGCCCCACCACGTCGGGGCACACCACGCGCAAATTGCCAGCGGCGCGCGCCACCAGGGTTTGCGCCAGCACATCAAAGTCGCGCCCCTGGCGGGTCAGGCCGTGCACGCACAGCACGGTGTGGGTGGCTGCGGCGTCGCCCCACTGCCAATAGGCCATGCGGTGGGGTTCAGGCGTGGTGCAATTTAGAAAATGCAGGCTGGGTGCGGACATGCGGATGGGGCCAATCGGCGTAAGGGCCAGACAGGGTGGCAGATTGATAATGCTTGCATCCTAATGGATACCCAACCCCAGGGGCCAGGCCCCTTTTTGACACAAGGAAGACTCTCCATGCTCCAAGGCAAAACCGCCCTCGTTACCGGATCGACCAGCGGCATTGGCCTGGGACTGGCCAAAGCTTTGGCCTCCCAGGGCGCCAACATTGTGATGAACGGCTTTGGCGACGCCGACGGCCCCATGGCGGAGATCAAGGCGCTGGGCGCCGCCGTCAGCTACCACGGCGCCGACATGAGCAAGCCCGCCGAGATTGAAGACCTGGTGCGCCACGCCGAGGCCACGTTTGGCGCCGTCGACATTCTGGTAAACAACGCCGGCATCCAGCACGTGGCACGCATCGAAAACTTTCCGCCAGAGCGCTGGGACGCCATCATCGCCATCAACCTCAGCAGCGCCTTCCACGCCAGCCGCTTTGCGCTCCCGGGCATGCTGTCGCGCAACTGGGGGCGCATTTTGAACGTGGCCTCGGTGCACGGACTGGTCGCCTCAGCCGAAAAATCCGCCTACGTGGCGGCCAAGCATGGCCTGGTGGGTCTGACCAAGGTCACGGCGCTGGAAAACGCCACCACCGGCGTCACCTGCAACGCCATTTGTCCGGGCTGGGTGCTCACGCCCTTGGTGCAAAAGCAGGTGGACGCCAAAGCCGCCGCCTTGGGCGTATCCAACGCCGAGGCCACCGCCTTGCTGCTGGGCGAAAAAGAGCCCTCGCTGCAATTTACCACCCCGGAAGAACTGGGCGCGCTGGCCGTGTTTTTGTGCTCTGCGGCCGGCAACAATGTGCGCGGCGTGGCATGGAACATGGACGGCGGCTGGGCCGCGCAGTAAATTCCGCGCCCCAGGGCCTCAGCAGGTCAACAAGACCACGGCGCGCGCCTCCATGGCGCGGCCCTCGCCTACCGGCCCCATTTTTTCAGCGGTCTTGGCCTTCACATTGACTTGGTCCACTGCCACCGTCAGCGCCCGCGCAATGCTTTCGCGCATGGCGCCAATATAGGGTGCCAGCTTGGGCGCCTGGGCGATCACGGTGCTGTCCACATTGCCAATCTCGAAGCCTTTGGCGCGCACCCGGCGCACGGCCTCTTGCAGCAACACAGCGGAATCGGCGCCCTTGAAGGCAGCGTCTGTGTCTGGAAAGTGCGTGCCGATGTCGCCCATAGCGGCGGCGCCTAAAAGGGCGTCGGTGATGGCGTGTAGCAGCGCATCGGCGTCCGAATGGCCCAGCAGGCCTTTGCTATGGGGAATTTCCACGCCGCCCAGGATTAGTTTTCGCCCTTCCACCAAGGCATGGATGTCCCAGCCTTCGCCGATACGGATGTTTGTCATGAATGAGTGCCTTTAGGAGTGCTGGCACGGCTGGTCAATACCGCCTGCGCCAGGGCAAAGTCTGCCGGGTAGGTAACCTTGAAGTTGTGCGCGCTGCCGGGCACCAGCAGCGGCTGCTGTCCCGCCATCTCTATGGCGCTGGCCTCGTCGGTCACACCCGCAAATCCCGTGGCGGCTTGGACGGCCAACGCGGTTTGCAGCGCGCCCAGGCGAAACATTTGCGGCGTCTGCGCCAGCCATTTGTCCTCGCGCGGCACGGTGGCGGCCACGCGGCCCTCCACGGCACGCTTAAGGGTGTCGGGCAAAGGCAGGGCCAGCAGACCGCCCACCGGATCGTTCATGCAGGCCTCCATCAGGGCGTTCACCATATCGGGCGTGATCAGGCAGCGCGCCGCGTCGTGCACCAGCACCCAGTCCTGGTCGCGCGCGCCCGATTCGCGCAAGGCCTGTAGGCCGTTGAAGACGCTGTGCGCCCGTGTGGCGCCGCCGCAAGACTTGCGCATGAATTTCACGGGCCAGGCCTCGCCCTCGGGCCAGACAAAGTCGTCTCCGGGAGACAACACCACCAAGCCCGCCGTCAAGCGCGCCACACCAGCGAGCGCCCACACGGT
>CANFWT010000034.1 GCA_947450895.1 Comamonadaceae bacterium | reverse complement strand
TCAGGCTGGGGTGGTTGTGCCAGTACAAAAGCAAGCTGGCCAAGAGCGTGGGGCGGCGCAAGAAGGGGCTGTCGGCGGGCGTGGCGCCGCCCATGACCACGTGGTTGCCCCCGCCGGTGCCGGTGTGGCGGCCATCGGTCATGAACTTTTCGGCTGACAGGCGGGTCTCAAAAGCGGCTTGGTACAAAAATTCGGTGTGCTCCACCACCTCGGCCCAGTTGTGGGCGGGGTGGATATTGACCTCAATGACGCCCGGGTCGGGCGTGACTTGCAAGAGCTTGAGGCGCGGGTCGCGCGGGGGTGGGTAGCCTTCCATCACGATCTTGACGTCCAGTTCGCGTGCCGTGGCCTCCACTGCGGCCACCAGGTCCAGGTAGTCTTCCAGGCGCGGCAGCGGGGGCATGAACACATACAACACGCCGCTGGCGCTGCCCTTTTCTTCTGCCTTCGGGCCGTTGGCGCGGCGCGGGTCGCGCACTTCCACGCACACGGCGGTGCGTACCTGGCTAGGGTCGGACTCGAACTTCTCAGGCGCTTGCGGTGCGGCCTTGGCAGTGGCTGCCGATGTGGCGGCGCGGTTCGCGGACAAAGATGCGGACATCGAACCCAATGCGCCGGCCTTTCCAGCGAATGCCGGTGCAAGACCGGCGGATGGGGACATCGAAGCGCCATCCACGTGGGCCGAAGCGTCCGCCGGGGCCGCTGGTGCGGCGGTGCGCGATTGCAAAGACGGTGTTACCAAGGCGGGTTTTAAGGCGCTGCGCGGGGCAAACGGGTCTTGCTCAATAAGCTGGGGCCGGTCGGTGGGCGCAATCCAGGGCAAGGAATCCAGCGGCAGGCGCCAGCCCATGGGCGAGTCGCCGGGCATCAAATACAGGCGCTCGTCGCGCACAAACCAGCGGCCACTTTCCCATTGCGGCGCTTTGGCGCCTGCCACCACGGCGTGCGCCGGGTCGGCTTCATAGGGGCGCAGGGGCAGGATGTAGCCCACTTCGGCTTGCAGGCCTTGCGAGAACACGCGGCGCAGGCGGGCGCGCTCCAGTTCATCGTCCAGACGCGCGTCAAACGGGTCTACGTTGACTGGCAGGCGACGCTCGCGCCACAGGTAGTACCAGGCGTCCTCATGCCCAGCCAAGATGTGCTCTTGGGGCACCGCCAGGCGCGTGGCCAGGGTGGCTATGAAGCGGCGTGCGTCGGCAGCGGTGTAGGCGCTGGGTTCGCGTTCGTCGGCGAACAGCGTGGGGTCTTGCCAGCAAGGTTGGCCGTCGGCGCGCCAGTAAATGCTCAGTGCCCAACGCGGCAGTTGTTCGCCGGGGTACCACTTGCCCTGGCCAAAGTGCAAAAAGCCGCCTTGGCCGTACTGCGCGCGCAGCTTGTGCACCAGCTCGGTGGCCAGGCCGCGCTTGGTCGGGCCCAGGGCGTCGGTGTTCCATTCGGCAGCGTCGCGGTCGTTCACCGCCACAAAGGTGGGTTCGCCGCCCATGGTCAGGCGCACGTCACCGGCCAGGAGTTTTTTGTCCACTTGCTCGCCCAGGGCCAGCACGGCCTCCCATTGCTCGTCGCTGTAAGGGCGGGTCACGCGCGGGGACTCGTGGACGCGGGTGACCGACATTTCGTGGTGGAACGTAACTTCCGCCTCGTCCATCAGGCCCTCTATGGGCGCGGCGGCCGAGGGCGCTGGCGTGCAGGCCAGGGGAATATGGCCCTCACCGGCCAGCAGACCCGAGGTCGGGTCCAGGCCAATCCAGCCCGCACCGGGCAAATACACCTCGCACCAGGCGTGCAGGTCGGTGAAATCGACCTCGGTGCCGCTGGGGCCATCGAGCGACTTGACGTCGGGCGTGAGCTGAATCAGGTAGCCCGACACAAAGCGCGCCGCCAGCCCCAGGTGGCGAAACAGCTGTACCAGCAGCCAGGCTGAATCGCGGCAGGAGCCGCTGCGCAGGGTGAGCGTCTCCTCCGGCGTTTGCACACCGGGCTCCATGCGGATGAGGTAGCTGATGTCTTGGTGCAGGCTTCTATTGATATTGACCAAAAAGTCAATCGAGCGCAGCGGCGTGCGGTCCACTGCGTCCAGGTATTTTTCAAAGGCGGGGGTGGGTGGCAGCTTGGCAAGATAGGACTGCAACTCTTCTTGCAGCGCCTCGCTGTAATCAAAAGGCACTTCCTTGGCCGAAGGCTCGACAAAGAAGTCAAACGGGTTGAACACCGCCATTTCGGTCACCAGATCGACCGTGACCTTGAAATCAGTGGTCTTTTTGGGGAACACCAGGCGGGCCTGGTAGTTGGCAAACGGGTCTTGCTGCCAGTTGATGAAGTGGTCGGACGGCTCAATGCGCAGGCTGTACGACAAGATACGGCTGCGGCAGTGCGGCGCTGGGCGCAGGCGAACCACCTGGGGGCCAAGCTGCACCGGGCGGTCGTAGCGGTAATGGGTGACGTGGTGGAGGGCTACATGAATGGACATAGGTGGCGTGGCAAGCGAGCCTTGGTGAAATTTTGGGTTGACAAGCGGTCAGCATGCGACCAATCGCACGCATCTTATGTCGCAGCTTAACTGCCCCATCGCAAGCAAGACACAGGCCATATTCCAAGGCTCCGCCGCCCTGATTTAGTGCGCTGATAATTGGCCATCTGTGCGTACCAGCACAGGCAATTGCCGACACAATCGGCAAACCGGGTGGGGCCTTGCGCCAGCAAAACGGTGCGCGCCGCCCGGCCACAACACCATGAGGAGCACGATGTGAGAAAACTGGCACCCCTGCTGGTCTGGGCGCTGTCGATGGCGGCCAACGCAGCTGAATGGAAACTCCTCACCACCAGCACCGACTTGAAAAAAATCACCTATTGGTTCGTAGACCCGACCAGCGTGGCCAAGCAGTCCCATTTCACACGCGCCAAGCTGCGCACGGCCTGGTCAGAAACACAATTCGGTCCCGACAACACGGGCTACCGGTCTACCACCTATATCAGCTACGTCGACTGCGATCGCCGGCTTCTGGCCTACACCGCCAACACCTATTTCAGCGACGTCGACTCCGCCAGCGACCCGGTGCACGAGGAACCCGAATTGCCCGTCGAGGCCCTGAGTTTTTCCCCCGCCAGAGCGGGAACGCCCGGTGAAATGCGGATCAACTACCTGTGCCAAGCCTATGAAGGCGCTTCCAACCTGTCGATTTAAGGCGCTCAGGGCCTGCCCATCGCCTCGGCCAGCACCACCGCTTCCATCAGTCCCCGGTCGTCAACGGCGTTCGGAAAGTAGGTCTTTTCTACCCCTATTTGAACTTGGGGGTTGGCCGCCCCCATCGCGCGAACTGCGTCCAAAGCGCTTTGGCGTGCGAGGGTGTTTGCCGCCTCCAGCGCCTGCGCGGGGTCGGTGAATTGCTGCGTGCCCACGGTGGAATGCAGGCGGAATACGCCGCTGCCATCGCCATGCACTTCCACCCGCACCGCATGTGCCACCACGCCGGTGGCCGCACCCACGGCGTTGGCCACGTCGCAAAAAGGTGGAAAAACCATCTCGCAGCCCAGGCGCTGGCCCACTTCGCCGTAATACACCTTCACCGGCCCACCTACCGCCACCACCGGCACGCTGGGGCGCAGGCTGACCTCGGTCAGGCCCACGCGGGGCGTGCCGCTGCACACGGCGTGCACCAGCTTGTCCTCGGGCAGGGTAAAGCCGCAAGCGGTATCCAAAATGGCTTTGGCCGTCAGGCGCACGGTCTCGCTCCACACCAACTGGGCATAGGCCCGGGTGCGCTCGGGCGTAGGCAGCTTCATTTCGCGCAGGCGGCAGCCCAATTGCGCGGCCAGCACGGCAGCAGGTTTGGACCAGTTGGCCTGCAAATCCAGCACATGGGCCGCATCCGACGGGGTAAATCCAGCCACCTGCACCAAGCCTTTCTTTTGCAGGGCGGCAATGGCGCGCTGCGCGTGCAGCGAGGTGGCGAGTTTGCGCAGAGGCTGCGGCGCCTCGGTCACCAGGCGAAAGACTTCGGCCTCGCGCGGGGGCAATTCGGCGGTCGTGGCCCCGGCGCGCGCGCCAAAAGGCAGCAGCACAAAACGACCGTGCAGCGCGCCGCCGCCATCCACATCGGCCAGATCGGCCTGCAACATCGCCAGCACCTGCGGATAGCGCGCGCCCAAGAGGGACACGGGCACGATGCGCTGGGGGTTGATGGTGAGCTTGCCCGCCGCACCCAACGCCACTTCGCTGTCGCCGCCCAGGCCGATGGTGCGCACGTCGATGGCGCGCACCATGGTGCGCCAGCCGCCCACTTCGGCGCCCTCTTCGTTCACGCGCGGGCGCCCGTCGATCAGCACGCCCAAGTCAGTGGTGGTGCCTCCCATGTCGGACATGATGAAACTTTGCAGGCCCGAGAGCCATTGCGCGCCCACCAGACTCGCGGCTGGGCCCGAGAGCACCGTCTCAATGGGCCGGGTGGCCAAGCTGTGCGCCAGCGCCAGGCTGCCGTCGCCCTTGACGATCATCAGCGGGCAGACCACGCCCAATTGCGCCATGGAGCGTCCCACGGCGTCGATCAGTCCTGAGACGCGGGCAATCAGGCGCGCGTTGAGCGTCGCGGTGAGCGCCCGCCGGGGTGCGTCCAAAGAAGAAGACAACTCGGTCGACAAGGTGACTGGCTTGCCGGTGGCCTGAACGATCAGCGCGCGCGCCTGCAACTCATGCGCGGCATTGCGCACCGCAAAGGCAGATGCCACGGCAAATGCGTCTACCTTGGGTGCCATGGTCTCCAGTGCCACGCGCAAGGCGTCCTCGTCCAGCGCAATCCGGGCGTCGCCATTGTGGTCATGGCCACCGTCAATCAGCGCAATCGGAATGCCGGGGAAGGCCTTGGCAATGCCGGTGCGCTCGACCATCGCGCTGTCAAAGCCGATCAGCACCACGCCCACCGCGCTGCCGTGGCCCTCAACCACCGCGTTGGTGGCCAGCGTGGTGGACACCGATACCAGCGCAATGTCCTTGGCCGCCAGGCCCTGGGGCAGTTTGGCAATCGCGTCGGTGATTGCGCCGGTCACGCCAATGGCCAGGTCGCCCTTGGTGGTAATCGACTTGGCCGAGGCCACCACCTTGTGGCCTTGGGCCTCAATGATGGCGGCGTCGGTGTAGGTGCCGCCGGTGTCCACACCAATCAGGTAGGAAGTGACACCGCAATGGGAAGGGTTGGCGCTCATAAAAAATAAAAGCGGCCGGGCCGCTGTCGCAATCAGCAAAGAAAGGAGTGTGCCACCAAGCGCGCCCTGGTCCACGGACCGAGCGCGCGATGCTCCCCCGATAATGGGCGGGCCTCGGCGCTATCGCAAGCCAGCCCGCCAACCACGGAAAGTCCGCCACCTACGCCATGCTTCGTTTGCTCGTACTCCTGTTCTTAGTCAGCGTTCAAAGCCTGTGCGTAGCGTCGATTCCGGGCTACACCATTGAGCGCGCCTACTACCAGGGCGCAGACCCGCAAACCACGATTGACGCCATTACCCAGGCCCCGTTTACTCCCTTTGCTGGCGACCTGCACCTGGGCTTGCAGCAAGGGCCCACCTGGGTACGGTTTCGCATCACCCATGACGACCCCAGCGGCCAACGCGCTGTTGCAGGCCCCGGAAACCCGCTCATTCTTCGTGTCGGGCCTTACACCCTGGATCAGGTGGACCTCTACGAGCGCATCCACGGCCAATGGGTCGTGAGCCGCGCGGGCGACCGGCAGGTTCAATCGTTTCGCCGCTGCCCGGACGACATGCACTGCTTTTCCTTGCAGACCTATGGCCAGGCGCCCAGCACCGTCTACGCCAGGATTCAGACCCCTGGCATGCGCCTCATTGAAACCGAACTCACTTTGGAGGATATTTTGGCGCTGTCGGTGGCACCGCGCATCAGCCGCATCAGCACCTCCTTGGCGCTGGCCTGCGGGCTGCTGGTGCTGGGCCTGCTGTTTTTTCTGGTGCAGCGCACGCGCTTGCTGCACCTGTATTGCTGGCACCAGACCACCGTGCTGCTGCTGCTCTTGGCCAGCTCCGGACGGCTGGCGATGGCAGACCTGGGCCTGTCGCCAGGCCTGCTCGACAGTGTTACCAACGCCGCACACATCGCGCGCATTGCCACCATGGTAGCGCTGGGCTGGGCAGTTGTTCAAAAACACCAGCCTGCACCGACGTTTTCCCTGCTCACCATCGCCCTGCTGGCGCTGTGCGGCGTCGCTGGTTTCTTGGTCGGTTTTGGCTACACCCATGCTGCACTGGTGCTGGCCTACGGTGTGTTGGCCATCAACCCGCTGGTCCAGCTGTTTGGCGCTTTCAAAATCAGCGCCAGCGCCCGCGAACTGAAGAACACCGTGCTGTGGTCCTATGCGGTCTATCTTTTTTTCCTGGTTCTGAGCTCTTTGGTGGCGTTCGGGCTCCTGCAAGGCTCGGGGCTGGATGGCGTGCTGCAAAACCTCTCCGACTGGCGGCTCAATGGGGTTGCGGTAGGTCTGTTTGTGCTCTTGGTGGTAACCGATGAGCAGGCGGCAGGCAAATTGCAGGCACTGCAAGAATTGCAGGCACTGCGCATGCAGGCCTTGCAAGCCAGTTCCGAACGCGAAATCCTGCGAGAGCGCAACACACTGATCGATATGCTGACCCACGAGCTCAAAACACCGCTGGGGACTGTGCGGTTTGCGCTGGCGTCCTTGCGCCGGGATCTTCAGGCCATGCCGCAATCGCTGCACAGGGTCCGGCACATCGACGCCTCGGTGACCCGCATGAACACCATCATTGAGCATGTCGCCACCTCGGTGCAATTCGAGCACGTTGACACGCCGCTGGCTCTGAGCTCCGTCGCGGCGGCGCCGTTGATTGCCGAAGTGGTGCAGGAATGCCCCTGCCCTGAACGCTTTGTCCTCGATGTGCCGCAAGATGCCACCCTGCGCACCGACCGCACTTTGCTGCTGTTGGTGGTCGAAAACCTCGTCAGCAATGCCTGCAAATACGCAGCACCTGGGGAAATTCATGTGGCTTTGCGCAGCGACGCAGCGTCAGGCGGCAATCTTGAAATACGCAATCGCGTCGACCCCGACATGGCACCCGATCCCCAACGCCTGTTTGACCGCTATTACCGCCACCCCAAAGCCATCGGGCAACCAGGGGTGGGTATTGGCCTGCATTTGGTGCAGGCCGCTGCCCTGCGCCTGGGCGCCACGGTACATTACCGCCAAGAACACGACTGGGCGGTCTTTGAAGTCCAGTTCCCCGCTTGAGACTATTCATGAATTCTGAACCGCAAGTAAGCACCGTCCACGCACTGACAGTGGCCGTGATCGAGGACGACCAACTGCTTCGCGAGGAGATTGCCATTCACCTGGGCTCGCAAGGCATGGTGGTGCATGCAGTCAACAGTGCTTCGGCACTCGACGACCTGGTCGCCCGGGAGCGCATCGACGTTTTCCTGATCGACCTGAACCTGCCCGGCGAGGGCGGCCTGAGCCTGTGCAGCCGCCTGCGCGCGTCCCTGCCACAGGCCGGTATCGTGATCTGCACCGGGCGGTCCTCATTGGTCGACCGCATCGCGTCGTACAAGCAAGGGGGCGCCGACGCCTTTCTGGCCAAGCCGGTCTCCCCTGACGAGTTGGTGCTGGTGCTCGAGAGCCTGGGTCGCCGCCTCAACAAGAGCGCGTCTGACGACGCCTGGTCGCTGAGTCTGCGCGATCGCAGCCTGGAAGCACCGCGCGGTGGGCCCAAGCTGGCACTGACCAGCCGAGAAAAAACGCTGCTGGTGGGCTTGATGCAAGCCACCAACCACACCCTGGCCTCGGGCGTGCTGTGCGACCTGTTCAGTGAAGGTGACTCGCAACAAAGCATCAGCAAGCATTCCCTGGAAGAGCTGGTGGCGCGTTTGCGCAAGAAATTCAAAGTGGTGCAGCCCGAAGGTGCGGAGCCTGCGATCAAATCGGTCTGGGGGGTGGGCTACCAGCTGTGCATCCGGATCCACTTCGTGCATTGACCACTGGGTAATTCCTGTACCCGCGCACACCAAAGGCCGCTATGAAAACCGTGAAATCCTTCCCGCGCAAAGTCAAAGAAACGCCCAACCTGTTCATCCCCCTGCCCGACGGCACCCGGCTTGCCGCCCGCCTGTGGATGCCCACCGACGCCGCCAAACACCCGGTGCCGGTGATTCTGGAATACCTGCCCTACCGCAAGCGCGACGGCACGGTAGTGCGCGACGCCCTGACCCACCCCTACCTGGCGGGCCACGGCTACGCCTGCGTGCGGGTGGACATGCGCGGCAATGGCGACTCCGACGGCCTGATGCTTGACGAATACAGCGAACAAGAGCTGCAAGACGCCGAAGACGTGATCGCCTGGCTGGTCGCCCAGCCCTGGAGCACGGGACGCGTGGGCATGATGGGCATCTCCTGGGGCGGCTTTAACGGCCTGCAGGTGGCGGCGCGCCAGCCCAAAGGCCTGGACGCCGTCATTACCCTGTGCTCTACCGACGACCGTTACAGCGACGACATCCACTTCAAAGGCGGCTGCTTGCTGGGCGAAAACCTGGGCTGGTCGGCCACCATGTTGGGCTATTCGTCCCGCCCGCCAGACCCGGCTTTGGTGGGTGACAAATGGCGCGCCATGTGGCTGGAGCGCCTGAACGCCGAGCCCCTGCTGGCCATCGACTGGCTGCAGCACCCGCACCGCGACGCGTACTGGAAACGCGGCTCAGTGTGCGAGGACATTGGCGCCATTAAAGCCGCCGTGCTGGCCGTGGGCGGCTGGAACGACGCCTACACCAACGCCGTGCCGCGCCTGGTGGCCAGCGTGCAGGCGCCGGTCAAAGGCATTATTGGACCCTGGGCGCACAAATACCCGCACTTCGCGGTGCCCGAGCCACGCATCGGCTTTTTGCAAGAAGCACTGCGCTGGTGGGACCGCTGGCTCAAAGACCTGCCCACCGGCGTGGAAGCCGACCCGGCGTTTCGCACCTACGTCATGGACGTGCAGCCCCCGGGCGCAAGCATCAGCCACGTCCCTGGCCGCTGGGTCAGCGACCAGGTGTGGCCCGGCGACCGCAGCCAAACCCAGCGCTTGTATTTGAACGGCACAGGTTTGGCGCCCGAGGCAGCACGCAAAGGCAAAAAAACCATCCAGTCGCCCCAGCACACGGGCGCCGACAGCGGCGAGTACTGCATCATCTGGATGGGCCCCGAATTTCCCGGCGACCAGCGCCAGGACGACGCGGGCTCACTCACTTTTGACGCTGAGGTGCTGACCAAAGGCTTGGACCTGGTGGGCGCGCCGGTGCTCACGCTGCAGTTCAGCGTGGACCAGCCCGTGGCCCACGTGGCGGTGCGCCTCAACAGCGTGTGGCCCAGCGGCGCGGTGTCGCGCCTCACCTACGCGGTAGCCAATCTGACGCACTTGCACGGCAACGCCAGCCACGAACACCCCCAGGCGCTGGAGCCCGGCAAGCGCTACACGGTGCAAATACAGCTCGACGACGTGGCCTACCACGTGCCCAAGGGCCACCAGTTGCGCGTGTCCTTGTCCACCAGCTACTGGCCGCTGATCTGGCCCGCGCCCCAGCCGGTGAACCTGACGGTACACACGGGCGCCAGCTACATCGACATCCCCACACGCCCCAAAGTACGCGGCGAAAAGGCACCCGCTTTTGCCCCAGCCGAAGGCGCGTCAGCGGTGAAGCTGGTGACCATAGACAAGCCCTGGAACAAGCGCGAAGTGACCATCAACCAAGCCACCGGCGAGCGGCGCATGACCATTGAAGACGACTTTGGCCGCAGCACCAGCACCGAACACGGCCTCACCACCTGGGGCCGGGGCCGCGAGAGCTACCGCATCCTGCCGCACGACCCGCTGTCCGCCCGCCAGGAATGCCACTGGTCCATGGAAACCGCGCGCGGCGACTGGGTTACCCGCACCGAAACCTATTCCGCCATGACGGCCAGCGCCACCCACTGGCACATCACCGGCCGCTTGGAAGCCTATGAGGGCGAAAAACAGATTTTGCTGCGCACCTGGGACAAGAAGATCAAGCGCCAGTTGCTGTAAAGGCGCGGGGCCTTGGATGTAGCACAAAAGTGCTACGATGAAATTTTGGAGAAGGCAAGCATGTCCACCACCACGATTCGCATTGACGACGCTCTCAAGGCCCGCATGGCCGAGGCCGCACAGCGCGCGGGCAAGACGGCGCACAGCTTTATTCTTGAGGCAATCGCGCAAACCGTGGCGCAGTCAGAGCAAGACCAGGCGCTCCAGGCCCTGGCCGATGGACGCTGGGGAACCCTGCTGGCCACCGAGCAAACCGTCGGATGGGACGAAACCAAAGCCTATTTGCGACAGCGCGCCCAGTCTGGCGCAGCGGGCAAGCCACCAGCGGGAACTTTTTCGCCGACAAGCGACAAAGAATGACCCGCATTGCACTGGCGCCCGAGGTGCTGGACGACTTCGACCGCTTCTTCGATCACCTCGCGCAGTTTGATGCCAGTAGCGCGCCGCAGCGGGTGGGTGAAATCGTGGACGCCATCGACATCCTGGCGCACAGCCCCTTGATCGGTCGCCCCTTGCCGGGCGGCACCCGCGAACTGGTCATCGGGTGGGGCAGCCGGGGCTATCTGGCGCTGTACCGCTACGTACCCGCCATGGACACGGTGTTTGTGCTGGCGGTGCGCGCGCAGCGCGAGGCGGGCTACAAACGCTGAACCGGCGCCGCCATGCGAAGGCGGCGCGCCGCGTCTTCCGCGCGGGCGTCGTCAATCTCGCGCAGCACGCCGCCCACGTCCACCGCCGCCGTGGAACGCGCAAACTGGCCGGTCAGCGGCGTGTCGTTGGAGAGCAGGCCGGCCTGGTACAGGCTCCATATCTCCGGGCCAAAGTCGGTAGCCAGCAGAGCCGGGGCGAACTGGCCAAAAAAGTCGCGCAAATTTTGCACATCGCGCAGCAGCATGCGCTGGGCATGGTTGTTGCCCGCCGCGTCCACCGCCTGCGGCAGATCGATGATGACCGGCGTGTCTACCCCGTTCACGTGCGCCAGCAGGATGTTGAACTCGGACAAATCACCATGTACCACGCCCGCGCACAGCATGCGCACTACCTCGGCAATCAGCGTGGCGTGGTGGGCCAGCGCCTGTTCGGGCGTGAAGGCCACGTCGTTCAGGCGTGGTGCCGCGTCGCCGTGGGCGTCGGTCACCAACTCCATCAAAAGCACGCCTTCAAAAAAGTTGTAGGGCTGGGGCACGCGCACGCCGGCAGCGGCTAATCGGTACAGCGCGTCCACCTCGGCGCTTTGCCAGGCGGCCTCTTGCGCCTGGCGGCCAAACTTGCTGCCCTTGGCCATGGCGCGGCCCTGGCGTGAGTTTTTGACCTTGCGGTTTTCGGTGTAGTCCACGGCCTGGCGAAAGCTGCGGTGGGTGGCTTCTTTGTAAATCTTGGCGCAGCGGGTCTCGTCGCCACAACGCACCACGTACACAAGCGCTTCTTTGCCGCTCATGAGCTGGCGAACCACGGTGTCGATCAGGCCTTCGTCAACAAGGGCCTGGAGTCTGGGGGGTGCTTTCATGGGCCCATTTTGCGCCCGACCGCCTTGGCGCCGCAGAGCCGGGGCGCTGGGGCGCGTCCTAGAATGACTTGGTGAACGCCCCCACCCTGCCCCCCCGCCGCCCCATCCGTGAACTGCCCGACGCGCTGATCAGCCAAATTGCTGCGGGCGAGGTGGTGGAACGCCCCGCCTCGGTGGTGCGGGAGCTGGTGGACAACGCCCTGGATGCCGGGGCGCGCCAGGTGACGGTGCGGCTATTGGCCGGGGGCGTGCGCCTGATTGCCGTGGAAGACGACGGCATGGGCATCTTGCCCGGCGAATTGCCGATTGCGTTCAAGCGCCACGCCACCAGCAAGATTGGCAATTTGCAAGACCTTGAATCCGTGGCCACCATGGGCTTTCGCGGCGAGGCCCTGGCCGCCATCAACTCGATTGCCGACTGCGCCATTTTGTCGCGCGCCAGCGGCCAAAACGAGGCGTTTTTGCTCGATGGCCGCACCGGCGAACTGCGCCCGGTAGCCCGCGCCACGGGCACTACGGTCGAGGTTAAAGAGCTGTTTTACAGCACCCCGGCGCGCCGCAAATTTCTGAAAACCGACGCCACCGAGCTTGCGCATTGCATTGAGGCGGTGCGCCGCCACGCCCTGGCCCGCCCGGACGTGGGCTTTGCCATCTGGCACGAGGGCAAGGTGGTCGAGCAGTGGCGCGCCTGCGGCACCGACCTGGACTTTTCCGCCCTGCAGGCGGACGCCGAAACACCCACCACCCAGCGCACACAACAACTCGCCGCGCTGGACCGGCGCCTGGCCGACGTGTTGGGCGCCGACTTTTTGGCCCGCTCTATCGCCGTGGACTGGCAAAGCCCAGGCGACCGGCCCGACGGCTCGGGCCTGGAGGGGCGGCGGGTGCGCGTTTGGGGCCGCGTGGGCATTCCCGACGCAGCGCGCGCCCGGCCCGACCAGCAGTTTTGCTATGTGAATGGCCGCTTTGTGCGCGACAAAGTGCTCACCCACGCCGCGCGCAGCGCCTATGAAGACGTGCTCCACGGCCAGCGCCAGCCCGTTTATGCGCTGTACCTGGACATGGACCCCACACGGGTAGACGTCAACGTGCACCCAACCAAGATTGAGGTGCGCTTTCGCGACAGCCGCGAGGTGCACCAAGCGGTGCGCCACGCCACCGAAGACGCACTGGCGGCGCCGCGCGCGCAAGTGCAGTCACAAGCCGCCGACGCCGCACTGAACCCAAGCGACGACCTAGCCGCCACCGACGGCGTCAGCGCTTTGGCCCCGCGCTGGACCCACAGCCTGCAACCCCCGCCTGCGCGACCGGCCAGCGCGCTCTACTCCAGCCAGAACCCGATTGCCTTTCACGCGCAAGAGGCGCTGCCAGGCCAGCGCGTGCGCGACCTGGGCGCACTGTGGCAAACGCCTGCGGGGGCAGTTGCGGATTCGAATGCCACCAACCCCGCCGCAACCCCTATTGCCGCCGCCCCGCCGCAAGGCGACTGGCCGCTAGGCCGCGCCCTGGCGCAACTGCAAGGCATCTACATCCTGGCCGAAAACGCCCAGGGCCTGATCGTGGTGGACATGCACGCCGCGCACGAGCGCATCGTCTATGAGCGGCTGAAAAACCAGTGGGCTGCGCAAGGTGACGCGGGCAGCCCCCGCATCAGCCGCCAGCCCCTGCTGATTCCGGCCACGTTTGCCTGCACGGCCGCAGAGGCAGCCACGGCCGAGGCGCATATCGACACGCTGGAGACGCTGGGGCTGGAGATCAGCGCCTTTTCGCCCAGCACGCTGGCGGTGCGCGCGGTGCCCACCACGCTGGCGCAAGGCGACGCGGTGGAACTGGCCCGCAGCGTGCTGGCCGAACTGGAGCAGCACGACGCCAGCACCGTGGTGCAGCGCGCCCACAACGAACTGCTGGCCACCATGGCCTGCCACGGCGCGGTGCGTGCCAACCGCCGCTTAAGCATCGATGAAATGAACGCCCTGCTGCGCGACATGGAACACACAGAGCGCAGCGACCAGTGCAACCACGGGCGTCCTACCTGGCGCCAAATTTCGGTGGCGGACCTGGACCGACTTTTTTTGCGCGGGCGCTAAACCATGCAGCACAAGCGCATGGGGGCAGAAATACAGGCCTTGTGGCGCCTGGCCTGGCCCATCATGGTGGGGCAACTGGCCAATGTGGGCATGTCAGTGGCCGATGTGGCCATGGCAGGCCACGCCTCGGCGCAAGACTTGGCGGGCGTGTCCTTGGGGGTGTCGCTGTGGAACATGGTCATCATCACCCTGATGGGCATGATGATGTCGGTCAACCCGCTGGTGGCGCACCATGTGGGCGCCAAGGACATGGAGCAGATACCGCATGTGGTACGCCAAGCGCTATGGAAAGGGCTTTTTCTGAGCCTGCTGGCCGCCGCAGCTCTTCAAGCGGGCGCACAGGTTTTTGACCACTTCACGTTGGAGCCCGTCACCCGCCATGTGGCCGTGGGCTTTGTCCACATCACCAGCTTTGCGTTGCCCGCCTTTGCCGCCTACCGCGTGCTTTACGGCTACAGCGCCAGCCTGGGCCAGACCAAGCCCATGATGGTGGTGGCGCTGGGGGCACTGGTGTGCAATATATGTATCAACTGGCTACTGGTGTTTGGCCACTGGGGCTTTGCGCCCCAAGGCGGCCTGGGCTGCGCTTGGTCCACGCTGCTGTGCGTATGGTTCAACCTGGGCGGCTTGCTGTGGTGGATGCGCCGCAGTCCGGCATTTGCCAGCACCTGGCCGTTTGCGCGGTGGGAGTGGCCGCACTTGCCCCAACTGCGCGCGCTGTTCAAAATTGGCCTGCCCATCGGCGTGACGTATTTCGCCGAAAGCAGTGCTTTCGCCCTGATTTCCTTGCTGGTGGCGCGCTTTGGCAGCGCGCAAGTGGCGGCACACCAGATTGCGCTGAATTTCACCTCTCTGATTTTTATGGTGCCACTGAGCCTGGGTGTTGGGGTACTCACGCGCGTGGGACAAGCCCTGGGCGCGGGAGACCCCCAAGCGGCGCGCTTTCGGGCCTGGGTGGGCGTGCGCCTGGGGCTGGGGTTTGCCGTGCTATCGGCCATTGGCATTGCCTGGATGCGCCACGAAATCGCGGGCTTGTACACCGACGATGCGGTAGTGCTTGCCAATGCAGCGCAATTGCTCTTGCTGGCAGCGCTGTTTCAGGTCTCCGACGCAACACAAGTGGTGACGGCGGGTGCCATCCGCGGCTACAAGATCACGCGCGCGCCCATGGGTGTGCAACTGCTGGCGTTTTGGGTGGTGTCGCTGCCCCTGGGCTATGTACTGGGCGTTGCGCCGCAATGGGCACCGGGCTGGCTGCGCATGCTGCCCTGGTTTCCGGCGCAGCCCCTGCAAGCCAGCGGATTTTGGCTGGCTTTGGTGCTGGGGCTGACGGTGGCGGGCACTGGGCTGCTGCTGCTGCTGCGCCAGGTGGCGCGCACCCATCTGGGCAACAGGTCCAACGCCGGCATTACAGCCGCATAAGTATGGTCGGACCTCTGCCGTTTCACATCAACCTGGCTGGCCCCACAGCGGCGGGCAAAACCGCCGCTGCACTGGCCATTGCACAAGCACACGCCTGCGAAATCATCAGCGTGGACTCGGCGCTGGTTTACCAGGGCATGGACATCGGCACGGCCAAACCCAGCGCAGCCGAACTGGGCGCGGTGCCCCACCACCTGATCAACATCCGCGACCCCTTGCAGGCCTACAGCGCCGCAGAATTTGTCAAAGACGCGCAAGTGCTCATCGCCGACATCAGCGCGCGCGGCAAGTTGCCCTTGCTGGTGGGCGGCACCATGCTGTATTTCAAGGCCTTGGCCGAGGGCATAGACCCCATGCCCGCCGCCAACGCCGAGGTGCGCGCCCAGATTGAGCTAGAGGCCCAGCGCCTGGGCTGGCCCGCCATGCACGCCCAACTGGCGCAGCTTGACCCCGCCACCGCAGCGCGCCTGGCCCCGGCGGACAGCCAGCGCATTCAACGCGCGCTGGAGGTGTACCGCCTCTCGGGCCTGCCCTTGTCGCACTTTCATGCGCGCACGACCGCAGGCGACACCTCCGCCCCCGGCGCCCCGCTGATCTCACTGGAGCCGCAAGACCGCGCCTGGCTGCACGCACGCATCGCCCAGCGCTTTGACCTGATGCTGGCGCAGGGCTTGGTGGAAGAAGTCAAAACCCTGCGCGCGCGCGGCGACCTGTACCCCGACCTTCCGTCCATGCGCTGCGTGGGCTACCGCCAGGTGTGGGAGGCTCTCGACGGCATGTCGCCGCTGGCCGACATGCGCGACAAAGGCATTTTTGCCACCCGCCAGTTAGCCAAGCGCCAGATTACCTGGCTGCGCTCCATGCCCGCGCGTCAGGTGGTGGCATGCGACGCCCCGGACGCGCTCGCGCAGGTGCTGCGCGCGGTGCGCGGCCTTATGGAGCAGCACGCATGAGCCTGCAACTCAGCCATTTGTCCAAACACTATGGCGCAAGCCCGGTGTTTGCCGACGTGTCGCTCACCGTGGCGTCGGGCGAGTTTGTTGCCATCATGGGCGAATCGGGCGTGGGCAAATCGACGCTTCTCAATTGCATGGCCGGGCTGGACCACTGGGACAGCGGCAGCGTGCACCTGGACGGCGTGGACATCGGTACCCTGGACGGTGACGCACGCGCCCGCCTGCGCCGCGAAAAGATCGGCTTTGTGTTCCAGGCCTTTCATGTGCTGCCCCACCTGGACGTGGCGCAAAACGTCGCCCTGCCCTTGCTGCTGCTGGGCACGCCCGACCCGGCGCGGGTGCAGGCCATGCTCGAATCCGTGGGCCTGGGCGGCCTGGGGGCCCGATTGCCGCAGCAGCTCAGCGGCGGGCAATTGCAACGCGTGGCCATTGCCCGCGCGCTGATTCACCACCCCAGCCTGATACTGGCCGACGAGCCCACTGGCAACCTGGACCCGTCCACGGCGGCGGTAGTGATGGACGCCCTGGTGGCGCAAACCCGGCTGCATGGCGCGTCCCTGGTACTGGTCACCCATTCAGCGGCAGCCACCGAGCGGGCGGACCGGGTGCTGCGGCTTACGGCGCGGGGGATGGAAGATGCCAATCCCCCGCCAACCAACCACGCAAGCTGTTTGTAAACGCCACTTCCGCCACACGCGGCAAATCATCCAGGCGCACCACCGCCTCCGCCACGCGGCCACTGGCCAGCGCCTGGGCGCGGCCCACGCCAGCCAACAATCCACAAGCCAGCGGCGGCGTGACCCAGCGGCCGTTCAGCAAAAACGCCACGTTGCCCCGGGTGCATTCGGTGATTTCGCCCTGCGGGTTCCACAGCACGGTGTCAAACACGGCCGGGTCGGTGGGCGTGAAGGCGTCGTAGTGCGCGCGCCGGGTGGTTTTGAAGCGGACAAACTCGCTGTGCGCCTCTGGCAGCGGGCGGTCGGCGAGTTGCAGACTTACCCGTGCTGGGCTGGGCGGCAGCGCAAAGGCTTGGGCTTGGGGCGCACCGCGCGCGTCCAGCAGCAAGCGCACGCGCCACAGGCCGCTCGGGTGGGCGCGGGCGGTGGCCTGCAGGCAATCATGCAGGCGCTGGGCCTGCCACGGCGTGCCGAAGTGGGCGGCGGCGGCTTGCATGCGCGCCAAGTGCTGCGCCAGGTGGCGAAACACGCCGTCCATCAGCGCCATGGTTTCTAAAAGTGAAAACGCCTGGCTTGCGCGCTGCACAAAGGCCTGTTTGTAGGCCCATTCCTGCCACTCGCCCTCGGCCTGCGCATCGAAGGTGATGCCGCTGCCAATGCCGCAGCGCGCCTGCGCGCCTTGCAGCGTCAGGGTGCGAATCGGCACATTAAAGGTGGCGGTGCCGCCGGGCTGCACCACGCCCAAGGCGCCGCAATACACGCCACGGGCTTGCGGCTCCAGCTGGCGAATCATGTGCATGGCCTGCACCTTGGGCGCGCCGGTGACCGAGCCGCACGGGAACAGCGCCTCAAACACCGCGTACAAGCTGGTGCCCGCGCGCGTGCGGGCCTGCACGTCGGAGGTCATTTGCCACACGGTGGCCAGCGCCTCGGTGTGAAACAGGCGCGGCACTTGCACGCTAAAAGGCTGGGCCACGCGCGACATGTCGTTGCGCAGCAGGTCCACGATCATCACGTTTTCCGAGCGCTCTTTGGGCGAGCCGCGCAGGCCCTGCGCCAGCGCCGCGTCCTCTTGCGGGCTGTGGCCCCGGCGCGCGGTGCCTTTCATGGGGCGGGCCAGCAAATGGCCTGCCCGCCAGTCAAAAAACAACTCCGGCGACACCGACAGCACCTGCCCGTGCGCCCCCGTGTCCAGGTAGGCCGCGTAACCACCGGGCTGGGCGCGCTGCAGGGCGGCGAACAGCGCCAGCGCGGTCTGCGCCTGCGCCTGCGCCTGAGAATTCGTCTGGGACTGGGATTGAGTCTCAGATCTAGGCTGAGGCTGCGACTCGCCTGTCGCGGCCTCCAAGGTGCCGCGCATCTGGGTGGTGAAGTTGACCTGGTACATCTCGCCCGCGCCAATGGCTTGGTGCAGTGTGGCGATGGCGGCGTCAAAGTCGGCGCGTGGCATGAGTGGCTGCCAGTCGATGGAGGCTTCGGCGGGCGCGCCGCCTTCCAAGGGACTCTCAGGCCAGGGCAAAGCCTGGTCGTAAACCGCAAACCAGACCAGCGGCCCGCACGTGGCGTGTACCACCAGGGCGGGGTCGAAGGCGGGTGCGGCCTCAAAGGCCACATAACCCACGCACCAGCGCCCGGCCTGGGCATGCGCCTCAACGGCGTCCAGCACACCGCGCACGGCGTCCAAGGTGTCGGCCTGCAAGTGCAGTAGCGGAGCGCCAAAGGCGTGGCGCAGGCGCGGTGCCGCCGGGTCTAGCGGGTTGGAAAAGTCAATCAGTGCGCTGAGCGCTCCTAGACCGGGCCGCGCGGGGTCAGCGGCGACGCTCACGCCGCCCCGAGATGCGGCACCAAGCCAGCCGTGGGCTGGCCGTTTTTGAGCGCCGCCGTAAACGCCAGCATGCGGTCAATCGGCAGGCGCGCGCGCAGGCCCAGGGCGGGGTCTACAAACACCTCATTGGCGCCGCTTTCCAGCACACGGGCCACCCCGGCCAAGCCATTCATGGCCATCCACGGGCAATGGGCGCAGCTTTTGCAGGTGGCGCTGTTGCCGGCCGTGGGGGCTTCGATGAAGGTTTTGCCCGGGTTCAGGTTGCGCAGTTTGTGCAGCATGCCGTTGTCGGTGGCGACGATAAAGGTGCTGGCGTCCATGGTTTGGGCGGCTTTGAGGATGGCTGAGGTGGAGCCCACCGCGTCGGCAAGCGCCACCACGTCGGCCGGCGACTCGGGGTGCACCAGCACTTTGGCGCCCGGGTGTTCGGCCACCAGGGCTTGCAGCTCAAAGGCCTTGAACTCGTCGTGCACGATGCAGGCGCCCTGCCAAAATACCATGTCCGCGCCGGTTTCGCGCTGGATGTAGCCGCCCAGGTGCTTGTCGGGCGCCCACAGGATTTTTTGCCCGGCGTCTTTGAGTGCGCGCACGATGTCCAGCGCGCAACTCGACGTCACCACCCAGTCGGCGCGCGCTTTGACGGCGGCGCTGGTGTTGGCGTAGACCACCACGGTGCGGTCCGGGTGGGCGTCGCAAAAGGCGGCAAATTCGTCTATGGGGCAACCCAAGTCCAGCGAACAGGTAGCGTCCAGGTCTGGCATGAGCACGCGTTTCTCGGGGCTCAAAATCTTGGCCGTCTCGCCCATAAAGCGCACGCCAGACACCACCAGCGTCTGCGCTGCATGGTCGCGCCCAAAGCGCGCCATTTCCAGCGAATCGCTCACCAGGCCGCCGGTGGCCTCGGCCAAATCTTGCAAATCGGGGTGCACGTAGTAGTGCGACACCATCACCGCGTTGTTTTCTTTCAAAAGACCGGCGATTTTTTCTTTGAGGCGCACGCGCTCCGACTGCGAGGGCTCTACCGGCACCCGCGCCCAGGCGTGGCGGGTGCTGCAGGCGGGTTGTTCGTATTCGACGTCGATGACGCCAGCTTCAAGCACAGGGTTGGCCATCACAAGTCCTCAAAACGCATGGAAAAGTCGGTGGCGCGCACGTCTTTGGTCAGCGCGCCTATGGAAATGCGGTCCACGCCAGTGGCGGCAATCTCGCGCACGGTGTCCCTATTGACGCCGCCCGAGACCTCCAGAATGGCACGCCCGGCGTTGAGCGCCACGGCCTGGCGCATTTGCGCAAACGTCATGTTGTCCAGCAGCACCATGCGCGCGCCAGCGTTCAAAGCCTCGTCGAGCTGCGCCAGCGTTTCCACCTCAATTTCAATGAACTGCGCCAGCGCGGCCACCGTTTGTGCGCGCTGCAATGCGGCGGTGACGCCCCCGGCGGCGGCGATGTGGTTTTCTTTGATTAGCACCGCGTCAAACAGGCCGATGCGGTGGTTGGTGCCGCCGCCGGCGCGCACCGCGTATTTTTGCGCCAGGCGCAGGCCGGGCAGGGTTTTGCGCGTGTCCACGATGACGGCGCGGTTGCCCGGCACCTCGGCAATGGCAGCCACAAAACTGGCGGTGTGCGTGGCCACGGCGCTGAGTAGCTGCAAAAAGTTGAGCGCGGTGCGCTCGGCGGTCAGCAGCGCTTGCGCCTGGCCTTCCATGTGCAGAACCACGGTATCGGCCTGCACGCGCTGGCCCTCGGCCGCGTGCCAGGTGAGCGTGGCGCTGGGGTCTAGCGCCAGCACCGCCGCCGCGGCCCAGGCGCTGCCGCACAACACGGCGGACTCGCGCACCAGCACGCGGGCGCAGGCGCGCCGATGGGGGTCTATCAAGCCGGCAGTCAGGTCGCCAGCACCCACGTCCTCGGCCAGGGCGCGGGCCACATCGGCGCCGGCCAGGGAATGGAGCGCCTCGGGAGAAAAGTCAAAATGCGTCATAGGGCGCGTAGCATAGCGTCCACTCTGGCGCCTGCCGCGGCGCCAGAGGCTGCGCGGCGGCGCTACCCGTAAAATCCGCACAACTAGGATCACCCATGTCACTCTTTCGCCGCCCCGACTACCACTCCGAAGCCACCCAGTTTATCGACCAGCTCAAGGCCAGCAAGCCCGGCTTAGAAGCGCAGCAGCGTGCCGGGCGCGCCCTGCTCTGGGACAAAAATCTGGACCGCAGCGAGCAACAAGCGTTCAAAAGCGCCAAAGTGGCCCAGGGTGCTTACGTCTACCAGACCAAGTCGGACCACTAGGCCCAGGCGTCTGCGCACGGCTTGCTGCGGTTTGGGCATGAACGGATACCGCGCCTTCCTATTGGCGATCTGACTGTGGCGCCCATGACCATGCTTGACGCGCCTTCCTTGGGCGAAACCGGGACGTCCCCAGAGGTGGTGGACCACGTGGCGGTGGCACGTCTGTACGGCGAGCCGCTGTTTGCGATGCCGCAGGACCTCTACATCCCGCCCGATGCACTGGAAGTTTTTCTGGAGGCCTTTGAGGGGCCACTGGACTTTTTGCTCTACCTGATTCGCAAGCAAAACTTCAATATTCTGGACATTCCCATGCTCAGCGTGACCAAGCAGTATTTGGTCTACGTGGACCAGATCCGCAAGCGCAACCTGGAATTGGCGGCCGAATACCTGCTCATGGCGGCGATGCTGATCGAAATCAAGTCGCGCATGCTGCTGCCACCCAAAAAGGCCGCTGACGGCGAAGAAGCCGAAGACCCGCGTGCCGAGCTGGTGCGCCGCCTGCTGGAATATGAGCAAATCAAAATCGGCGCCGCGCGCCTGAACGCGGTACCGCAATTTGGGCGCGACTTTCTGGCCGCCGCCGTCTACATTGAACAAAGCCTGCAGCCACGCTTTCCGGACGTCAGCGTCGTCGACCTGCAGGAGGCCTGGGCCTCCATCGTGCAACGCGCCCGGCTGGTGCAGCACCACAAAATAAGCCGCGAAGAGCTCTCGGTGCGCGAGCACATGAGCATGGTGCTCAAAAAATTGCAGGGTCGGCGCTTTGTCGGCTTTGAAGATCTGTTTGAGCCCAGCGCCGGTATGGGCGTGCTGGTAGTGACCTTCATCGCCTTGCTGGAGTTGGCCAAGGAGACGCTGGTGGAAATCACCCAGGCCGAAGCCTTTGCACCCATTTACGTGCGCCTGGCGTATACCGTCACTTGAGGCATTGCCTCACGCGTTGTCCTTGTTGTAATTGCCCGGTCCCGCCGCCTTCGACCCGTAAACCCCGCTTTGCCCCCAAGGAACTACCCCATGGCTGCACCCACATCCCCTGAAAACGCTGGCACCGCACCGTCTGGCACGCCCTACGGCACATTGCCCCCGGCCTCGCCCATGGGCACGCGCCGCCCCATCAGCCTGCCGCGCCTGCTAGAGATGCACATGCGGGGCGAAAAAATCACCATGCTCACCGCCTATGACGCCACCTTCGCCGCCGTGGCCGACGCTGCCGGGGTGGAATGCATTCTGGTGGGCGACTCGCTGGGCATGGTCTGCCAGGGCCTGCACAGCACCGTGGGCGTGAGTTTGGAAGACATGCGCTACCACACCGAGAGCGTGGCGCGCGGCATACGCCGTGCCCAAGGCACGGCGTGGGTGATCGCCGACCTGCCCTTTGGCACCTACCAAGAATCCAAGGAGCAGGCTTTTCGCAGCGCTGCGGTGCTGATGCAGGCCGGAGCCCACATGATCAAGCTAGAAGGCGGCGGCTGGACCACCGAGGTGGTGCAGTTTCTGGTGCAGCGCGGCATTCCGGTGTGCGCCCATCTGGGCCTCACGCCCCAAACCGTGCACGCCCTGGGCGGCTACCGGGTGCAGGGAAAATCGGACGCGAGCGCCGATTTGCTGAAAACCGAGGCCCATGCCCTGCAAGACGCCGGTGCGTCCATGCTGGTGCTGGAGATGGTGCCCGCGCAGTTGTCGGCCGAACTGACCCAGTCCCTCACCCGCTGCGCCACGATTGGCATTGGCGCGGGCAAGGACACTGCGGGGCAGGTGCTGGTGTTGCACGACATGCTGGGCGTCAACCTGGGCAAGATGCCCAAATTTGTGCGCAACTTTATGGCAGACTCGCCCTCCATTCGCGGCGCCATGGAGGCCTATGTGGCTGCCGTCAAGGACGGTAGCTTCCCGGTCAACGCCGTGCACGCATGGTGATGCGATTGCGTATGCCGGTTCCGGGCGCATCACAGGCTTGGCGCCATTTGATTTTTTAACTGTCTCGCAACTGATGCAAATCGTCCATACCCTGCCCGCACTGGCAGATGCACTGCAGCCCTACCGCCACCCGGCTGTGGTGCCGACCATGGGCAATCTGCACGAGGGCCATCTGGCTTTGGTGCGCCAGGCCAAGCCACTGGGCGACGTTACGGTGGCCACCATTTTCGTCAACCGCCTGCAGTTCGGCCCCAACGACGACTTTGATACCTACCCGCGCACGCTGGAAGCCGATTGCGCGCAGCTGGAGGCCGCAGGCTGCGACCTGGTGTTTGCGCCTTCGGAGCAAGAGTTTTACCCGGAGCCGCAGTCGTTTCGCATCGAACCGCCGCCCGATCTGACCCACATGCTCGAAGGCCAGTTTCGACCGGGTTTTTTTAGCGGTGTATGCACGGTGGTGATGAAGCTGTTGGCCTGCACCCAAGCGCGCACGGCGGTGTTTGGCAAAAAAGACTACCAGCAGCTGATGGTGATTCGTCAGATGGTGCGCCAGTTCAACATGCCCATTGACGTAGTGGGCGGCGACACCCGCCGCACGTCTGAGGGCCTGGCCATGTCCTCGCGCAATGGCTACCTTAACGCCGCGGAGCGCGCCCAGGCCAGTGAGCTGCATGCCAGCCTGCAGGACCTGGCCCGAGCGGTGCATGCAGGGGACAGGGGCTTTGCCGCACTAGAAGCCGGCGCCATGGACCGCCTTCGGGCCAGTGGTTGGCAACCGGATTACGTCGCGGTGCGCCGCCAAAAAGACCTGCAGGCGCCGCAACCCGGTGATGCGCTGGTGGTACTTGCAGCAGCGCGGCTGGGCGGGACGCGGCTGATCGACAACCTCGAACTTTAGACACAGCCACATTGCGCCTCTGTACTGGGGTGCCATTACCGGTCCGGTTGACTTGCATCAGGGCGAGCCGGCGCCTTGTGCGCCACCATATGCTTGGCGTGAACCGACGCCGCGCTTATTGTGGGCGTGGCGCAAAGCCAGCGCTGTGGCACACCTGCCTACCAATGCTGTTTATGAGCCTACTTCCCCTTTTGCGCAAATACCTTTGGCGGATTTTGATTGGCGTCTGTCTGGTGCTGGCGACGGCGTATTTTGGTGTGCGCTGGTGGCGGGGTGCGTTGGTCGTGGGCGAGCCAGTGCTGCGGCGCGATTTTGTGCAAACCGTAGTCGCCACAGGGAGGGTGGAAAACCCCCACCGCATTGGTATCGGTGCCCAGATCACCGGCACCGTTGAAACAGTTCCCGTCAAAGATGGGCAGTCGGTGCGGGCGGGCGATGTGCTGCTCACGCTCTCGAGCGAAGAGCTGTACGCCGCGCAGCGCCAGGCCGAGATCGCGGTCGACCAGGCCCAGGCCCGACTGCGACAGCTGCAGGAGGTGCAGGCTCCGCTGGCCCAAGAAGCGCTGCGCCAGGCGCAGGTGACGGCGGATTTCGCCCGCGCCACGCTGCGCCGCAACGAAGACCTGTTCGCCCAAAGCTTCATAGGCGCAGCGGCGCTGGAGGAATACGGTAAGGCCCTTGCGCTTGCCCTGGCCCAGCAACACGCCGCTGAGCAGCAACTCAGGGCCACAAGCTCTCAAGGCAGCGACTATGCCGTAGCCCAGACTGCGGTAGCGCAAGCCCAGGCCAGCGCCGCCGCTGCGCGGGCCCGCGCCCAGTACGCGCGGATTCGCGCGCCCGTGGACGGCGTGCTGATCAGCCGCAGCGTCGAGGCCGGCGACGTGGTGCAGCCGGGCAAAGCGCTGATGGCGCTGTCACCCCTCGGACGTTCCCAGTTAGTCCTGGCAATTGACGAGAAGAATCTGCATCTACTGCAATTGGGCCAGCTGGCGCTGGCCTCTGCAGACGCCTACCCGCAACACAAATTTGCAGCCACGCTGGTCTACATCAACCCGGGGGTGAATGCGCAATCGGGGTCGGTGGACGTCAAGCTCGACATCGCCCAGGCGCCGGCCTTTTTGCAGCAGGATATGACGGTTTCAGTCGACATTGAGGTGGCGCGGCGCAACGCTACCTTGCTGGTACCTGTAGCCGTGGTGCACGAGGCGGATGGCGCAAAACCATGGGTTTTAAAAGTCCACAACGGGCACGCGGTACGTGTTGCGGTAGGTCTGGGGCTTCGAAGCAGCGGTTTTGCCGAAGTACTGGAAGGGGTAGGCGAAGGCGATGTGCTGCTGCCTGCTGCCACAGGCGTGGCGCCCGGGGCCCGGGTAACCGTCAGCACCCTTGCACGCTAACGCTAACGGGCTCGCTTCATGCTGACATTTTGGCTGCCTTTCGAATGGATTGTGTCACTTCGCTTTTTGCGCGAAGGGAGGTTGCAGACACTGTTCATCATCAGTGGTGTGGCCATCGGAGTAGCGGTGATCGTGTTCATGTCGGCCCTGCTGGCTGGTCTGCAGAGCAACTTCATGCGTCGGATTCTGTCGGCACAGTCGCACATCCAGCTGCTGCTGCCCCAGCAAATCACGCGCACATTGCGCGGTGCGCCGCCCAGTAGCCTTGCCGCCGTTGAAGGCGCCATCGTCCAGCCGCCCTTGCAGCAAACCAAGTCGATTGACCAATGGCAGTCGGTGGCGGAGCAGACGCGGCGCATGCCAGAGGTCATGGTGGTCTCGCCCGTGGCCAGTGGCCCGGTGCTGATCGTGCGCGGCAGCGCCACCCGGGCCGTAACCGTTACCGGCATTGAGCCAGACACCTATTTCCGCATCGTCGACTTCAGCGACAAGTTGGTACGCGGCAGCCTGCGCCTCACAGGCTCTGACGTTCTGGTGGGCATCGAGCTGGCCCACGATCTGGGCGTCGACGTGGGCGACAAGTTGCACGTTAGCTCCGCCCAGGGCGCCGACAGCGTACTCACCATCTCAGGTGTGTTTGACCTGGGCAACCGTGGCGCCAACCAGCGCACCACCTTTGCCGCGCTGCACACTGCGCAAAATTTGCTCAATCTGCCGGGTGGCGTAACCAGCATCGAGGTCACAGTGCATGACATCTATGCCGCCGAAGTCATCGCCCAGCGCATCGCCACCGCCACCGGGGTGGAGGCCGACAGTTGGATCAAGAACAGCGCACAGTTTTTTTCGGCGATCAGCGCGCAAACCACAGCCAACACGGCGATCCGCTTCTTTGTCGGCCTGTCGGTGGCCTTTGGCATCGCCAGCGTGCTGGTGGTGTCGGTGGTACAAAAATCGCGCGAAATTGGCATTCTGCGGGCGATGGGTATTTCCCAAGGACAAATTTTGCGGGTGTTTCTGCTCCAGGGCGGCTTGCTCGGTTTGGCAGGCTCTGTGGTGGGCTGTGGCATTGGGGCATTGGGGCTGGTGCTGTGGCAAAGCATGGCGCGCAATGCGGACGGCACGCCCCTCTTTCCCTTGGTGTTTGACGCCAATTTGTTCGCTTTGGCGCTGGGGCTGGCCACGCTGACGGGCTTGCTGGCGGCCTTTGCGCCGGCGCTGCGCGCTGCGCGCCTGGACCCGGTGGTGGCCATCCGTGGCTGAGCGCGCTCCCCCCCCCGCATCGGCCCTGGCGCGCGGTGCACCGGAAACCGTCGTGGTGCGATTGCAGGGGGTGCGCAAGGCGTTCAACGTCGGTACCGCATTTGAGACCGAGGTCCTGCACGGGATTGACCTTACGCTCGTGCGACGTGACTTCTGCGCCGTGATGGGGCCCTCGGGTTCGGGCAAAAGTACCTTGCTCAACATCGTCGGTTTGCTGGACCGCCCCAGCGCCGGTACCTTGCAAATTTGCGGCGAAGAAACCACCACCTTGAAGGACCGGGAGCTGACCCGGCTGCGTGGCCACAACATCGGCTTTGTGTTCCAGTACCACCACCTCATCACTGCGTTTACCGCACTGGAAAACGTGATGATCCCTATGCTGGGCGAGGCGGGATTTCCCAACTCGGCAATGCGCAAGCGGGCCCAAGAACTGATAGAGAGCGTGGGGCTGGGGCCGTGGCAAGACAATAGGGCTGCAAATTTGAGTGGCGGTCAGCAGCAGCGGGTGGCCATCGCCCGCGCCCTGGCGATGAACCCTGCCATCTTGCTGGCCGACGAACCCACCGGCAACCTCGACAGCAAGAGCGCAGACAGCGTATTTGGCTTACTGCGCGAGTTCAACCGCGAGCAAGGCACCACCGTGCTTTTTGTGACCCACAACGCCGCATTGGCGCAGCGCTGTGACAAGACTATCCAGGTGGTTGACGGCCAGGTGGCGTGATGCGCGTGGCATGGCTTTGTGCCAGCTGTGCGCGCAGCAGCTCCATTTGGCTACCGATCGCGTCAACATCCACAGAGTCGTGGGCGTAGACGCTGTAACACTCGAGGTCAGACAGAGCCTGCGCGTGGTTGCCCAGCAAGGCATGGGCCAAGCCGCGGTCACGGTATTCGGACCAACATTCGGGCAACAGCACCACCAACCGCTCCTGTACCGCCAGCCACTGGGCACCGTAACGGTGGCTTTTGTAAATTTCCTTGAGATTGCGCAGCATGCGCACCACGATGTCTCGGCCAGGTGCAGATTGAAGATACAGACCCAAAGGAACATCCAATTCCTTCTCCATGGCGCCGGCTCGGTAAGGTTGCAGCATGCGTACCAGTTCATCACGGCCAAAGGACTGGCCGGTCATCGGGTCCATCACCGCCTGCCCCGCCTGAAGGTTCACTTTGACCAAGAAGTGACCCGGAAAACTCACTCCGGCCGCATCCAAGCCAATGCCCTGTGCAAGTTCCACCCACAAGACGGCCAGCGAAACCGGTATACCGCGGCGCGAAACTATCACATGGTGAACAAAGCTGTTGTCAGGGGCGTAGTAGTCGTTCAAATTGCCCCCAAAACCCAGCTCCCTGAAAAAGTACTGGTTCAGCAACATCAGCCGCGCCATAGGCGCAGCATCTTGCGGCACACGCTGGCGCAGGCGCTGCTGCCAAATATCCACCTGTGAAAGAACGCCTTGTACATCGAGCTCTGGCAGCTGCATTTGGCCCAGGCAAATAGCCGCCTCCAGCAAGGGAAAACTGGTATCACTTTGCACCAAGGACTCGAAATAGCCCAGCGCATTCAGTGGCTCAAAAGACAGGTTTATCGGCATCTTGGCGCTCAGAATACGCGGTTTTAGCGGCGTAAAAATTGACGCAGGTTGAACCCCAGCAGCGCAACGCAGCCCAAATACAGCGCTACCGCAGCCCCAAGCGCAGCCGCCAACAGCCCGACCCGCTGCCAGTGACGCGCGGCCATGTTCACCCACTCCACCGCCTGCGCTGCCCAGGCCAGGAATACAGCCAGCACCAGGGCCGCCAGCATCACCTGAAAAACCAAACGACCCCACCCGGGCGCAGGCCGGTAGCTGCCGCGTCGTACCAGGCCAAAAAGTAACCAGCAGGCATTCACTACCGCGCCCAAGCCAATCGACAGCGACAGCGCCGCATGCGCGAACAGCGGCACCAGCGCCAAATTGAGCAGCTGCGTGATCACCAGCACCGCAATGGCAATGCGTACTGGCGTCTTGATGTCCTGGCTGGCGTAATAGCCCGGCGCCAGCACCTTGATGGCCACAATACCCACCAGCCCCACGCCCCAGCCCTGCAGGGCGCGCGCTGTTTGGGCCACGTCAAAAGCCGTAAACGCCTTGTACTGAAACAACACCGCCACCAAGGGCTGTGGAAACAGCAGCAGCGCCACCGCGCAAGGCACTGCCAGCAGCACCACGATACGCAAGCCCCAGTCCAGCGAGTCGGAATAGTCTTGCGCGTTGCCCGAAGCGCGCGCTGCGGCCAGCCGCGGCGTGAGCACCACGCCCAGCGCCACGCCCAGCATGGCGGTGGGGAACTCCATCAAGCGATCGGCGTAACTGAGCCAGCTCACGCTGCCCGTGGCCAGGTGCGAGGCGATTTGGGTGTTGATCAGCAAGGATATTTGCGCCACGCTCACGCCCAGCAGCGCGGGGGCCATCAGGCGCGTGATGCTGCGGGTGGCGGGGTCGGCCCAGGCAGCGCGGATGGCGCGCCAGCCCAGCCCCAAGCGCGGCAGCATGCCAATGGCGCGCAGCGCCGATATTTGCAGCGCCAATTGCAACACGCCCCCCACCATCACACCCACCGCCATGGCAAAAATCGGCTCAACGCCCTGCGCGCCAAACCAGGGTGCCAGCCCCCAGGCTGCGGCAATAGTGGATACATTGAGCAGCACCGGCGTGGCCGCAGGCACGGCAAAGCGCCGATAAGTGTTCAAAACGCCCGAGGACAGCGCCACCAAGGACATAAACCCGATGTACGGAAACATAAAGCGCGTCATCACCACCGCAGCGTCATAGCCGCGCGGGTCTTTTTGCAAGCCGCTGGCCATGGCCCACACCATCCAGGGCGCAATCGCCACGCCCAGCACGCAGGTCAACACCAAGGCCCAAGCCAGCACCGTGGCCACTTTGTCAATCACCTGCTTGGTAGCGGTGTCGCCATGCTGCGCCTTGGTAGCCGCTAGCACCGGCACAAATGCCTGGCTGAAAGCGCCTTCGGCAAACAGGCGGCGAAACAGGTTGGGAATGCGAAAGGCGACGTTAAAGGCGTCGGTCATAGCGCTGGCGCCAAACAGCGCCGCCAAGAGCGACTCGCGCACCAGACCGGTAATGCGGGAGGCGAGCGTCCATAGGGACACGGTGGAGGCGGATTTGAGGAGGCTCACGGCGCTAAGTTTAGCGGCTGGCCTCTGGCCAGAACCCCAAGGCTATAATGGTCGGCTTTGCTGGCAACATCCACAGACACAAGGAAACTCAATCATGGCATCTGGAAAACCCAAGAAAAAGAACCCGCGCCTGGCGTCGGGCCGTAAACGCGTCCGCCAGGACGTCAAAATCAACGCCGCGAATACCTCGCTGCGTTCCAAATACCGCACCGCGGTGAAAAACGTCGAAAAAGCAGTGTTGGCCGGTGACAAGACCAAAGCCAGCGAACTGTTTGGCAAGATGCAGGCAGTGGTGGACACCATCGCCGACAAAGGCATCTTCCACAAAAACAAAGCAGCACGAGACAAGAGCCGTTTGGCCACCAAGGTGAAAGCCTTGGCACTCGCCGCCTAACTCGTTTAGGCAACTCGCACGCATCCTGACCCCAGGATGCGCCGTTTGAAACG
>CANFWT010000033.1 GCA_947450895.1 Comamonadaceae bacterium | reverse complement strand
TTGCACGGGCGTCCACGATGGTTTGACCCGATCTGCCAAGTTCGCGCAGCACCGCATCGACGCCCACCAGACGGACCTTAGGTTCTGCGATTGCGAAGGGCACGCCCCCCGAGGTCCGCAGTGGGGTGGTGGGCAGATCTGCCTCTGTCGCCCCACCCTGCGCCACCCAGGCGCCAAGGCCTCCGTCCAGTACTGCTACCGCACCATGACCCAACCATTTCACCATCCACCACAGGCGTCCGCAGTAATTAGCACCCTGCCGGTCGTAGACCACCGCCTGCATGTCGTTCTCGAAACCTACCGCGGTGAGCCACTGCGCAAAGGCCTCACGCGAAGGCAGCGGGTGGCGCCCGCCGCTCATGGCGCCGGTTCGGGCGCGCTCGCCCTTGGCACTCAGCGCGGTATCCAGATGGGCATAGACCGCGCCTGGAATGTGGCTTTGGGCATACATCGCCGGACCCGCGCCGGGCTGGGACAGGTCGAAACTACAGTCAAACACCATGGAGCGTGCACCGCTGGTATGCATCGCCTGCAGCTCGCTGGCTGAGATGAGGGTGGTGTACATCGCGATGAACTCCTAAGGTCTGGGTTGTTGGTGGCTTTGCTTGCGCTCAATGTTCCTCGGCTGGGGTGTTGGGCAACACGCGCGCACGCAGCAGCGTGGCAAGCAAGCCGCTAAGCACAATCACACCAATGCCCGCCCAGCCCAAGGGGGCGATGTGGTCGCCAAACAGCAGCAGGCTGTAGCCGCTGGCAAACACAATGCCCGAGTACTGCATGCTGGCCACTACGAGCGTCGCGCCTTTGCGGTAAGCGCGCGTCATGCACCATTGCCCAAGCGAAGCAAGCACACCGATCGGTACCAGCCACGCAGCGTCTTGCGCGCGAACCATCTCCCAAGGGCTGACCCCAGTGAACAGCAGCCCTGCGCCGCCCAGCACCGTGGTGCCTATCGCAAAGTAAAAAACGGTACGCTCTTCCGGCTCGCCGGCTTTTCCCAAGGCGGTGACCTGCATGTAGGCCAGTGCCGCCCCGATGCCCGAGAGCAAGCCCACCACTCCGGCAAACAACTGGTCGTGGTCGATGGTGGGGCGTAAGGTCATCACCACCCCGGCAAACCCCATGAGCACCGCCATAAGCAGGCGCCCTTGTCCTTGCGACTGACCATAAAGCAGGGCGCCACCCAAAATAAAGGCGGCCACCCAGACGCTGCTCATGTAGTTAAGCGTCATGGCGGTCGCCAGTGGCAGGTGGGCGATGGCGTAAAACCAGGAGCCTAAGGACACCACGCCGATCATGCTGCGGGTTAAATGCATCATCGGCACCGGTGTACGCAAGCTCGCACCCCGGGCGCGGACCATCAGCGCCATAAACACCACGCTGACCGCGCCGCGGTAAAACACCAGTTCGAAGGTGCCAAAGCTGTGTGACGCCGATTTAATGCCTACGGCCATGGTGGAAAACAAGAAGGCGCCCAGCACCATCCATAACGCAGGCGCGGCGTCTCCCCAAGCGGCCCGCACCTTCACACTGCGTGCGCGACTGCGCCGTGGACCGGTTCCGCCATACGGGTGCGGTACCACTCGTGGAAGTGCTGCATTCCGTCTTCCATCGGGCTTTGGTAGGGGCCAACTTCGTTGTCGCCGCGCTGCAATAGCGCCTTGCGGCCCGCGTCCATGCGCTCGGCGATTTCGTCGTCCTCGACGCAGGTTTCCATGTAGGCTGCCTGTTGGGCTTCGACGAATTCACGCTCAAACGCGGCAATTTCTTCCGGGTAATAAAACTCAACCATATTCATGGTCTTATCCACCCCCATAGGGTGCAGAGTGGACACGGTGAGCACATGCGGGTACCACTCCACCATGGTGTGCGGGTAATAGGTGAGCCAGATAGCGCCAAATTTGGGCGGCACGCCGTTGCGGTAATTGAGCAGCGCGCTCTGCCAGCGCTCGTAGGCGGGTGAGCCGCCACGTGCATCCGCTTTGCCCAAGCGGTTGGCCGCACCCACGGTTTGCACCGAATAATGCGCTTTGAACTCCCAACGCAGGTCTTCGCAGGTGACAAAATTGCCCAGGCCCGGGTGAAAGGGCCCCACGTGGTAGTCCTCCAGATAGACCTCAATAAAAGTCTTCCAGTTGTAGTTGCACTCATGCATTTCCACGCGGTCTAGCACGTAGCCCTCAAAGTCGAGATCGGCACGCGGACCCAGACCAGCCAGATGGGCAGCCACGTTCACCGAGCTGCCTTCAAAAAGCAGGCCGTTCCATTCTTGCAGGGGGTAATTGTTGAGGTTCAGACAAGGGTCTACCGTGAAGTGGGGCGCGCCTATCAACCGACCGGCCGCCGGGGCATGGGCTGTAGTGGAGGCGCCGCTGTAAGTCCAGCGGTGCAGGGGACAAACGATATTTCCACTGGCATTTCCAGCCGCGTTGCCGGGTCCGCCCTGCGGGTTAAGCAGCGAGCCGCGACCCTTCAGGATGAGCGCCTGGCGGTGGCGGCAGACGTTGGAGACCAGCTCAATGCCGCTGCCGTTGTGTACCAGGGCACGTCCCTCGTGTTCGTGGGGCAGCGCGTAAAAATCACCGACCTGTGGCACGCTCAAGGTGTGGCCCACGTAGCGCGGGCCGTTTTTGAAGATGCTGTGCATCTCTTGCGCATACAGCGCCGGATCGAAATAGCTTGAAACTGGAAGTTGGCTTGCAGCCTGCTGCAGTTGAAGACTTAAATCAGACATGCGAACCTGACCTAAAGACTCCCCACAGGGAGATTGCGCACAAGGCGCCGGAAAAGGGGAGCCGGTTACCGCAAGGGAGAAGCCGGTGGCGAAGAGCGCGGATTGTACCGTTGGGGTGACGCAGCTTTGGTGCGCGGGCGCTGGCATAAAATTGTTTTCCAACAGTCCATCCACGCCCTGACTGGGCGCGTCCACCATGCCCAAGGCCAGTTCCACCCCCTTCACCCGCGATGCCCAGGCGCTGCCAAGTCATTACGAAGCGGCCATGCAAGAACTTGAAGCCCTGGTGGCGCGCATGGAGTCGGGGGAATTGCCCCTGGACCAGCTGTTGGTGGCGTACGAGCGTGGCGCCGCCTTGCTGCAGTTGTGCCGTGACAAGCTCCAAGCGGTCGAGAACCAAATTAAAGTGCTGGATAACGGCGCGCTCAAACCCTGGAAAAGTGCATGAGCACGGCTGCCGTATTTTCGCTGGACGCCTGGAGCCGCACGCAGCTTTCCCTGGTTGAGGATGCGCTGTCTGCTTGGGTCACTGCGGACGCGCTGCCCGGTCGGGCATGGGGTGCTCCGGCAGATTTGGTGCAAGCTATGCGCTACGCCGTGCTCGACGGTGGCAAGCGGCTGCGCCCGCTGCTGGTGATGGCCGCGTTTGAGGCGGTGGCCGTGCCTGGCGCGTTCGCTGCACGCAATGCCGCACTGCGCGCAGCGTGTGCCGTAGAACTGATACACGCCTATTCTCTGGTCCATGACGACATGCCGTGCATGGACAACGACGTGCTGCGCCGTGGCAAGCCCACAGTGCACGTGCAGTTTGGCGAGGCAGCGGCACTGCTTGCTGGCGATGCCCTGCAGGCGCTGGCATTTGAGTTGCTCACCCCTGCGGATGCCGAGGTTCCTTTGGCCTTGCAGGGGCGACTTTGCGGCCTGTTAGCCCGGGCAGCAGGCAGCACGGGCATGGCGGGGGGCCAAGCGATTGACCTTGCCAGCGTGGCCCACGCACTCGACGAGCAGGCCTTGCGCCACATGCACCAGCTCAAAACCGGCGCGTTGCTGCAGGCCAGCGTGATGCTGGGTGCGGCCTGCGGCATGGCGGACGAGCAGGCGCAACAGGCGCTGTCACGCTTTGGACAAGCGCTGGGTCTGGCATTTCAGGTGGTGGACGACGTGCTTGACGTGACGGCCGACTCGGCCACGCTGGGTAAAACAGCGGGCAAAGACGCCGACCATGACAAGCCGACCTACGTGTCACTGATGGGGCTGGAGCGTAGCCGGCGTTATGCCCAAGATTTGCGGGACCAGGCCCACGCGGCACTGGCCGAAAGTGCCTTGCCCCAGACAGCGGCACTTGCTGCGCTGGCAGACATGGTGGTCCACCGGCGCCATTAATTCTCACCCTGTGAATTTTTTATTACACTGACCGTGCCACGTTTACATTGACAAACTACGCCCCGATCGAACTTCCCATGCTCCACTCCTCTCATCCTCGCGCACCACTGCTGCCCGGCATCCACAGTCCGCACGACTTGCGGCGCCTGCCGCGCGCGGAAATGCAGGCCGTGGCCGACGAAGTGCGTTCTTATTTGCTCGACAGCGTGTCCAAGACCGGCGGCCACCTGAGTTCCAACCTCGGCACGGTTGAACTGACCGTGGCGCTGCACTATGTATTTAATACGCCGGTAGACCGTGTGGTGTGGGATGTGGGCCACCAAACCTATCCGCACAAGATATTGACGGGACGGCGCGAGCGCATGTCCACCTTGCGCCAACTCGGTGGGCTCAGTGGCTTTCCACAGCGCGCCGAAAGTGAGTACGACACTTTTGGTACCGCCCACTCCAGCACCTCAATTTCTGCCGCCTTGGGCATGGCCGTGGCAGCAAAAATCAGGGGAGATGACCGCTATTCGATCGCGGTGATCGGCGATGGTGCGCTTACGGCCGGCATGGCTTTTGAGGCCCTGAACAATGCGGGCGTGGAAGACTGCAAGTTGCTGGTGATCCTCAACGACAACGAGATGAGCATCAGTCCGCCTGTAGGCGCACTGAACCGGTACCTGGCGCAACTCATGAGCGGGCAGTTTTACGCGAAGGCCAAAAGCATGGGCAAAAGCGTGCTCAAAGGTGCCCCCACTTTGTTTGAGCTTGCCAAGCGCATCGAAGAGCATGCCAAAGGTATGGTGGTACCCGCCACCTTGTTTGAGCAATTTGGTTTCAACTACATCGGCCCGATCGATGGCCACGACCTCGATTCCCTGATCCCTACCCTGGAAAATATCCGCCACCTCACCGGTCCGCAGTTTTTGCACGTGGTCACCAAAAAAGGCCAGGGCTACGAGCAGGCCGAGGCCGATCCAGTGGCATACCATGGCCCGGGCAAGTTCGACCCAGCAGTGGGGCTGCAAAAGCCCGCCACCGCACCCAAAACCACTTTTACGCAGGTATTTGGCCAATGGCTGTGTGACATGGCCTCACACGACGAGCGACTCGTGGGCATTACGCCGGCGATGCGTGAAGGCTCGGGATTGGTCGAGTTTGAGACGCGCTTTCCCGATCGTTACTTTGATGTGGGTATCGCGGAGCAACATGCCGTCACTTTTGCTGCCGGACTGGCTGCTGAAGGGCTCAAGCCGGTGGTTGCCATTTATTCCACTTTTTTGCAGCGCGCCTACGACCAGCTGATCCACGATGTGGCGATTCAGAACCTGCCCGTGGTGTTCGCTCTGGACCGTGCGGGATTGGTGGGAGCCGACGGTGCAACGCACGCCGGCGCCTATGATATTTCGTTTTTGCGCTGCATCCCGAACATGGCGATCGCCTGTCCAGCCGACGAAAACGAGTGCCGCCAACTGCTGAGCACCGCATACGCACAAAACCAGCCGGTTGCCGTGCGTTATCCGCGTGGCAGCGGGGCCGGTGTGCCAACTTTGCCAGGACTGGACGCACTGCCGTTTGGCAAGGGCGAAATCCGACGCCAAGGCGCGCGCATCGCCATTTTGGCCTTTGGCACCTTGCTCCAGCCTGCACTGGCGGTGGGCCAGGCGCTCAACGCCACCGTGGTCAACATGCGCTGGGCCAAACCGCTGGATACGGACCTGCTTTTGGAAGTTGCTAAAACGCACACGGCTTTGGTAAGCCTGGAGGACGGCGCCATCATGGGCGGCGCGGGCAGTGCGGTACTAGAGGCCTTGCAGCTCGCGCAACTGCCGCTGCCTGTTCTGCAGCTGGGGCTACCCGACCTGTTCATTGAGCACGGCGACCCGGCAAAGTTGATGGCGATGCAGGGCCTAGATGCGGCGGGCATCGAGGCCGCTATCCGAGCACGGTTCGGCGACTGAGCCGGTGCGATTCCAAGGGAAAACCCCCCCTGCGTTTGCGCACAGCGTTTCTACAATTCAAAACAGACTCAGTGGCCGGCAGCAAAGCCCTGGGATTACCGACTCAGGTCGTTTTTTTCTTTAACGGAGTACTTTTATGGATCGTCGGTCAATCATCAAAAATGCAGGGCTCGCCGGAGTTTTGGCCGCAGGCATGGCGCCCGCGGTGCATGCCCAGTCCACTTTGCGTTGGCGCGTGGCGTCGAGCTTCCCCAAATCGCTCGACACGCTTTTTGGTACCTGCGACGTGTTTGCCAAAAAAGTAGGCGAGATGAGCGGTGGCAAGTTTGTGATCAGCACCCACGCAGCCGGCGAGCTGATGCCCGCTTTTGGCGTGTTGGATGGCGTGTCTAACGGCACCGTGGAAATGGCGCACACGGCGCCTTACTACTTCTTCGGCAAAGACCCCACCTATGCACTCGATTGTGCAGTTCCCTTCGGCCTGAACAGCCGCCAGATGACCGCCTGGATGTACGAGGGCAACGGGCTCAAACTCACACGCGAGTTTTATGCGAACGTTGGTATCGTCAACTTTCCTATGGGTAATACCGGTGTGCAAATGGGCGGCTGGTTCCGCAAAGAAATCAAGTCGTTGAAAGACCTCAAGGGCCTCAAATTTCGCTGCGGCGGATTTGCCGGCAAGGTACTGGAGCGCTTAGGTGTGGTGCCATCCAACATCCCTGGCGGCGAGATTTACCAGGCGCTCGAAAAAGGCACTATTGACGCGGCTGAGTGGGTGGGACCGTACGACGACCTGAAACTGGGCTTCAACAAGGTTGCACCCCACTACTACTACCCTGGGTTTTGGGAAGCCGGCCCCCAACTTTCGTTGTATGTCAATCAAAAAGCGTTTGAGGGCCTTCCTAACGAGTACAAGGCGATTGTGGAGTCAGCGGCGGCGTTTGCGCACATCGATATGCAAGCCAAGTACGATGCCCGCAATATGCCCGCACTTAAAACACTGGTTGGCCAAGGAGTGAAACTCCATGCATTCCCCAAGGAGATACTGACGGCATCATTTAAAGCGGCCAATGATGTCTACGCACAGTTGAATGACACCAATCCTGCTTGGAAGAAAATCTACTCGGACTACTCGGCGTTCCGCAAGGAAAGCAACCTGTGGTTTGGACTGGCGGAAGCCTCCATGGACAGCTTCATGCAATCCCAGAAGTTGTAGACCTCGCCTTCAACAAAAAACCCCGCATTAGCGGGGTTTTTTTATGCGCCTCCTGCGGTTTATGCCTTGGTTGCGTATTCGGGTGTTAGGGCTTTTTTACTTGGTCGTCCTTCATTGATTCCATCAATCGCTTCATTGCATCATCCTTCTCGTCGGCACCGTCCGGTCTGGATAGTTCAACAGACGCTTCGTCGTCCGACTTTTGCTTGGAATCAAGCTGCATTTGCTGGAACACCTGGTCTGCATCCACAGTTGCCTCTTTGCCTAAGCCGCTGGACACCAGGGCGGGGAAGGCGATGATTACGGCCACCATCAGCACCTGAATCATGACAAAAGGCACCGATCCCCAGTAAATTTGCTCGATGGTGACTTTTTTAATCGGCTTTTTGGTGACCTTGTCGGTGTAGTCCTCATGGGGCGCCACGCTGCGCAGGTAAAACAGCGCAAAGCCAAAAGGCGGGTGCATGAAGGATGTTTGCATGTTCACCGCCAGCAGCACGCCAAACCAGACCAGGTCAATGCCCAGCTTTTCAGCGACAGGACCGATGAGCGGAATGATGATGAAGGCCAGCTCGAAGAAGTCCAGAAAGAACGCCAGCACAAACACCAGAATATTCACGACGATCAAAAAGCCCAGTTGCCCGCCGGGCAAGCCAGTAAGCAGATGTTCCACCCATTTGGGGCCGTCTACTGCTTGGAACGCCAGGCTAAACACCGTGGCGCCGAGCAAGATGAAGAGTACAAAGCACGACAGCTTCATGGTCGAGTCCATGGCCTGGCGGATTAGTTTCAGGTCAATGCGCCCCCGTGCCAGCGCCATGGCCAGCGCGCCGACCGCACCCATGGCGCCACCCTCGGTGGGCGTTGCAATGCCCAAAAAGATGGTACCCAAGACCAAAAAGATGAGTGCCAATGGCGGAATCAGCACAAACGTCACGCGTTCGGCCATGTTGGACAACAGCCCCAGCCCGGTGAGCCGATTGGCGAGCGACGCCAAAAACGCCACGCCAACGCCGACACACAGGGATGTGACGATTAACTCGTCCAAGGGCACACCTTCGGGGCGAGACCTTGCGAACACGAGCGCCCCCACCACTGAAAAAGCCACCAGCGCGAGCAATGAAGGCAAACCGGAGGAACCGTCTTTTTCGCGGATGGTGCGCGCCTCCAGCGGCAGTGCGGGAACCCATTGGGGCCGTACAAAGCTCAACACCACGATGTAGGCGACGTAGAGCCCCGTGAGCACGAAGCCGGGAATGAAAGCCCCCTTGTACAAATCGCCCACGCTTTTGCCCAACTGGTCGGCCAACACGATCAGCACCAGTGAGGGCGGAATAATCTGCGCCAGCGTCCCGGAGGCGGCAATCACGCCGCTGGCAACGCGTCGGTCGTAGCCGTAGCGCAGCATGATGGGCAGGGATATCAGCCCCATGGAGATGACGGACGCGGCCACCACGCCGGTGGTCGCCGCCAGCATGGCGCCCACAAAAATCACGGCATAGGCCAGACCGCCACGAATCGGCCCAAACAACTGGCCGATGGTGTCGAGCAGGTCTTCGGCCATGCCGGAGCGCTCCAGAATCAGGCCCATGAAGGTGAAAAATGGAATCGCCAGCAGCGTGTCGTTTTGCATGATGCCAAACATGCGCAGCGGCAGACTTTGCAAGAACGCGGGCTGGATCATGCCCAACTCGATAGCAACAACGCCAAAAAACAGCCCGCAGGCGGCCAAGGAAAACGCCACTGCGTAGCCAAACAACAAAAAGGCGATCAACGCAATGAACATGATGGGCGCCATGTTGGCGCTCAGGAAATCAATCATTTGCGCGCTCCCAATTGGGCAGCTTCTCGGGCTGCGACCTCTTTTTGCTGCAAAAACTCGGCGAATTCCTGTTCGGGTGTTTTTGCACCCAATTTTTTGCTCGGATCCGGAATCAAGCCTTGCAGAAACGCCACCCGTTTAATCAGCTCGGAGACCGCCTGCACGGCCAACAACAACATGCCCGTAGGCAGCAGTGCAAAAACGGGCCAGCGGATCAAGCCCCCTGCGTTGGATGACACTTCCTGGGTGGCGTAGGCGTTGAGCACCAGCGGCATGGCCAGCTTGATGATCATGAAAGTAAATGGCAGCAAAAAGAGGCAAATGCCCACGATGTCAATCAGGATCTGCGTACGTTTCGAAAAGCGCCCCGAAAGCACGTCTATCTTGACGTGTTCCTGGCGCATGAGTGTGTAGCCCGATGCCAGCAAGAAGACCGCAGCGAACAGGTACCACTGAATCTCCAAAAATGCGTTGGAGCTCATGTTGAAAGCCTTGCGCATCACCGCATTGGCGGTGCTCACCAAGACGGCCACCAGCACCAGCCAGGCAACCCACCGCCCGAGCCACGCGCTAAGGGCGTCAATGCGTTTGGACAGGGATAGAAGAAAAGTCATCGTGTCTCCAATAGCGTTCTAAGCACGGCAACGCCAGCAGCGCTACCGCAATGGTTTCGAAACTCAGGCCATGCCAGCTGCCACGCCCTGCTGGCAGCGCCCCTTCAATGCGCCCACTGGTATTGCGCCAAGTAGACCACCGCGCCGGCCAGATACCCGGCAAGCGCCAGAGCGCTCACTTTGCGCAGGTACCACATGAAGTCGATTCGCTCCAGTCCCATGGCTGCCACACCTGCGGCTGAGCCGATGATGAGGATAGAGCCTCCAGTGCCTGCGCAATAAGCCATAAATTCCCACAGCAAACTGTCGCTCGGGTACTTGGCCAAGTCGTACATGCCCATGGAGGCTGCGACCAAGGGCACATTGTCCACCACTGCGCTGACCAGGCCGATCACCAAGACAATAAGGTCCAGGCGACCCACCGTGGCATCAAGCCATAGCGCCAGGGACGCCAGAATGTGCGCGTGCTCCAGTACTGCGACCGCGAGCAGGATGCCGATAAAAAAAACGATGGACCCCATGTCTATGCGCGCCAAGGCGCTGACCATGGTGAGGCGCTGCTTGTGTTCGCCCTCTTTGTGGCGGTGCACAAGGTCTGCCACCAGCCAGAGCACGCCGAGCCCAAGCAAGATGCCCATAAAGGGCGGTAAATGGGTCCAAGCCTTGAAGACGGGCACCAGCACCAGCACCGCCAGCCCCAGCGCCAATACTGCGTAGCGCTCCCAAGCCAGAGTGTCGGCGGCTTGTGGGCCGGCATTGCGCGGCGGAGCGACCACGGTTTGTTGGCCCAATAACCGCGCCATGAGGGCCAAGGGCACCAGCAAATTGACCAGGGAGGCCCAAAAAACGCCCTGCATGATGGCCAGCGTGGTGACCTGACCGCCAATCCACAGCATCGTGGTGGTTACATCGCCAATCGGCGTCCAGGCGCCGCCAGCGTTGGCCGCAATCACGATCACACCGGCAAAGCGAAGGCGGTCTTCGCGCCGCGCCAAAAGCCGCTTCATCAAGGAAACCATCACGATGGTGGTCGTAAGGTTGTCCAAAATGGAGCTGAGAAAGAAGGTGAAAAACCCCACCAGCCATACCAGGGTGGAGAGGCGCGGGGTTTTGATCAGTCCTGTGAGCACCTCAAAACCATCGTGCGCATCCACCACTTCGACGATGGCCATGGCCGCAATCAGAAAAAATACGATTTGTGCGGTGTCCAGCAATGATTGGCCGAGTTCTTGGTTCAGCTGGGCTGCATTGTGCTGACTCAGTGCGTAGACCGTCCACATCAGCCCTGCACCGATCAAGGCCGCGGCCGACTTGTTGACCTTCAAGGGGTGCTCTAGCGCGATGGCCAGGTAGCAGAGTACGAACAGCAGGGACAAAACCAAAATCATGGGGCCTTAGGATGCTTGAAAACTTGCGCCATGGTGCGATGCCGCGCAGTGGGTTAAGCCGTGGTAGCTATGCCCGGGGGCGCGCCGTGAAGGAGCTTTTGCCATCAGCTTACCGCGGTGGAAGCACGCAGGAAGCGCCACAACGCTTCAAGCACTGCATCGGGCGCCTCTTCCATCACGACGTGGCCGGACTTGACCGTGATGACTTCCCCTTGGCGGGCCAGAGCCACCAGGCTTTGGGCGGCTTTGGGCGGTGTCATCTGGTCAAACTCGCCGAGCAGAAACAAGGTAGGGCATTGCACCGCAGCCATGGCTTGTTCACCGCCGTTGTAACTGTCGCAGGCCTTGAAACTACGGTAAAACACGTTGACTCGGGCGTTGCTGGCCAGCACCCTGCGCATCAGGGCGCGGCCCGTGCCGTGCAACCAAGTACCTGGCCCCAGGGTGGAGGGCGGCGGCGCCATTGTGGAATGCGAAAACATATTGACCATGTCGATGCCTTTCATCGGGTCCGACACAGCAGCCTCCAGCAGCGCCGCGGATACCCGCATGGGGTATGCGGTGCCCACCATCACCAAATGGCGCACCCGTTCAGGTGCGCGGGCCGCTGCTTCGAGCGCTATGAGCGATCCCAGACTGTGGCCCACGAGCGCAGCCTGGTCCACCCCCAAAACGCCAAGCAGGTCCAGCACTGTCTGCGCTGCTTGCTCCACCGTCTCTGGGGCTTCCCCAGTGCTTTTACCGTGGCCGGGCAGGTCGATGGCCAGCACGTTGTAGCCGTGGTTGGCGAAGTAGCGGCTTTGTAATATCCAGACGCTGTGGTCGCCAAGCGCTCCGTGGATGAACACCACGGTGGGGCGATCCGGCATAAACGCCTTGCCGCCGGTGTAGGCGTACAAATTGGCTTGGTCGACGGTAATGAGCACGGCACAGTCCTTGGTCCACGTTGGGTTCGTGCCATTGTGCCCAATTCAACGGGCCGACCTGCAGCCCGTGGTAACGCTTACGCCCCGCGGCGCGACACCCCACCGCCACAATGGCGCACACCATTGCGGGATACTTGCCGGCACACACGGGCGCTGGCCTTGTGAAACCTTGCAGGGACCCAGAGATGAAGAACAATGAGCGCACAGGCGAGCAGGTGGACGTTGTGGTTGTGGGCGCTGGGGTCGTGGGTTTGGCGGTGGCACGCAGTCTGGCACTGGATGGACGCGAAGTCTGGCTCTTGGACGCCGCCGCCGCGATAGGCACAGGCGTGAGCGCGCGCAACAGCGAGGTGATCCATGCGGGCATTTACTACCCGGCCGGCTCGCTCAAAGCCCGTTTGTGCGTCCGGGGGCGCCAGCAGCTGTACCGCTACCTCTTCGAACGGCGCATCGCACACCAGCGCTGCGGCAAGTTGCTTGTTGCTTGCACGCCGGAGCAAATGGACACGTTGCGCGCTACCGAGGGGCGTGCGCTGGCCAACGGGGTGGATGATTTGCAGTGGCTCAGTCGTGCCCAGGCCCAAGCCTTGGAGCCCGAGCTGGCCTGCTACGGCGCCTTGCTCTCGCCCAGTACCGGCATTGTGGACAGCCATGCGCTGATGCTGTCCTTGCAAGCCGACTTGGAGAACGCCGGGGGCCAAGTGGTACTCAACACGCCGGTGGACAGGGTAGATCTTTGTGCGGCGCGCGAACAGCGGCATCTGGTGCGCACCTGCGACGGCACCGTGTTGGCTGCGCGCACCCTGGTCAACGCGGCCGGTTTGTCGGCGCCCACGCTGGCATTGCGCTTTGGCGGTTTGTCTGCTGGTTTGGTGCCTGCGCCGTTTTACGCCAAAGGCAGTTACTTCACCCTGGCCGGGCGCGCGCCGTTTCGGCACCTGGTGTACCCGGTGCCCGAAGCCGCCGGCCTGGGCTTGCACCTGACGCTGGACCTGGGCGGCCAAGCCAAGTTTGGGCCGGACGTGGAGTGGATAGACGGGCCAGACGAATTGACGGTTGACCCGGCGCGGGCCGCGTCGTTTTACACCGCCGTGCGCCAGTATTGGCCGGGCTTGGCCGACGGGGCGTTGCTGCCCGGCTACGCGGGCATTCGCCCCAAAATCAGCGGGCCAGGCGCCCCGGCGGCCGACTTTTGCATTCAAGGGCCACTCGACCACGGCGTGGCAGGTTTGGTCAACCTGTTTGGCATTGAGTCACCAGGCCTGACCAGCGCGCTGGCTATTGGCGACTGGGTGGCAGAGAAGCTGCGCGACTAGGCTGCGGCGCGTTCAGGCGGCTTTTTCCGCCACTTTCAGTGCGCGTTTGAGGTCGTCCACCAGATCATCCGGGTCCTCCAGACCAATCGAAAGGCGGATGGTGCCCGGCCCGATGCCTGCGGCCTGAAGCGCCGCGTCGTCCATGCGGAAGTGGGTGGTGCTGGCCGGGTGAATGACCAGGCTGCGGCAGTCGCCCACATTGGCCAGGTGGCTGAAAATCTTCAGAGCCTCGATGAACTTTTGCCCCTGGGCGCGCGTGCCCTTGATGTCAAAGCTGAACACCGAGCCCGCACCGCGCGGCAGCAGCTTCTTTGCCAAGGCGTGGCTGGGGTGGCTCTCCAGCATGGGGTGGCCCACGCGCGAAACCAGGGGGTGGCTGGCCAGAAATTGCACCACTTTTTCGGTATTGCCCATGTGGCGCGCCATGCGCAGGGGCAGGGTCTCAATGCCTTGCAAAATCAGCCAGGCGGTGTGCGGGCTCATGCAGGCGCCAAAGTCGCGCAGGCCTTCGCGGCGTGCGCGCAGCAAGAAGGCGCCCACGGTGCTTTCTTCGCTGAACACCATGTTGTGAAAGCCAGCGTAGACCTGGCTGAGTTCGGCAAACTTGCCCGATTTGTCCCAATCAAAGGCGCCGGAATCCACCACCACGCCACCCACTACCGTGCCGTGGCCGGACAAAAACTTGGTGGCCGAGTGGTAGACCAGGTCCGCACCGTGGTCAAAGGGCTTTATCAGCCAAGGCGAGGTCAGCGTCGAGTCCACCAGCAGCGGCACGCCCGCCTCATGCGCCATGGCGCTCACATTGGCGATGTCGAGCACGTCCAGGCCGGGGTTGCCCACGGTTTCGCCAAAAAACAGCTTGGTGTTGGGCCGCACGGCGGCGCGCCAAGCGTCCAGGTCATTGGGGTTGACGAAGGTGGTGTCTATGCCAAAACGCTTGAGCGTGTAGTGCAGCAGGTTGTGCGAGCCGCCGTACAGCGCGGTGGACGCCACGATGTGCGAGCCCGCGCCCATCAGCGTGCAAATCGCCAGATGCAGCGCGGCCTGGCCGCTGGCGGTGGTGATGGCGCCGATGCCGCCCTCCAGGGCGGACACCCTTTGTTCCAGCACCGCGTTGGTGGGGTTGCTGATGCGGCTGTAGACGTGGCCTGCGCGCTCCAGGTTGAAAAGCGAAGCGGCCTGGTCGCTGGACTCAAACACAAACGAGGTCGTCAAGTGAATCGGCACGGCGCGGGCGCCCGTGGCGTCCGGGGTGGCACCCGCATGCAGGGCCAGGGTGTCAAATCCGGGGTCAGCGTAGCCGGTCATGGGTGAATTCTCCGTAGATATAGAACATGTTTGGCGTGCGATTGTGGGCTATATTCAAACCCACTTTGTCCCCGGCGCACGCCTAGCCGCCACGACCCAAAGAGGAAACACCATGAAAGTCAGCGACATCCTGCGCGTTAAGGGTGGAACCCTGTTTACCGCGCATCCCGACGAGGCCCTTGCCAACGCCGCCCAACTGATGGCCGAGCGCGACATCGGCTCGCTGGTGGTCATGGAGCACGGCGACCTGGTCGGCATGCTCACCTTCCGCGAGGTGATTCAGGCGGTGGTAAAGCACGGTGGCGCTCTGGGAACGACGCTGGTGCGCACCGCCATGGACGACGCCCCCCTGACCTGCACCATGGAAACCGAGATGGACGAAGTCCGGCGCATGATGCTCGACCGCCACGCCCGCTACATGCCAGTGATGGACAAGCGCATGCTGATGGGCGTGATCAGCTTTTACGACGTGGCCAAGGCAGTGGTCGATAGCCAGAACTTCGAGAACAAAATGCTCAAGGCCTATATCCGCGACTGGCCTGGGCAAGACGAGGACGAGAAAGCTTCTTGAACACCAGCGCCACGCGCCCTCGGAGATAATGCTGCCCATGAGCGGCAACACCTTCGGCACCCTATTCGCAGTCACCAACTTTGGTGAATCCCACGGCCCGGCCATTGGCTGCGTGATTGACGGTTGCCCGCCGGGCATGGACTTGTGCGAGGCCGACATCCAGCACGACCTGGACCGCCGCCGCCCCGGCACCAGCCGCCACGTGACCCAGCGCAATGAGCCCGACGCAGTACAAATCTTGAGCGGCGTCTACCAGGGCAAAACCACGGGCACGCCGATTGCGCTGCTGATTCAGAACACCGACCAGCGCAGCAAGGACTACGGCAATATTCTGGAAACCTTTCGCCCCGGCCATGCCGATTACAGCTATTTTCAAAAGTACGGCATTCGCGATCCGCGCGGCGGCGGACGCTCTTCAGCCCGCCTGACTGCGCCCATGGTGGCGGCGGGCGCGGTGGCCAAAAAATGGCTCAAAGCGCAATACGGCACCGAATTTCGCGGCTGCATGACGCAAATCGGCGAGATGCCGATTGCGTTTGAGGCCTGGGGCCACGTGCCGAACAACCCGTTTTTTGCCCCGGTGGCCGATGTGCAGGCGCTGGAAGACTATATGGACGCGCTGCGCAAAGCGGGCGACTCGTGTGGCGCGCGCATTCGTGTCTCTGCTTCGAACGTGCCGGTAGGCCTGGGCGAGCCGCTGTTTGACAAGATGGACGCCGACATTGCCTACGCCATGATGGGCATCAACGCCGTCAAGGGCGTGGAAATTGGCGCCGGTTTTGCCAGTGTGGCGCAGCGCGGCACCACGCATGGGGACTCGCTGTCGCCCCAGGGCTTTGTCAGCAACAACGCGGGTGGCGTGTTGGGCGGCATCAGCACCGGGCAAGATCTGGAAGTGAGTATTGCCATCAAACCCACCAGCTCCATCATCACGCCGCGCGCCTCCATTGACGTCGAAGGCCAGGCCACCGAAGTGGTGACCAAAGGCCGCCACGACCCCTGTGTGGGCATTCGCGCCACACCGATTGCCGAGGCCATGCTTGCGCTGGTGGTCATGGACCACGCCTTGCGCCACCGCGCCCAGTGCGGCGATGTGCGCACCGCGCTTGCGCCCATCGCTGCCCAGGCGCCTGCGGTGTAAGGCTGCGCAGATTTTTCCGAACCCCGCGTCCCCACTTGGAGCCCGCATGAAAACTGCCCTGGTATTGAACGGACCCAACCTCAACCTGCTGGGCACGCGCGAGCCTGCGGTCTATGGCAGCCAGACCCTGGCCGATGTGCAGGCTCTGTGCCAGCAAGCCTGCGCCACCCACGGTTTTGCGCTGGACTTTCGCCAAAGCAACCACGAAGGCGTCTTGGTCGACTGGCTGCACGAGGCGGGGCGCCTGAATGCGGCGGGCGAGTTGGCGGGCGTGGTGCTCAATGCCGGCGCCTACACCCACACCAGCGTGGCGCTGCACGACGCCATCAAGGGCACGGGCATTGCGCTCATTGAGTTGCACATCAGCAACGTGCATGCGCGCGAGGCGTTTCGCCACCATTCCTACATTTCTCCGGCCGCCCGCGCGGTGATGGCTGGCTTTGGCGTGCAAGGTTATGCGCTGGCTATTTCGGGACTTGCAGGCTTGGCGGGTCTGTAACAGCCGCTGGTTTACCGGCGGGCCGTCCACAAGGCCCGCCCTTTCATTACTGAAAAGAAACTCCCCATGACCACCACCCTCAAAATTGACTTCGTCTCTGACATTGCCTGCCCTTGGTGCGCCGTGGGCTTGGGCGCCCTGGAAGGCGCGCTCAAACGCCTGGCGCCCGATGTGTCGGCGGACCTGCACTTCCAGCCCTTCGAGCTCAACCCCCACATGCCCGCCGGGGGCCAGGACTTGGGTGAGCACATCACCGAAAAATACGGTTCCACCCCCGAGCAACAAGCCCAGATGCGCGAGACCATTCGCCAGCGCGGCGCCGAGGTGGGTTTCACCTTCAATGCCGGTGGCCGGGGCCGGGTGTACAACACGTTTGACGCGCACCGTTTGCTGCATTGGGCGGGCTTTGCCGGTGTGGATGGACCGCAGTACGCCCTGAAAAAAGCGCTGCTAGAAGCCTACCAAGGCCGCGCCGAATGCATCGAGTCGCACGAGGTGCTGCTCGCAGCGGTGCGGGCGGCAGGCCTGGACGTGGTGCAGGCGCAAGCCATTTTGGACAGCGACGCTTACAGCGACGAGGTGCGCGCGGTGGAGCAGTACTATCAGCGCGCGGGCATCCGCTCGGTGCCTGCCATCGTCATCAACGACAAGCACCTGATCTCGGGCGGCCAGCCGGTGGAAGTGTTTGAACAGGCGCTGCGCAGAATAGCTGCAGGCGCGGTCTAAATGCTGACCCCCGCGCCTGCCACGGGCCTGCGGGCGGTGGTGCTGGGCGCCAGCGGCGCGCTAGGGGGCGCTTTTGTCGACGCGCTGCGCGCCAACCCCCAGTTCGCGGAGGTGCTGGCCTTGTCGCGCAGCAGCACGCCCGGCTTTGATCTGGAAGATGAGGCCAGCATTGCGCATTGCGCGCAAGCGGTGGGGCAGGGCGGGGCGGTGCATTGGCTGATAGACGCGACAGGCGCCCTGGAAATCGACGGCGTGGGGCCAGAGAAAAGGCTGGGTGCGATCAGCGCCGAGAACCTGATGCGGTCCATGCAGATCAACGCCATGGGCCCTGCGCTGCTGATGAAGCATTTCATTCCCTTGCTGGCCAGCGACGCGCCCACCGTGTACGCCACTTTGTCGGCGCGGGTGGGCAGCATTGAGGACAACCACAAAGGCGGCTGGTACGGCTACCGCGCCGCCAAGGCCGCGCGCAATATGTTGCTGCAAACCGCCGCGATTGAGGCCAGTCGGCGCCGCCCGCTGGCGGTGTTTGCCGCGCTGCAACCGGGCACGGTGCGCTCCAAACTCAGCCGCCCTTTTGTGGCGCCCGGCGACGCCATGGCGCCTGAGGTGTCGGCGGCGCAGTTGTTGCAGGTGCTTCAGTCTCTCAAACCCACGGGGCGGGCGCAGTTTGTGGACTTCAGGGGCGCGTCCATCCCCTGGTAGCCTGGGATGAACGTGAAATGGAACAGTGCACCGGGGAGCGCATAAGGTGATCATTCGGGACTTTGTGTTTGACTTTGGCGGCGTGGTTTTTGACTGGAACCCGGCGGCTCTGGTGCGCGCGCACTTTGGCGGCGACTGGCAGGGCTTTGAGAGCCCCGAGGTGCTGGGCAGGGCGATTTTTTCGCATGGCGACTGGCTGGCCTTTGACCGGGGCGAGCAAACCTTGCCCGAGGTGGTGGAGCAAACAGCGCGACGTCTGGCAATTCCCCAGCCAACGATGCACGCCTTGTTGGCACCCATTGGTGAACAGTTCCAACCCATCGCCAGCACGGTGGCGCTGCTGCAAACCTTGCGCGAGCGGCGCGAGGCCGGGGAGGGCGTGCGGCTGCTCTTTCTTTCCAATATGCCCGCGCCTTTTGCCCGCACGCTGGAGCAGCGCCATGCCTTCATTCAATGGTTTGACGGCGGTATATTCTCTGCGGACGTGCTGCTGCTCAAACCGCAGGCCGAAATCTACCAATTGCTGGAACGGCGTTTCGGCCTGCAGGCCGGCACCACGCTGTTTATTGACGACCACAGGCCCAATGTCCAAGCCGCCGCTAGCTTGGGATGGCAAACGCTGCACCTGACCAATCCGGCCGAACTTGCGACGCACTTGGCGCATCGGTAAGCCGCGCCTGTCCTGCACGGCACAGCTTGGGCCGGTGCGCAATGCGAGAATGAATTTGGTCCGCCGTCGTGGTGGAGCGCCTCTTCTCTGCCTTTGATGCCTTCACATACACCCGCCACTTCGCACGAACCACTGCCACGCGTGTTGTGGTCCTTGTTGTTTGGTAACTTTGTGATCGGCACCGGCGTGATGGTGGTGCCGGGCACGCTGAACGACATTGGCAGTTCGCTGGCGGTGTCGGTAGCCGTGGCCGGGCAGTTGATTACGGCTGCGGCGGTGACGATGTGCCTGGGCGCGCCCCTGCTGGCCAGTGTGGTGGCCGGCTGGGACCGCAGGCGCTTGCTGGCGCTGTCCATGCTGTGGTACGCGGTGTTTTTGGGCCTGGGTGCGCTTGCCCCCGACTTTGCCTGGCTGATGGTGCTGCGGGTGCTGGCGGTGGTGTCCCCGGCCATCTTCACGCCGCAGGCTGCGGCCTGTATTGGCTTGCTGGTGACACCCGCGCAGCGGGGGCGGGCGATTACCTTTGTATTTCTCGGTTGGTCGGTGGCCTCGGTGGTGGGCGTGCCGCTAGGCGCTTGGATAGGCGGTACTTTGGGCTGGCGCAGTGCTTTTGGGTTTGTGGCCTTTTTGAGCTTGCTCAGCGCGGCCTGGGTCTGGCGCAGCCTGCCTGACGGCGTGCGGCCCCCGGCGTTCTCAAGGGCGGCATGGGGCGAAACCTTGCAGTCGCGCGCGCTGATGCTGTGCGTCGCTGTGACGCTGCTGTATTCAGCCGGACAGTTTGTGCTGTTCTCGTACTTCGCGCCCTATTTCAAGCTGCACCTGCAGGTCAGTCCCGCAGAGTTGAGCTTCTTGTTTGCCTGTTTTGGGGCTTGCGGCTTGGCGGGCAACCTGGTGATGTCGCGCCACATTGACCGCATCGGCGCCCCCCGCGCGGTGATGTGGGCCGTGGCCAGCATGGGTTTGAGCTTGCTGCTTTGGCCCCTGACCAGCAGTTTGGCCCTGGCCGCGTTGATCTGCGTGCCGTGGGGCTTGGGGTGTTTTGCGTCTAACTCAGCACAGCAAGCCCGTCTGGTGGGCATTGCGCCTTTGCTGGCATCGGGCTCGATTGCGCTCAACAGCGCGGCCATGTACGCGGGTCAGGCCCTGGGCGCAGGCGGGGGCGGGTGGCTGATTGCGCAGGGACAGATGGATTCTTTGCACTGGTTCGGTTTAGCGGGCCTGTTAGCGGCCATGGCCATGAGCTGGTGGGCAACACGCCAGCCAGCGCACCGCACCCGTTAAAGACGGCTGCCAGCGGGCCTGGGGCCCGCGCTTTCAGGCTTAGAAGTCGATCGCCAGTGGCTTGGGTAATTTGTCGTCCAGGTAGAGGCTGTATTCGTCCCAGATGCCTGCGCCGTAGTGCTGGTCGCAGAGTGCTTCTATTTCGTCCAAGGTGCGCAGCACGGTGCTGAACATGGTGTCGTAGAAAAACGGTTGGTCGGTGTGTTCGCCAGGACGTACTTCAATGTGGTAGCCGTGCACCCAGACGCGTTTACCCGCATGCTTGGCCTCAAAGGCCGCCCGGCGTTTGAGGAACTCGGCCTCTTCGTATTCATCGTCGGTGAGACGGCGCAATTGGTAGGCGTTGCCATGCAATGGATGGGCCGGATCAAGTTGCAAGTCCACCATTTGCCAGTCTTGAGAGATTTGGTTGGCCACATTGGCCAAATCTTCGGGCGTGATATCCCCCTCCCAGTGCACAACGTCAATGCAACGCGAAGTGCCCACGTTCCCGTCCCAAATACTGGCACTGTGCTTCATGGTCACTGGAGATTTTGCGGTCTTTTTCTTCATGGATGGGCTTCGGTCGGTTTGGAGTTTGGCGGGAGGAAGTGCTACCGGGGCAGGTAAAAAAATTAAACCGGCAATGCCACCAGGTCATGCCCCTCGGTGCCCACGATGCGGGCGCGGGTGAATTCACCTACCTTGAGGGTTTTGCTGATTTTTTCGGGTGGCAGCAGGCGCACCACGCCGTCAATCTCAGGCGCGTCGGCATACGAGCGGCCTATGCCGCCTTTTTTGCCCATGCCGGGCGCCGAATCCACCAGCACCTGCATGGTGGCGCCCACGCGCCGGCGCAGGCGCTGCGCGGACACTTCTTCGGCAACCGCCATGAAGCGCGAGCGTCGCTCTTCGCGCAGTTCTACCGGCAGCATGCCCGGCAGGGCGTTGGCAGTGGCGCCGTCTACCGCGCTGTAAGCGAAGCAGCCAGCGCGGTCAATTTGCGCTTCGCGCACAAAGTCCAGCAGGTGGTCGAATTCTTCTTCGGTTTCGCCGGGAAAACCGGCAATAAACGTGCTGCGCACCACCAGCTCGGGGCAGGCGGCGCGCCAGGCTGCTATGCGCTCCAGGTTTTTCTCGCCACTGGCCGGGCGCTTCATGCGTTTGAGCACGTCGGGGTGGCTGTGTTGCAGGGGAATGTCCAGGTAGGGCAGCACCTTGCCCGTGGCCATGAGCGGCACGATGTCGTCCACGCTGGGGTAGGGATAGACGTAGTGCAGGCGCACCCAGGCGCCAAAGGGCGCGGCCATCTCGCCCAGCGTGGCCACCAGGTCGAACATGCGCGTTTTGACCGGCTTGCCGTCCCAAAAGCCGGTGCGGTATTTCACGTCTACGCCGTAGGCGGACGTGTCCTGGCTGATCACCAGCAGCTCTTTGACGCCACCTTCAAACAGCGCGCGCGCCTCGTTGAGCACATCGCCAATCGGCCGGGACACCAGGTCGCCGCGCATGGACGGGATGATGCAAAAAGTGCAGCGGTGGTTGCAGCCTTCGCTGATCTTCAGGTAGGCGTAATGGCGCGGGGTGAGCTTGAGGCCTGCTACGCCAAACGACTGCGGCACCAGGTCCAAAAACGGGTCGTGCGGCTTGGGCAGGTTCAAGTGGACGGCGTCCATCACTTCTTGGGTGGCGTGCGGGCCGGTGACGGCCAGCACACGGGGGTGCATCTGGCGCACCATGTTGTTGCCCTCTGCATCCGACTTGGCGCCCAGGCAGCCGGTCACGATGACGCGGCCATTCTCAGCCAGCGCTTCGCCAATGGTGTCCAGGCTTTCGCGCACTGCGTCGTCAATGAATCCGCAGGTGTTGACGATGACCAGGTCGGCGCCCTGGAAGGTTTTGGAGGTTTGGTAGCCCTCGGCGCTGAGCTGGGTGAGGATCAGCTCGGAATCGGTGAGCGCCTTGGGGCAGCCCAGGCTGACAAAGCCCACCTTGGGCGCGGTGTTGGCGGGGGCGAGGGAGGCGGTTGCGTCGTTCATCGGGGCTTAGGAAGATTTTTCGGATGCCCACGCGGCAGCGCGGGCCAGGCCAATTAGCGCTTGAGCCCAAACGTGCCCAAAAATTGCTCGGTCTGCTTTTGCATTTGTTCCTGCATTTGCTGAAACACATTGGTTCCCAGCACATTAGGCACCAGTGGCACTTGCAGGTCCATCAGGGTTTGCATGTTTTTTTCGATGTAGCCGCCCATCAGCCCCTGCATGGCGTGGCCATAGAAGCGGATGATGTTCGACAGCACCGGTGCGGTAAACATGGGAGATCCATTGGCTTCCTCCTCCAGAATAATTTGCAACAAGATGCTGCGCGTCAGGTTTTCGGAGGTTTTGGCGTCCACCACCGCAAACACCTCGTGCTGCATGACCAACTGCTTGATCTCGGCCAGCGTGATGTAGGTCGATGTGTGCGTGTCATACAGCCGCCGGTTGGGGTACTTTTTTATCACGCGGCTCGGCAAGTCCGACGCAGCTTGGGGCTTGGCCTCTGGCTTGCTTTCGGGGCCAGAAGATGGCGTGGTGGTGGATTTTTTTTGGGGCATGGGCGCGGGGGTCGTTAGGGGGCGGGCGCTGGGCGCACCGTGCGATTGTAGGGACGTGACTCAGTCCAAGGGTTTGCCCCGAAGCGCTTTGGTGCTGGAGCGCTGGCTTTTTGACTCCAGGCGACGTAGCTTGGATGCGAATGTGGGCTTCGTAGCGCGCCGGGGTTTAGGTGGCGTGGCTACGCTGTTGACCCACGCGTGCAGGCGCGCCATGGCGTCCAGTCGGTTGAGCTCTTGGGTTCGGTGGCGCTGCGCTTTAAGGACAAACACACCCTCGGCCGTGACGCGCCGGTCGGGCAGCGCCAGGAGCCGCTCTTTGACAGAGTCGGGCAAACGGGACGCTCCCACGTCAAATCGCAGGTGGATGGCACTTGAAACTTTGTTGACGTTTTGTCCGCCAGCGCCTTGGGCGCGGATGGCGCTGAACGTAACTTCCGCCTCGTCAATGGTTATCCAATCTGCCATGCGCCTGCCCGGTGTGCAGTTAAACTGCCACGACGTTGTATCCACACTGCAAAGGAGTTCACCATGGCAAAAGGTCAGCAAAAAACCAATAAAGAAGCAAAAAAGCCCAAAAAAGATACGGCGCCGCCCAAACCCTTGGCCGGAGGTGAGCCGCCGGTGCGCGCCACGATTACCACCGCCGTCATCCCGCGCGGTAAGCTGAAAAACAAATAGAGCCGTGGGTATACCCTAAAAAGACGCACCGCTGGGTGCGTTTTTTTTGCACCACGGCAAGGGCATGCCTCTTCGCCGCTTACAGCTCCAAGCGCGCAGAATGTGGGTCTGCACCCGGGGCTGAAAACAGGCGTTTCCTCACGTTTGCAATTGCGCCAACACCTCGGCGTAGCTCGGTGGCTGGCAGCCGGCACGCGTGCAGTTCAGGGCGGCGGCGCACATGGCTTGGCGCAAGCTTGCGTCCACACGCAATGCGGCACCCTCTGCTTGCAAAGCCCAGTCGGCCAGGCAATTGCCCCAAAAAGTGTCGCCGGCGCCCACGCTGTCCACCAGCGTGACGGGCGGCACGTCATGCGCGGCACTTTGGCCGTCCACACTTAAATAGGCGCCTTGGGCACCAAAAGTTAGCGCAACCCGGCTGGCGCCCTGGGCGATGAAGGTATTGGCCATGGAAGCGGCGTTGTCCCGCGCGGGCTGCAAAAAGCCCAATAGTTCAAGGTCTTCGTCACTGGCTTTTATCCAGTCGGCCAGCGCCGCGACCTGGCGCACGGCGGCCACGTAGGCGGACAGGTCGGCGGCCAGTTTGGGCCGCAGGTTCACATCCACGCTGATCTTCCAGCCCAAAGCCTTGGCACCGCGCAGCACCGCGAGCACTATTTCGTGTTCCGGCGGCACCAGCAGCAAGGAGCCGGTGTGCAAGACGCCCGGCGCGCTGGCGGAAAGCTTTGCCAGCACCTGCGCAGCGGTGTAGTCCCGGTCCGCAATGCCTTCGCGGTAAAAGCCGTAGCTCGGTTGGCCATTGCTGATTTGCACCACCGCCAGTGAGGTGGGCCTGCGACTCTCGGGCAGCAGCATTTCCACGCCGTCGGCGGCCAGTTGCGCCCGCATGTGCTGGCCAAACAGATCGGTGGACATTGGGTTGAGAAAGCCCACGCGTGCGCCGCGCAGCGCAGCCGCGCGCGCCAGATTGAAGGGGCTGCCGCCCATCAAAGGCCGCAGGCTGCCGTCCGGCTGGGCCACGCAGTCCATCAAGGCTTCGCCCAGCACCCAGATGTGCTGTGTGGGCGCAGGCATGCTCATTTTTTGAGCAGATGCTGGCGGCGGAGCACGTCAATCCACACTGCAATGATGACCACCGCGCCGATTGCCATCATTTGCTTGAACTGCGAGATTTCCATCAGGTTCATGCCGTTGCGGATCATGGTGATCAGCACTGCGCCGAGCAAGCTGCCCCAAATGCTGCCGCGCCCGCCAAACAGCGAGGTGCCGCCCAAAATGACGGCGGCAATGGCGTCCAACTCAAACATCTGCGCCATCTTGCCGCTCGATGAATCCATGCGCGCCATCAGCACCACCGCGCCCAGGGCGCAGCTCAGGCCAGACACGACGTAGACGCCCAACTTGTACCAGCGGATATTGATACCCACTTGGCGCGCGCCCATCTCGTTGGAGCCCATGGCGTAGACGTAGCGCCCGAGCTTGGTGCTCGACAACACAAAGGCCATTACCACAAAGTAAATACCGGTAATCCAGATCGGCATGGGCACGCCCAACAACTCGCCGTAGCCGATGAAAGGCAGGGGGTCGGGCATGCCGGAATTGTCAAAGCCGCCGGTGGCGTCAAACGCCAGGCCGCGCCACAGGGTCAAGCCACCCAGGGTGACGATGAAAGAAGGGATGCCCACAAAGGCCACCAGGTAGCCGTTGAACACGCCGACTGCCGCGCCAATGGCCAGCGCCGCCAATATGGCCGCGTAAGGGTTGACACCCAGTTTGATCATCAGGTGACCGGCAATGGCGCCTGCCAGCGCGGTGAGCGCGCCCACCGCCAAGTCAACCCCGCCGGTCAGGATAACAAAGGTCTGTCCGCCAGCGAGCAGCGCGATCACCGAGCCCTGCACCAGGATGTTCGACAAATTGCCGGTGGTCAAAAAATAGGGGGATGCCGCAGTGAGCAGCGCGCCCAGGACCAGCACGGCCACCAGGGCGCCATACCATTCTTGTCGGGTGAGGGACTTCATGAAAACGGTTCCTAATTACAAAAAACGAACGACCACCAGCAAGTGCCTCGCTGGCGGTCGCTTGGTCCGCCAGACCACTTCCACACAGAAGCAATCCAGCGGCGCTATGGACTTACTTCACCTTCATGAACTGGCCCACGCCAGAGTCTTTGGCAAACTGGTCCACATTGGACGGCAGCACCAGGAAGGAGCCGGTGTCGATCCGGGCTTCGACTTTTTTGCCTTCAGCAGCGGCAATCGCGGTTTCCACACCCACTTGGCCAATTTTTGCCAGCATTTGGGCCGCGTTGGCCGACTGCCAGCCTTGCTTCATCATGTCCAGGCCGCCGGGGGAGCCGTCAAAGCCAGCGATCTTCACGTCACCCGCTTTTTTGCCAGCAGCCATCAACGCAGCCTTGGCACCCAGTGCGCCGCCGTCCCAGGCGCAAGCGATGATCTTGGCGGTGGGGTTGGCGCGCAACGCGGTTTCCACGCCGTTTTGGGCCATGGTTTGGTCCCAGGTGGTGGGTACTTCCACAATCTTGACGTTCTTGCGCACGCCGTTCAAGCCGTCCATAAAGCCTTTTTTGCGTTCTTGGCCGGTGGATTGGCCCAGGTCGCCGGTCACGTAAATCACGGTGTCGCCGTCTTTGATCTGCTCAGCAGCCCATTTGCCTTGCACCATAGCGGCCTTGATGTTGTCGGTGGCCACGTACGACGTGATCTTGGCGCCAGTGATGCCGGTGTCCACCGCCACGACCTTGATGCCAGCGGCCAGGGCTTTGTTGATGGCGGGGGCGATGCCCGCGCTGTCGACCGGTGCGATGGCAATCGCGTTGACCTTGCGGGTGATCATGTCTTCCACGATGGCGAGCTGCTTGGACAGTTCGCCTTTTTCTGCAGCGAGTTCGATGAACTTGACGCCAGCCTTGGCGCCCGCAGCTTTGGCGCCGCCGTTGATCAGGGTCCAGCCTTCGTTGGTGTTGCCGTTGGTGATGTAGGCAATGGTGGTTTCAGCCATTGCGCTGGCCATCAGGCCGGCAGCTGCCATCGCGATGGCCAAGCGGCCCAGGGTGCGTTTCATGTTCATGTCTGTGTCTCCAGTGGGGTTGAGATAGCCGCACAGATGGACCTGTGGCGCGCTGGAACAGGATTAAAGCAGAAAATCGACTAATTAAATCTAGGGGTTTTACTAATACGAAAACCGCGAAAGTTGTGGCATGCTCCCCTCCAAATGGCTGTTTTGAGCTATCGAACGTCTGTTTTTCCCGTCCCCTACGACACCGCTTGACCCTACTTACACACTGTATGAACTCTAAAAACGCGGTGCTGCGCATCAGCGGCATTACCAAACACTATGGTGGCGTGAAAGCGCTGACTGACGCCCACTTCAGCCTGCGACCCGGCGAACACGCCGCCATCGTGGGCGACAACGGCGCAGGCAAAAGCACCTTTGTCCGCCTGATCACTGGCGTCGAGCAGCCCAACCAGGGCGAGATACTGCTTGATGGCCGACCCGTGAGCTTTCGTTCGCCGCTTGACGCGCGTGACCAAGGCATAGAAACGGTGTACCAAACCCTTGCCCTGGCCGAAGACCTGGACGTACCGGCCAACATCTTTCTCGGCCGCGAACTCACGCGTTTCAATCTTGGTCCCTTGTCCATCTTGAACCACAAGGCCATGCGCGAACAGTCCACCCAGATGCTGTCGACCACAGGCGTCAAGATTCAGGACATGTCCGAGAGCCTGCGTGGCATGTCGGGAGGGCAGCGCCAGTGCGTGGCCATCGCGCGCGCGGCCGGCTTCGCCAAAAAGCTCATCATCCTGGACGAGCCCACGGCCGCCCTGGGCGTGGCCGAAACGGCGCGGGTGGAGCAAATCATCAAGGGCCTGAAGGAGCAAGGCGTACCGCTGATCATCATCAGCCACAACCTGCGCCAGGTATTTGACTTGGTGGACCGCATCTGGGTGTTCCGCCAGGGTCGCATCATTTGCAGCCGCCCCACCAAAGACACCAACCCGGAAGAAATTGTCGGTCTGATTACAGGCGCCATTGACCCCGCCAAGTTCCGAGACGAGGAGGCTTTGGCATGCTGAAAGGTATAGACCCACTGCTGACCCCTGAACTGCTCATGCACCTGTCCGCCATGGGCCACGGGGAATGGGTGGCGGTGGTGGACGCCAACTTTACGGCGGATTTCTTGAGCCACGGCAAACCGGTGGTGCGCTTGCCCGGCAACAGCCTGGCGCGCGTGAGCCAAGCGGTGCTGTCGGTGATTCCACTGGCCGAAGACGTGGCGCAACCTGCCGCCTATATGCGCGTGTGCCACCAGCCCGACACCCACCGCACGCCCGCCCACCAGGCGGTGGTGGATTGCCTGGGCAAAGAGGGCGTGCCGGAGCAGCGCGTGGAAGGCGTGGAGCGCTTTGCGTTCTATGACAAGATCAAGGGCGCCAGCCTGATTGTGCAAAGCGGCGAAGCCACGGCCTACGGCAACGCCATGTTTTGCAAGGGCGTGATCCTTAACTGAGGTGCCCACGCGCAGCGAACACCCAAGAAATTTGTGAACATTTACCTCGACAGTGCCGACGTTTCCCAATGGGCCTTGCCCGCTGGGTGCCCGCCTGTGGTTGGCGTGACGACCAACCCCAGCCTGGTTTTCCAAGCCGGTTTGACCGTGACCTTGGACACGTACAAGGCTTTGGTAGATGCGGCAGGAGCGCAAGGCATGGGGCAGTTAATGCTGCAACTGCCCAGCGCAGACCTTGCCCAAGCGCAGGCCTGGGTAGGCGCGCTACAAACGCGCTCTGCCAACGCGGGCGTGGCGCTTACCATCAAGCTGCCTTGTCTGGCGGCGTGGCTGCCCTGCATTCGGGCGGTGCAGGCCATGGAGCAGGCGGTGTTGCTCACCGGCCTGTCCAACGCCGTGCAGCTTCTGTGGGCGCAGTCTCTGGGCGTGGACCATGTGGCGCCCTACGTGGGGCGCCTGGCTGCCGACACCGCCCACGGCGGGCGCGACGTTTGGGCCCTGATGCAGGCCTGCGTGGTGGCACAAAACAGCGTTGGCGCCCAAACCGGACCGAAGCTGCTGGCCGCCAGTATCAAGTCGCCGGACGTGCTCTCGCGCCTCATGGCGCTGGGCGCCGCTGCGGTCACTTTGCCGCCTGCGAGCCTGGTCGCCTGGTCGCAAGACGCCATCACCGACGCGGCGGTCGCCCAGTTTGAGCGGGACACCGCTGCCAGCCTGGCTTGAACGCCCCGCGCGCGGTAGCGTTTGCGGCGAACGCGCCGTCGCCCCCGCGCCCATAGCCCTGCGATACTTGACGCCATGCAACTCCAAGAGATTCTTTACAGCCAGGGCTTTGGCACCCGGCGCGTCTGCGCAGGCCTGATTCAGCAGGGCTTCGTGCAGGTGTATGGCGATGTCGCCGGTGATGCGCCGGTGCTGTGCAAAGACGCCAGCGCCGAGTTCGCGCCGGTGGGACTGCGTTTTCGGGTGCAGGGCGTGGATTGGCCGTATGTTGAAAAGGCGTATTTGCTGCTCAACAAGCCCGCAGGCACCGAATGCTCGCAAAAGCCGTCCGCCTACCCCAGCATCTACACCTTGCTGCCTTCGCCCTTGCGGCTGCGCCCGCAAAAAGCGGCGGTGCAGGGCGTGCAGGCGGTGGGGCGCTTGGATCAGGACACCACCGGCATGCTGCTGCTCACCGACGACGGCAAATTCATCCACCGCATGAGCTCGCCACGCCACCACGTGCCCAAGGTCTACGAAGTGACGGTGAAACACCCACTGGACGCGCGCCAGGTGGACCAATTGCTGGCTGGCGTGGTGCTCGACGATGACCCCAAGCCGGTGCGCGCTGCCGCCTGCGAGGCGGTATCGGAATTTCACCTGCGCTTAACGCTCACCGAGGGCAAATACCACCAGGTCAAGCGCATGGTGGCAGCGGTGAGCAACCGGGTCGAGGGCTTGCACCGTTCCCGCATCGGCGGACTGGCCCTGCCAGCTGACTTGGCGCCGGGCCAATGGCGCTGGCTCAGCGTGGCTGATCTGGCGCTGGTTTCTGGCGTCTAAGGTCGGCGGCGCAAGGGAAAACCCGTGCCCGAGGGCTACACTCCCCGCTTGGACATCCGCCACCTGAATTAGGGTATTTGTGAAGCTCTTGAATCGATTTATCGCCGCAGTTTGTTTTTCTTTGACACTGGGGGCCATGGCAGCGGAGCCGCCGCCGCCGATCTTTGTTCTCAATTCCCAGGACGCCAGCGTCAGCGTGATTGACCCGATCACCTGGAAAGAGACTCAGCGCTTTCACACCGGCAAAGAGCCGCACCACCTGTACCTGACGCCGGACGAGAAGTCGCTCGTCATTGCCAACGCCCTGGGTGATTCGCTTCTTTTTGTGGACCCCAAAACCGCAGCGGTGCAGCGCACGGTGCGCGGCATTCTGGACCCCTATCAGCTGCGTTTTTCACCGGACATGAAGTGGCTGGTTACTGTGGGAAACCGGCTCAACCACCTCGACTTGTACCACTGGAACGGCACCGATCTGACGCTTTCCAAGCGCATCCCCACCGGCAAGACACCCAGCCACGTCTGGATTGACAGCAAAAGCACCACCGCCTACGCCAGCATGCAAGAGAGCGACGAACTCGTCGCCATCGACTTGGCCACCGAGGCCATCAAATGGCGCGTCAAAACCGGTTCTTTGCCCGCCGACGTGTTTGGCACGCCGGACGACAAGCTGCTCTTGGTCGGCATGACGGGCGGCACGGGGGTGGAGGTGTATGACGTGAGCTCTGCCGCGCCCAAGCTGGTCAAAACCATCCCCACCGGTGCGGCCGCCCACGCCTTTCGCAGCATGGGCGACAAGCGCCATGTGCTGGTGAGCAACCGGGTGGCCAACACCATCAGCAAAATTGACTTCCAGACGCTGGCGGTGGTGGACCAATTTCAGGCTCCGGGCGGACCTGATTGCATGGACCTGTCTGCGGACGGGCGCTACATCTATGTGGCCTCACGCTGGATCAAAAAGCTCACCGTGATCGACACGCAAACCCACAAGGTAGTGCGCCAGGTTTCTGTGGGCAAGTCGCCGCATGGCGTCTGGACACTGGACCACGCGCCGCGTTGAAGCCTGCGATGGAACGGATGCGTTGCATGCACACCCAAGGTCGCAAACCTTCACCTTGGTTTTGCTTGGCTCTGGCGTTTGCCGCCGCATCGCCATGTTTTGCGGAAAGCCTGGCCCCCGCGCCAACATGCCGTAAGCCCGTCTACCTGACTTTTGACACCGGTCACATGGAGGTCGCACCCTTGATTGCCGACGCGCTGGCGCGCCACCACGTGAAAGTGACCTTTTTCGCCGCCAATGAGGCGACCAAAGTGGGAGACGGCAGCTTGGGTGAACACTGGGCGCCATGGTGGCGTGCGCGTGCACAAGAAGGGCATGCCTTCGC
>CANFWT010000032.1 GCA_947450895.1 Comamonadaceae bacterium | reverse complement strand
GGCCTTGATCAGCGAATGGCCGGTTTTGAACATCAGCGGCACGCCACCGGCGGCCTCAATGGCCGGGGCCAGGCGCTGCGAGCATTTCACGTCAAACACAATGGTGCCGCCGGGCACGCGCGAGAGCACGTCTTGGGCAAACAACATCATCTGCCGGTCGGGGAAAATGTTGCTGCCGTCGCGGGTGACAATGCCCAAGCGGTCGCCGTCGCCGTCAAAGGCCAGGCCGAGTTCAGCGTCGCTGGCCTGCAGTGCGGCGATCAGGTCGCGCAGGTTTTCGGGCTTGCTGGGGTCGGGGTGGTGGTTGGGGAAGTTGCCGTCGACTTCGCTGTAAAGCTCGGTCACCTCGCAGCCAATGGCACGCAAAATGGCCGGGGCTGAGGCGCCGGCCACGCCGTTGCCGCAGTCCACCACGATTTTCAGGGGGCGCGCCAGGCGAATGTCGCCCACGATTTTTGCGGTGTAAGCGGGCAATACGTCCGCGCTGGTGCATGTGCCGCCGCTTTGCAGCGACCAGGTTTCATCCACCATCATCTGGCGCAGGGCCTGAATCTCGTCGCCGTAAATGGCTTTGCCACCCATCACCATCTTGAAGCCGTTGTAGTCTTTGGGGTTGTGGCTGCCGGTCACCTGAATACCGCTGCTGCACAAGGTGCACGCCGCGAAGTACAGCATGGGCGTGGTGACCATGCCCACATCGATCACCTGCACACCCACGTCTTGCAGACCGCGCATCAAGGCAGCAGCGAGCGCCGGCCCGCTTAAGCGACCGTCCCGTCCCACAGCCACCGCGGTTTGCCCTTGGCGCAAGGCGACCGTGCCAAAGGCGCGGCCCAGTTTCAATGCGACGTCTTCGTTCACTGTGGAGGGGACGATGCCCCGGATGTCATAGGCTTTGAAAATGCTGGGCGATATTTGCATGCGGAGCTTTCGAAGTGGAAACGGGCGCTACCGGAAGTGGAAGGCCCATGTGAGGGCGGGTTGATTTTAGGTGATGCCACAGGCAAAAGCGCTGTGCACTCGAAGCCGGAACCCGGGCGTCCATTACCGACTTGGATCGCCAGCCTCCCCCAACAAACGGGCGGGCAAAGCTTACCGCCAGATGCACTGCATAGACCCAAGCCATGAAATCCAACAAGAAACAGCAACAACTTGGCCCAAAAGCGGGTTTTATGACACCGCACACACCCAATCGCAGCATTCCTGAACCCACCAACTGCAACACAACCCAGCCCAAACACATGTCCGAATACGGCGAGCAATCCGCGAAGCACTGCGTATGATTTGCCTATGCCCACCCCCGCCACGCTCGACGACGACGCGCACTACCTTGCCCTGAAAGCCCGGGACGCGCGCTTTGACGGGCGGTTTTTTACCGGCGTCACCACCACCGGCATTTACTGCCGACCGGTGTGCAAGGTGCGCACGCCCAAGCGGGAAAACTGTCGCTTCTTTGCCCAGGCGGCACAGGCGGAGCGCGCAGGCTTTCGGCCTTGCCTGCGTTGCCGGCCCGAACTGGCACCGCGTGCCGACATGGAGGGCAGCCACTGGTCTGTGCAAGACGCTTCCAGCATCCTCGCACGCGAGGCAGCACGCTGGCTGGACGCCCGCGTCAGCCAGGGCAGCGCGCAGGCCTCTACAACCAGTGCAAACGCCCTGGCCCGCCGCATGGGGGTGAGCGAGCGCCACCTGCGCCGCATTTTTGAGGCGCATTGGGGCGTGAGCCCTTTGCAGTACCTGCAAACCCGCCGCCTGCTGGCCGCCAAGCAGCTGCTCACCGACACCGACCTGGGCGTGGCGCAGGTGGCGCACCTGAGCGGCTTTACCAGCCTGCGCCGCTTTAACGCGGCGTTTGTGACCCACTACCACCTGCAACCCACCGCGCTGCGCAAAGCCGGTGCCGCAGCACCCAAAACCAGTGGACCCCTCGGCGGTCTGCACCTGCAAGCCAGCTACCGGCCGCCCTACGACACAGCGGCCATGCTCGGCTTTTTGGGCCAACGCAGCCTGGCCGGGGTCGAGGGGGTGGATGTGCCCACGTTGTCCGTGGCGCGCACCCTGGCCATAGACACGCCGACCGCGCGGCTGCGCGGCTGGGTGCAATGCCGGTTTGAGGTGCAGCGCCACCGCGTGGACCTGCACATCAGCAGCGCGCTGGCACCGGTGCTGCCCCAGGTGCTGGCGTGCCTGCGCGCTTGGCTGGATTTGGACGCTGATCCGCTGGCCATCAACGCGGTGCTGGGCGCGCGCTTCCCCGGCCTGGACGGCCTGCGCGTGCCGGGATCGCCCGATGGCTTTGAGCTGGCGGTGCGCGCCATCCTGGGCCAGCAGGTGACGGTAGCCGCTGGCCGCACACTGTCCCAGCGGCTGGTGCAGCGCTGGGGGGAGGATGTGGCCACGCCGTGGCCGGGCCTGACCAAGCTGTTTCCCAGCGCGCAAGCCCTGGCAGCGGCGCAACCTGCCGATTTGGGCGCATTGGGCATCGTTCGTCAGCGCCAACACGCCATCATTTCACTGGCCAACGCGGTGTGCCGCGGGGACATCGTCCTCGCGCCAGGCGCGCCCGTGGCGGCCACCTTGGTGCACTTGCAAGCGCTGCCGGGCATTGGCCCGTGGACGGCGCAGTACATCGCCATGCGTGCGCTGCGCTGGCCCGACGCCCTGCCTGCCCGCGATGTGGCTTTGCACCATGCGATTGGCGTCAGAAATGCGCCATCACCCGCAAAGGCGTTGGAAAGCGCCTTTGCAATGTTCGCCCCCTGGCGCAGCTACGCCGTCGTTCGCGCATGGCACACATTGGCCCACCCCGGAGCACCCACACCATGACAAGCCGACTGGCATCCCAAACGGTACGCACCCACTTCGACAGCCCCTTGGGCCCCATGACGCTGGCCGCAAGCAGCCAGGGCCTGTGCGGCGTCTGGTTTGATGGCCAAAAACACCAGCCCGACACCAGCGCTTTGGCGCATGACCCCGGGCACCCCGTGCTGCTGCAAGCGCAGGCACAACTGGCCGATTACTTTGCTGGGCAGCGCAGCGTGTTCGATCTGCCGCTGGACTTGGACCGTGGCACGGTGTTTCAGCAATCGGTATGGCGCGCCTTGCTCTCTATCGCGCTGGGTGACACCGCCGCCTATGGCACGCTTGCCCGGCGCATCGCCCGGCCACTGGCCGTGCGGGCCGTGGCAGCAGCCATTGGGCGCAACCCGATTTCCATCATCGTGCCCTGCCACCGGGTGCTGGGGGCGAACGGCGCGCTCACAGGCTATGCTGGGGGGTTGGACCGCAAAGCGGCCCTGCTGCAACTAGAAAGACCGGTTTGATCCCTGCCCTTGCCCGCCCCACTTCCTGGATTCCCGAATTCGTAGCACTCGCCGCGATTTGGGGCGCCTCATTTTTGTTCATGCGTATTGGCACTGCGGCCTTTGGGCCGGTGGCCACCGCCGGGTTGCGCGTGGGAATTGCCGCGGTATTTCTACTGCCCCTGTTGCTAATGCGAGGCCATGCGGCCACACTGCGGCAGCATTGGAAGCTGGTCTTTCTGGTCGGCTTGACCAACTCAGCCATGCCCTTTGTCTGCTTTACGTTTGCCCTGCAATCGATCACCGTGGGTTTATCGTCCATGCTCAACGCCACAGTGCCCCTGTTTGGCGCGGCTATTGCCTGGGCGTGGCTGAAGGACCGGCCCAGCAGTTCGCGCATGGTGGGACTGGTGATTGGCTTTGTGGGCGTGGGCATGTTGGCCTGGGACAAGGCCAGCTTTCGGCCCGACGCCTCGGGCCTCTCGAGTGGCTGGGGCGTCCTGGCGTGTCTGTTTGCCTGCCTGTGCTACGGGCTTTCGGCCAGTTTTACCAAGCGCTACATGACGGGCCTGCCCTCCTTGGTATCGTCCACCGGCAGTCAAGTGGGTGCGGCCTTGGCGCTGGCGCCGCTGACCTGGTGGTTTTGGCCTGCGAAGCCAGTGCCAGTCGCCGCGTGGGGCGCAGTAGTGGCGCTGGGGGTGGTGTGCACCGGCCTGGCCTACATCCTGTTTTTTCGCCTGATTGAGCGCGCCGGGCCTGCCAAGGCGCTGTCGGTGACCTTTGCAATCCCCGTATTTGCCATTCTTTATGGCGTGGTCCTGCTGGGCGAAGTAGTGACGCCGTGGATGCTGGGGTGCGGCGTGGTGATTGTGGTGGGGACCACCTTGTCGACGGGCATGTGGCGGCTGCCCACCGGGCGTTTGGGGCTTGCGCCCTAACTACCGCTTTTCGCTGCGGTGGTAGTTTTTGCCCCCTTCTATCCCCCGAACCCCCTGTTCGCACCCGGCGGGGTTGGAGTTCGCCCACTCTCCCCCAACCCCTCTCGCCCAGCGGGCGAGAGGGGGGCCAAAGTCCGAATTTGGTTTCAGCGCTCCGGCTAGCCTTCTACTGGCCTTGCACTTGGGGGTAGGCCTGCAGCACTTTGGAACGGCGCCGTCGCCGCGACGGCTTTCGGGGTTTGGGTGCTGCAGCCTTCTGGAAGATTCGCTGTTCGGCGCCGCCGCTACCAAGCTCCGCCGCCTTTAGCCAAAGGGCAGGTCCTGGTGGTGCCCTAGCGGGAGCGACAAAATCAAATGTGGCTGTTGGCCCCCCTCTCGCCCGCTGGGCGAGAGGGGGGTCGGGGGGAGAGTGGGCAGCAAGCAACACGGGCCACCGCTTCTTGGCCTAGCCCCTCGGATGGTGCGCAGCATGCAGCTGCGCCAGCCGCTCGCGCGCCACGTGGGTGTAAATCGTAGTGGTCGAAATGTCGGCGTGGCCTAACAGCAGCTGCACGGCCCGCAAATCGGCCCCGTGGTTGAGCAAATGGGTGGCAAAGGCGTGGCGCAGCGTGTGGGGAGAGAGCGCCGAGCGAATGCCTGCCGCCAATGCGTATTTCTTGACCACCATCCAGAACATCACCCGCGACATGGCGCTGCCTGCCTGGGAACCTTTGGTGGTCACAAACAAATCGTCAGTCTGCTTGCCCGCCAGCAGGGCCGGCCGCGCGCTGGACAGGTACTGGCGCAGCCACTGGCTGGCCACCTCGCCAAAAGGCACCAGGCGCTCCTTGGCGCCTTTGCCCAGCACGCGCAGCACGTTGTCGTTGAGGCCCAGGTTCAAGGTCTTGAGGCTGACGAGTTCGCTCACCCGCAGACCGCTGGCGTACATCAGCTCCAGCATGGTGCGGTCGCGCACGCCCAAGGTAGTGGACACATCGGGCGCGCCTAATAGGGCTTCGACCTGCGCCTCGGTGAGGGTTTTGGGTACGCGCAAGGCCTGTTTCGCCGCTTGAAGCTTGAGCGTGGGATCGGTGGAGATGCGACCCTCGCGCAGCGCCCAGCGAAAGTAGCGCTTGAACACGGTGAGGCGCCGGTTGGCCGTGGTGGCCTTGGTGGCCGCATGGCGGACAGAGAAATAGGCCTGTAAATCTGCCTCCGCACAGGCCAGAAGGCTTGCACCCTGGCGGTGGAGAAGCAACTGGCGCAAGTCACGCCGGTAGGCCTCCAGGGTGTTGCGCGACAGGCCCTCTTCCAGCCAAAGGGAGTCAATGAAAGCGTCGACGGACTCGTCGCCGGGCGCTGGCCCAGTCGCCCGTCGGCGCAGCGCCGGTGTGGCCAAACTCAATCCAGCTGCAGTTTGGCCGATTCGACGACCTTTTTGTACACGGCAAATTCCGCGCGGATCTGTTCTGCAAACTGTTCGGGTGTGTTACCTATGACCAGGGAACCAGTGTCCTCGATGCGCTTTTTCACCGCCGGGTCTTCCAGGGCTTTGCGCACAGCGGCGTTGACCTTGTCCACGACCTCCTTAGGCAAACCCTTGGGGCCGTAAATACCGTAAAAAGCCATGCGGTTGACGGGCTCCAAACCCACTTCTTTGAAGGTGGGCACGTTGGGTAGCTGGCTCAGGCGCTGCGGTGCGGCCACCACGATGGGCACCAGGCGGTTCGCCAGGATAAAGGGCAAGGCCGAAGGCAAATTGTCAAACAACATGGGCACCTGGCCTGCCACGGTGTCATTGAGCGCTGGGCCCGCACCCCGGTAGGGGATGTGCGTCACAAACACGCCCACCAGATTTTTATAGAGTTCCATCTGCATGTGGCCAATGCCGCCGGTGCCGGAGGACGAATACGAGTAAAGGCCCGGGTGCTTTTTAAGCTCCGCCACAAAGCCTCTGTAGTCCTTGGCCGGGAAACTGGGGTGCACGGCAATCACATTGGGCGTGGCCGCAATATTGACGATGGGCGTGAAATCGGTCAGTGGGTTGTAGGGGGTTTTGGGGTTGATGGCCGGGTTAGAGGCCACCGTAGACACCGTGGCGATGCCTAAAGAATAACCGTCCGGCGCAGACTTGGCCGTGTCGCTGGCCCCCACCACACCGCCGCCGCCGGCCTTGTTTTCCACCACCACAGGCTGGCCCAGCGCCTTGGCCAAGGGCTCGGCAATGACGCGGGCAATGATGTCCGTGGTGCCGCCGGGCGCAAACGGCACCAGCAATTTGATGCTGTGCGTGGGGTAGCTTTGGGCAAACGCGCCTTGCAGCGGCACAAAGCCTGCCGCCAAGATGCAGGCCAGTACGAGACGGCGGTAGTGCATGGTGAGCTCCTCGGTTGGGTGGTAGTAAGAGCGCTGATGGTACATCCGCCTACCGACGGCTGTTATCCTGCGGCAGTGAACTACGTTACGCTTTTAATTCCTGAGTTTTCTTTGATTTTGCTGGGCTACCTGGTCTGTAAATTCACACCGCTCAACCGCAACGTCTGGAACCAGGTGGATGCACTGGTCTATTACCTGTTGTTTCCCACGCTGCTGTTTCACTCGATTATCAAAAGTCCGCTGGACCTGGGCGCAGCCTCGAAACTCGTCGGTGCTGGCTGGAGCGTTATGGCAACAGGCATTGCGCTGGCCTATGCACTGCCCGCGCTGCCGTGGTTCAAACACCACATGCCTGCGCGCGACCATGCGGCGTCTGCGCAGGTGGCGTTTCGTTTCAACTCCTTCATAGGACTTGCACTGGCTGAACGGTTGGCAGGCCCGGCCGGATCGCAGGAAATTGCCGTGCTTATCGGGGTCTGCGTGCCCCTGGTCAACATTGCAGCAGTCTGGCCCATGGCGCGTGGCGGCTCACGCGGACTCGCCCGCGAACTGGCACGCAACCCCCTGCTGGTGGCCACCACCAGCGGCCTGCTAGCCAACCTGGCGGGCCTTAGCATTCCATATTGGTTGGAGCCCACTTTCACCCGAGTGGGGGCCTCGGCCCTGGCTCTTGGCCTGATGGCCGCGGGTGCGGGCATCCAGATGGGCGCTCTGGCCCGCGCCAAGGCCCTGGCGGTATCGGTGCTGGCGATTCGCCACCTGGTTCTGCCCCTGGTGGCGCTGGCAGCGGCCTATGCCTTTGGCCTGAGCCATTCGCAGGCCACGATATTGCTGGCCTATGCGGCCCTGCCAACGGCCGCGAGCTGCTACGTGCTGGCCAGCAAAATGGGCTACGACGGCTCGTACGTGGCCAGCCTGGTGTCCCTGTCCACGCTCTTAGGCATGCTCAGCCTGGGTTTTTCGCTGGGCGTGCTGCGACCTCTGTACGGCGTGTAGGGCGGCAAATGGCCCGCCGACCCGGGCAAAGCCGAGGTTTATGATTCCCCACACCTCTGTACTCTTTTCCTTCTTTCGCACCTCTTGCAGGCTTACCGAGCGCACCATGACCCCATCCTCCAATAAATTTCTGGCACTGGCTGCGATCGTCGTGCTTTGGCCCTTCTCCATGGCGCAAGCGCAGGACCAGGCGGACGCGCCCGCCGCAACGCAAAGCACCGTCAAAACCAGTTTTGACCAGGCGCTGCAGCAAGACGGAAATTGGTATTTTTCCTGGGGATATAGCCGTCAGTTTTACGCACCGTCGGACATCCACATTTCCCAACCCAGCCTGGGCAATGACTTCACGGTGCGCCAGGCCAAAGCCAGCGACTTTGCGTCCAGCCCGGAAGATACGGTCAAATCGCTGTTTGAATTGGATTTCACCAACCCGCAAGAAAACGTACGAATTGGCAAATTCTTGAATCCCGAGAAAACCTTTGCCATCGAGTTCTCCTTGGACCACAGCAAATACAACGTCGACCTGGGCCAAACCGTCGACGTGACCGGGACCATCAATACCCCGTCCCGCAGCGGGCCGTTGAAGGTGGATGCGCAAAACTTCAGCTATGCGCTGCACAACGGCCTGAACCACCTCATGGTCAATGCGGTGTGGCTCAAGCACCTGTATGGGCCCGAAAACCAGGCTGGGCAATTGCAACTGATCAGCCGTGCAGGAGCCGGTATCCTTTTGCCCCACGCCGACAACACCATCTTGGGCAACCCCAACCAGGTCGGCCCCAAAAATGAAAACGTCTGCTGCTTTGCCAAGAACGACTGGTGGCAAGTCAACGGCTGGACCGCCGGGGTCGAAGTGGGTCTGCGCTACCGAATCTACAAAGCCCTGTACCTGGAGCTGACGTCCAAGGTAGCCTACGGCGTGCTGCGCGGAGTGCCAGTATTTCAAGGCTCGGCAGACCAGACGATTTGGATGTACGAGCAGGTGCTGTCCACCGGCATCCTGTTTTAGGGCCAAGTCTCTCGCCCCACCGGATGATGGCACGCGGCATTTCGTGCTGTGTAAGGGCATGGATGAGGCCTTGCGATTCCAGTGTGGCGCACGGGGCGCGGTACTCAACAGCCAGATCGTCATCCCAGGGCAGTAAGCTCCCAAGCTGCAGCAGCTGCGCGAGTGCGCTGCGTAAGCGTACAGGCTGTCCACTGCGGTGCAGGCCGTATGCGATCTCCGCCAACGTAACGCAAGAGGTCGCTACACCAAATCGCCGGTAACCGGGTCGCGATGAATGAAGACCGCGGTTGCGTTAACGCGGCACTCCAAAAGCAAGCGCACCGCGTGTCCGCGGCCTGTGACGAATATTTTGGCGGCTTGGTGCATTGGAGCTCTTCTTAGGATTCGAAGATATACATCCCGAGGTATGTCTCAATGGCTCTCCCGTCAATTTCTCAGTCCGTGACTTTTAAGTCGCCATCACACTTACTGTGAACCTCGAGAGCCGTGCCCCTGCCCCAAAGCCCACGCAGCGTGCTCCACAACCAGCGCACTCTGCCCGCTGATCCGTCGCCCCAAGGCAGCGCGCAAGCCATCGCCGCCCTTCCCCGCCGCCAACGCGTTGCCCGCAGCCACCGCCACATTGCGCAGCCAGCGCTCATGGCCGATGCGGCGAATGGGGCTGCCTTCGGTACGCTGTAAAAACTCGGCCTCCGTCCAGTCCAAGAGATCTGCCAGAGCTTGGCCGTTGAGGCCAGCGCGCTCGTCAAAGTCCGCCAGCCGGCTCACCTGGGCGAACTTGTTCCAGGGGCAGGCCAACTGGCAGTCGTCGCAGCCGTAGATGCGGTTGCCCATCAGCGGTCGCAGTTCGGGCGCAATGGGGCCGGCGTGCTCTATGGTCAGGTAAGAGATGCAGCGCCGCGCATCAAGCTGGTAGGGCGCGACGATGGCTTGCGTGGGACAAGACGAAATGCACGCGGTGCAACTGCCGCAGTGCGCCTCTACCGGCGCCGTGGGCGGCAGTGCTACATCCACATAAATCTCACCCAAAAAGAACATGGACCCGGCCTCGCGGTTGAGCACCAGCGTGTGTTTTCCGCGCCAGCCTTGGCCGCTGCGGGTAGCGAGTTCGGCCTCAAGCACCGGGGCCGAATCAGTGAATACACGGTGGCCCAGCGGGCCCAGGTGGGCGGCGAGCTTGTCGGCGAGCTGCTGCAAACGGCTGCGCATGACCTTGTGGTAGTCCCGCCCCCGTGCGTACAGCGAGACCGTGCCAGTGTCATTGCGGTTCAGGCGGTCAAACTCGACCGTCTGCCAGCCCTCGGGCGCGTTATGCGGCAGGTAATCCATGCGGGCGGTGATAACGCTCAGGGTGCCGGGCACCAGTTCGGCCGGTCGGGCACGCTTGAGGCCGTGGCGCTCCATATAAGCCATATCGCCATGAAAGCCACGGGCCAGCCAAGCCAGCAAGCCAGGCTCGGCACCAGAAAGATCAATTCCTGCCACGCCGATTTGGGAGAATCCCAGCGTCTGGCCCCACAACTGCAATTGCGCAAGCAGCGCCGCAGTGTTTTCTGGGTGTATCGCCAGGCCGTCTTTGGGAGTGCTAGTCTGCGCGTTATGGATATTCACCCTGCCATTGTAAAAACCCCGCCTACGGCCCTGGTATGGGCCGACGAAAGCGCAACCGAGGCCTTTGCCCAGCGGCTGGCGCATCAGACAGCGCTAGCGCACGCCTTTATTGCGCTGCACGGAGATTTGGGCGCGGGCAAGACCACGCTGGTGCGCCACCTGCTACGCGCCTTGGGGGTACAAGGCCGGGTAAAAAGCCCGACCTACGCGGTGGTCGAACCCTACGAACTGCCGGGCCTCAACATCTGGCACTTTGACTTCTATCGCTTTGGCGACGCACGGGAGTGGGAAGACGCGGGTTTCAGAGACATCTTCGCCAGCCCCGGCCTGAAGCTGGCCGAGTGGCCCGAAAAAGCCATGCAGGTGCTGCCGGTGATGGACCTGGACATCACGTTGAGCACCCTGCCCGATGGTGCGCGCCAGGCGACGCTGGTGGCCCACACGCCCACAGGCGCCGCTTTATTGCGCGGCCTGGAACAGCAAGGCGCATCGGCATGAAACGGCGCAGCCTGGTGAAGCAGGGGGCCTTGGTGCTGACCTTGGGCCTGCTGCAACGCAGCGTGCTAGGGGGCCAAGGAGCCACGATCCTGACCGTGCGCGTGTGGCCGGCACCCGAGTATTCGCGTGTAACCATTGAGTCCGACGCTGCCTTGGGCGCCACGCAAACGCTGGTAGCCAGCCCGCCCCGCCTGGCGGTGGACATTGCCGGGGTTACGCTCAACCCGGCACTCAAAGAGTTGGTGGCCAAGGTCCGGGCCGACGACCCCAATATCGACGGTATTCGCGTAGGCCAGTTTTCGGCCGACGTGGTGCGCCTGGTGATTGATCTCAAACAAGGCGTGCGCCCGCAAATGTTCACCCTGGCGCCGGTGGCCGCCTACCAGCACCGCCTGGTTCTGGATCTGTACCCCCTGCGCAGCATCGACCCGCTGGATGCGCTGGTGGCACAGTTTGCGCAGGTCAAGCCCGCAGCAGCCCCCGCACACGCCGCCAGCGACCCGCTGGGTGAGCTGATGGCGCAGCGCTTGGACAAGGCAGCACAACCCGCTGCGCCGCCCAGCAGCCCCGCTTCTGCGGCCGCCACTGCGCCCGCAACGCTTACCAACCCCGGCAGCCCCGGCGCAAATCTGACCCAGGGCCCGTCCTACCTGGCTACCGATCGGCTCATCATCGTGGCCCTGGACGCGGGCCACGGCGGTGAAGACCCTGGCGCCATTGGCCCGGGCGGCACGCAAGAAAAGGACGTGGTGCTCAAACTCGCCTATTTGCTGCGCGACCGTATCAACGCCGCCAGCGTCAAGGGCGCCCCCATGCGCGCCTTTTTAACGCGGGATGCCGATTATTTTGTACCCCTGCACGTGCGGGTGCAAAAGGCGCGCCGGGTACAGGCCGATTTGTTTGTCAGCCTGCACGCCGACGCGTTTTTCACGCCCGAGCCGCAGGGCGCCAGCGTATTTGCGCTCAGCCAGGGCGGCGCATCCAGCAGCGCGGCACGCTGGATGGCGGCCAAGGAAAACAAAGCCGATTTGATCGGCGGCCTCAACGTCAAAGCCAAAGGCATTGAATTGCAAAGCGCGCTGCTGGACATGAGCACCACGGCGCAAATTGCCGACAGCCTCAAGCTCGGTGGCACGCTGCTGGGCGAGGTGGGGCGTGTGGGCAAGCTGCACAAGGGGCAGGTGGAACAGGCCTCGTTCGCAGTACTCAAGGCGCCCGACATTCCCAGCGTGTTGGTCGAAGCGGCGTTTATCAGCAACCCTGCGGAAGAGCGCAAGCTCAACAGCGAAGAATTCCAAAACCAGCTGGCCGATGCGCTTATGCGCGGGTTGCTGGGTTACTTCAGCAAAAACCCGCCACTGGCGCGCAGCCGGACACTAGGCTAGTTTTTAAAGGCACGTTCGTATGCCACCTCAGTCAAGCGATGGCCGCCGAATCCTGCGTTGGTGCGCATTTCTCCCGTTCGCACCAGCCCCGCAGACTCGTAAAGCGATGCGGCCCGAACGTTTGCGTCGATGCACCACAACTCTAAACGCCTGCGCCCTTGGGACTGTGCTTCTTGCAGTGCGACCCGCACGAGTTGGCGGCCTGCGCCTAAACGCCAATGGTGCGGGTGAACATTGAGTGCCCAAAGTTCGAGGGTGCCCAGGCGGGCCTTGTAACGTGGCTCGCCCACAATCACAAAGCCTTGGAGCGCACCATTGGATTCGCAGACCCATGCGCGCCAAGACGGCGTTGGTGACTGGAGCTTTGCGGCCAACGCCTCCATACCTTGCGTCGCGTCAAGTGACGCCAGGTAATGCGCACCCATGATGGCTGCATAGGCCGCCCGCCAGGCCGCGATTCGGATTTGTCCTATCGCATGGGCATCTTCAGCCCTTGCTGATCGGACTTGCATCAATGCGACCGGACGGCAATGTACCCAAGCAGTGACTGAAAGTCGCCAACTCCGGCAAACGCGCACCAATCTGTGAATGGGGTTTGGGCCGCATAAGCGCTAGGGCTGGTTTCCAGCGACCAGAAAAATGCTCTTCACTTCGCCAGAGCTCTTTTTCACTGCAAGGTGCAGTGGCTGACCGGCATCCATCTGCAAGTAGGGCTTGAAGTCGTTGGCATTGGCGCCGGCCACTGTGTGGCCCTCGATTTCCAAAAGCTGGTCGCCAGCCGATATACCGGCCCGTTCGGCCGGAGAACCTGCCAACACCGGGCTCACCGTGATAGATCTGAGCGTCGGGCTAAAGAAGCCTTGCGCGTCAACGGTGACCGCAAGCCCGATGTACCCCTTTTCCCCTGCCACCGCGCCGACGGTCACCAGCAGTAACAAAAGAGCGAAGAGTTTGTACAAAAGTATCTCCTGCAAAGCACATCACAAGCAAAAAGCGGACGGCGCTGGCTGTGCGCACGTTCAGCAGGACCGCATTGTGCTTAAAAAATAACAGTTTCTAAAATATTTACCTTTTTACTTGCATCCATTGAACCAAACACTCCTTGTTGCGTTGGCCGCGATGCAATCGAAGCCCTACAAACCCCCAAACGGGTTAAAAACTTCTATCTCAAGCGCCTTGAAATCTGCCACGTTTCGCGTGGCTACGGTCAGTCCGTGCACTTTGGCGGTGGCGGCGATCATGGCGTCTTCATACAGCGTGTCCGACTTTCGGTGCATCAGCCTCGCCCACGCCCTGAAGACGGCAGCGTCCATGGGTAACACGTTGTAGGCCTCAGACACTAAGCCCAACCAGGCTTCGATTTCGTCAGCTTTGCCTTTGTCTTGCTCGCGTGTGAGCTCAATCCCCGCCTGTATTTCGCCCAGGGTCACGGCAGACAGGTAGAGGTCGGCGTCTTCCAGCGATTGCAGCCAGGCCAGCACCGCGCCGTGGGGGCGTGGTTTGCGCAGCTCAGACACCACATTCGTGTCGAGCAAATAGGCGCCCGTCATGCCATGGGCTGCGCTATGCGGCGCTTGGCTTGGCCACGGGCGGAAACGTTCAGGTCTGCGCGTGCCTGGTCGTAGAGCAGCAACTGCTTCAAAGAAGGCCGCGCCGCGGACTGCAGGCGGCGCCACTCTTGAACCGGCACCAGGACTGCAGCCTCAGAACCCCGCCGGGTCACCATTTGCGGACCTTCCACCAGGCAAGCATCCAAAAACTCGCTAAACCGAGCTTTAGCGTCTTGAACGGGCCACGAGTGCATATGAATCTCCTTCAAACTAGTCATCTAACTAGTCTGTCACGATTTTCTGTTCCTGTCAAACGTCAAACGTCAAGCGCTATCCGTTAGGTGGGTGTGGCGTATGAACGTGTAGCTAGACCCTAGCCAATCGTGCGGGTGCGCGCCATCGAGCTTGAGGCTGTCGGCAATTTGGACCGTGGTGCTCATGTCCGGCAGTGCGCTTTGCGATTCAACGTCCTTGGCTTTGACGGTGAGGACGCTGATCAAATCGGCCCGTACCCGGCGCGCCTTTTGCACCCGAACGTGCAGGGTACAAAATAATCGGCATCACGCGTTAAAAAGGCGCGCATGGGAGCGGCGTTGATGCAGTCGCGCAGCAAACAGGCGAGTTTGGGCACCACGTCCTTTTCTTGCGTGCCGCCCGGGCCAATGGCGCCAGGGTCTTCACCCCCTTGGCCGGCATCCAGGGCCACGATGATGAGCCGGTCGGTGGCCAGGTATGACGGGCCCTGGGGCAGATTGGTGCCGGGGCTGCCCGGGTTGGTAAGCGTTGCGGGCGTAGTGGCGGCCGCAGAAGCGGGGCTGCTGGGCGGCGCAGCGGGTTGTGCTGCCTTGTCCAAGCGCTGCGCCATCAACTCACCCAGCGGGTCGCTGGCGGCGAGTGCGGGGGCTGCTACGGGCTTGACCTGCGCTGCTGGCCCGACGCCCCACGCCGCGCCCGCCAAGTCCCCAACCCCACCAACAAGCCCGGCACAAAAATCATCGCCCAAATGATCTTGTCCAAATGCAGCTTGACCCACGGAATATTGCCGAAAAAGTAACCAACGGTGACAATGCCGCCCACCCACAGGGCCCCGCCGATCAGGTCAAAGAAGCTAAATTTGGCACGCGTCATGTGCGCCACGCCGGCCACAAAAGGGGCAAAGGTGCGCAAAAAGGGCATGAAGCGCGCTGCCACGATGGTGATGCCGCCATAGCGCTCATAAAACGCGTGCGCCTGGTCAAACGCAGCTTTGTTAAACCAGCGGGAGTTTTCCCACTGGAACACCTTGGGCCCGATGGCGCGGCCCACCGTGTAGTTGCTTTGGTTGCCAAGCACCGCCGCCGTGAACAGCAAGGCCACGGACAAGGGGTAGCTCATCAGCCCCACGCCGCACATGGCGCCCACCACAAACAGCAGCGAATCGCCCGGCAAAAACGGCATCACCACCACGCCGGTCTCGACAAAAATGATGAGGAACAACAGCGCGTAGACCCAGGCGCCGTAGTGGGTGACGAACATTTCCAGGTATTTGTCGACGTGCAACACGAAGTCGAAAACGGTGGCGATGAGTTCCATGGCGCGTTAAGTGTGGAGCTGGGTTGAACGGGTTGTCCGCGCTCAAAAGCGCTGCATGACACAGCTGCTGGGCTGCGCTGCAGCCAAAGCGGAAAGGGTTTTGACGACTTTGAAGCCATAGCCTGAGCCTTCGACGTCAAACGGCACGCCCGGCGCGCCTTGGCGCTCCATCAGGCCCACCACCAGCGGCTGCTGGAACTGGTGGTCGGCGGCGCGCATGCTGGCGCTTTGGCCGCCCAGCGACACCTGCGCGCGCTCTAAGGCCTGGGCCAAGGCCACGACGTCAAGCGCCGCGCCCGGCTTGGCCGCGCGAGCGGTAGCGTCCAGCGCCTGGGCCAGGGCTTCGACCATGAGCTGCATGCGCATGTGCAGGTAATCGTCTTCAGGCTGGGGAAAGCGGGCGCGAAACGATTTGTAAAAGGCCTCAGACCCCTTGGTTTGCACATTGGGCAGCCAATCGGCCACCGCCAGCACGCGGCCCACGCCGGCCTCCCCAATGGCTGCGGGCGCGCCCAGGGCGTTGCCGTAAAAGGTGTAGAACTTGCCGTCAAACCCTGCTTCTTTGGCGGCCTTGACCAGCAGCGTCAGGTCGGCGCTGAAGTTGCCGGTAATGACCGCCTGCGCGCCGCTGGCCTTGATCTTGGCCATATAGGGCGCAAAGTCTTTGATGCGCAGCATGGGGTGCAGCTCTTCCCCCGCAATGCGTATGTCCGGGCGCTGCAAGCCGAGCTGGCGTTTGGCCTCACGCAGCACGCTTTGGCCAAAGCTGTAGTCCTGGCCGATCAGGTAGACGCTTTTCAAAGCCTGGTCCTCGCGCAGCACCTGCATGAGTGCGGCCATGCGCATGTCAGCATGGGCGTCAAAGCGGAAGTGCCAGAAGCTGCACTTCTCATTGGTAAGCGCCGGATCCACCGCCGAATAGTTCAAGAACAGCACGCGCTTGTCGGGCTCGCGGTCGTTGTGTTTGTTGATGGCGTCGATCAGCGCCGCCGCCGTGGCCGACGAATTGCCTTGCAACACCACGCGCGCGCCGTTGTCGATGGCCAGGCGCAGGTTGGACAGCGCCTCTTCGGTCTGGCCCTTGCTGTCATAGCGCTCCAGCGCCAGCAGTTGCTTGGGCGCAGCCGCACCTGCAACGGCCACCCCACCGCGCGCGTTGACCCGTTCCACCGCCCACACCAGGTTGCGAAACACCGCCTCGCCACCGTTGCCGTTGGCGCCGCTCAGGCCTTCGATGAGGGCGAGCTTGAGGGCGGGCGGCGTTTGTGCTCTGGCGACAAAGACGCCGCAAAGGGTCAAAAAAACGAGCGCACATAGCGCTGCAAAAAGCGATTTCAAGGCCGGGGGGAAAAGAATAAACATGCAGAAAAAAGCTTGAATTACCAGGAAGCGCGCGCACCTCTGGTCCATGCGGCGCCCACTGTGGGGGCCGCGCAGTGTACTTGGAGCCCTTATGTTTTTTGCGACCACCCCCTCCCCTTTGGCCTCTGGTTTCGGCACGGCTTTTGACCATCCGCTGCGTCGGCGCGTCTACGCCCAAACGGGCAACGCTGCGGCACAGTTTTTGGAAAAAACCTTGGCCGCAACCCGTACGAGCAGTGCGCAAGACGCCGAGATCGCCCAGGACGACAAGCAATTCACACTCACGCTGGACGTGCCCGGCATTGCCAAAGAGCAGTTAACCATCCGCATCGAAGGCGCGATCGTGCGCATTGAGTCCAAAGAAGACGCTCCCCGGCGCTACCGCGCAGCCTATGAGTTTGGGCAAGACATCGACACCGCCGCCAGCAGCGCCAAACTGGAAAACGGCGTTCTGAGCCTGACGCTGGTCAAGCTGGTGCCGGTGAGCAAGGCGACCGAACTGGCGATTGGCTAAATCGCGTTAGCCCCGGCGCAAGCCGGGGCTGTGCCGCTCTTACAGGGCGTGCAGCGGCCAGCGCGGCTTGACGTCAAAGGCGTAGTCTTTGTGCGCCGCCTGCAAGCCGCTTTGCAGGCGCATGGCGGCGGCCATGGCGATCATGGCGCCGTTGTCGGTGCACAGGTGCAGCTCGGGGTAGTGCACGCGCACGCCGCGCTTGGCACATTCGGCGTTCAGTTGGGCGCGCAGGCTTTTGTTGGCCCCCACGCCACCGGCCACCACCAGGCGTTTGAGGCCCGTGGTTTTGAGCGCGGTGAGCGATTTTTTGACCAGAACATCGGTAATCGCGGCTTGGGTGGACGCTGCCAGGTCGGCGCGCGCCTGCGCGGGCAGCTTCTCAAAGCCCGGCGTGGCGCCCGATGCCAGTTTGGCGCCCGCTTGCGTGCCGTCCCACACCATCGCCGCCTGCGCTGCCACCATTTTTTGCGACTGCACCAGCACGGCGGTTTTAAGTCCGGCGAAAGAAAAATCCAGGTTGCCGCTGTGCAGCAAAGGGCGCGGCAAGGCAAACGCCTGCGGGTCACCCTGCGCCGCCAGTGCGGCCAGCGCCGGGCCGCCGGGGTAGCCCAGGCCCATGAGTTTGGCGGACTTGTCGAAGGCTTCGCCTGCGGCGTCGTCAATGGTTTCGCCCAACAGCGCGTAGCGGCCCACGCCGTCCACCCGCATCAGCTGCGTGTGGCCGCCTGACACCAGCAGGGCCACAAACGGAAACTGCGGCGGGTCGGCGCTTAAAAACGGCGACAGCAAATGCCCCTCCAGGTGGTGCACGCCCAGCACCGGCTTGTCCAGGGCGGCCGCCAGCGCGCAGGCCACACCTGCGCCCACCAGCAAAGCCCCGGCCAGACCCGGGCCGCGCGTGTAGGCCACCACGTCCACATCGGCCAGACGGCGGTCCGACTTCTGGAGCACCTCGGTGGTGAGCGGCAGCACGCGGCGGATGTGGTCGCGGCTGGCCAGCTCCGGCACCACGCCGCCAAAAGCTTGGTGCATTTCCACCTGGCTGTACAGGGCGTGGGCCAGCAATACAGGCACCTCGCCTGCGCGCACGGCGACGAGCGCCACGCCGGTTTCATCGCAGGAGGACTCAAAGCCCAGCACCAGCGTGGGCGCACCCGGGTTTTCGGGCGGGTGCGCGGCAGCTGTTGGGGCGATATCTTGGGTCATACAGGCCGGCGAGTTTAGGGCAGTGTGTGGGGCACAATTCCCGCGATGCACCCCTTCCCCGACATCGAGTCCATAGAACGCGCCACGCTGGACGCCGTGTGCCCGGCCGAGGTCCACGAGATACCTGGCTGGCTGCTGCCGTATGACCCCCTGCCCGTGGGCCGCGCACAAAGCGCGGTGCCGCTGGCGCACACGCCGCTTTCATTGCCCGTGTTGCAGCAGATTGAAGCGCACTACCAGCGGCGCCACCGGCCTACGGTGTTTCGCCTGCCTGAGGGTCTCATAAGCCCCGAAGTGGGCGACGCGCTGCACGCCATGGGCTACGCGGGGCAGCATGGCGTGCTGGTGCAGGTGGCCGAACTGGCCGGGCTGCTGGGCCTGGCCCCACCCGACGCCGCCACGCTGAGCGCGGCGCCCAGCGCGCTGTGGGCCTCGGTCTACACCGCAGACGGCTTTGACCCGGTAGACGGCGCCCACCGCGTGCAGTTGCTCAGCCGCAGCCGCCACGTGGTGTACGCGTGTGTGAGCGAAGGCGGCCAGGCGCTGGCGGCCGGCACCGGGTCGATTAGCCAAGGCTGGCTCAGCATCCACGGCATGCGCACCCTGCCCAGCGCCCAGGGCCGGGGCCTGGCCTCACGCATCCTTGCAGGCCTGGCCGCGCACGCCGCCGCCCAAGGCGTGCACCGTGTGTTTTTGCAGGTGGAGGATGACAACGTGGTGGCGCAGGGGCTTTATCGCAAGGCGGGGTTTTCTACGGCTTGGCGGTATCACTATTGGCGGCGGACTGGCACGTGCGGTCAACGCGCGACGGCTTGTTGACCAAAACCGGAAGCTGCGTCCGCGCTCGGACCCGGCCCGTCATAAGCTCATAGCCTCCCGTTCGCAGCCTTCACCGACAATCCCCCCATGGGCATAGGCATCTACCTCAAGGAAATCGGGCGTGGCAAAGACGGCGCGCGGGCACTCAGCCGCGAACAGGCCGCCGACTTGTGGGGCCAGCTGCTCGACGGCAGCGTGACCGACCTGGAGGTGGGCGCCTTCTGCCTGGCCATGCGCATCAAGGGCGAAACGCCCGACGAGATGGCCGGTTTTCTGGACGCCACCGCCGCGCGCCTGAACCACGTGCCTGCAGGCGACAAGCCACTCATCGTCATTCCCAGCTACAACGGGGCGCGCAAATTGCCAGTGCTCACCCCCCTGCTCGCGCTGCTGCTGGCGCGCGAGGGCTGGCCGGTGCTGGTGCACGGCACGGCCACGGAGAGCCGCAGAGTCTTCACGGCCGAGGTGCTGGCGGCACTCGGTGTTGCCCCAGCAACCACCATCGCAGCGCTTGCGCCGGGGCGCGTGGCCTTTGTGCCCACGGCGCTGCTGCACCCAGGGCTGCAAAAGCTGCTGGACGTGCGGCGGGTGGTTAACTTGCGCAACTCGGCGCACAGCCTGGTCAAGCTGATGAACCCCAGCGCGGGCCCCAGCCTGCTGGTGACCAGCTACACCCACCCCGAATACGCCACCTCCATGGCGGCCACGCTGGCGCTCGTTCAAGCCAACGCGCTGCTGCTGCGCGGCACCGAGGGCGAAGCGGTGGCAGACCCCCGGCGCACGCCGAAAATGCAGGCCTTTGTGCGTGGCGTACCCGTGCTGCTGCAAGAGCCGCAAACCGGCAGCCTGAGCGAGCTGCCGACTTTGCCTGTTGCGATCGACGCCGCATCCACCGCCAGCTACATCCGCGCGGTGCTGGACGGCGCATTGCCGGTACCCGCCCCCATTGCCCAACAAGTGGCCCACATCCTGCACCTGGCCGCTGCTTTGTAATCCACACCTATGCCAATTTTTTCGAGCAAAACCCCTGGCAGCGTCACCCTGGTCGGTGCAGGCCCCGGCGACCCCGACTTGCTGACCCTCAAAGCGGTCAAAGCCATTGCCAGCGCCACGGTGCTGCTGGTGGACGACCTGGTGAACGACGCGGTGCTGGCCCACGCAGCGCCTGGCGCCCGCGTGGTCTATGTCGGCAAACGCGGCGGCTGCGCCTCGACACCACAGGCGTTTATCGAAAAACTCATGGTCAGCGAAGCGCAGCGTGGCGAACAGGTGGTGCGGCTCAAAGGCGGCGACCCGTTTATTTTTGGCCGTGGCGGTGAAGAGGTAGAAGCCTTGCAGGCCGCGGGCATTGCGGTACATGTGGTCAACGGCATTACCTCGGGCCTGGCGGCGCTCACCAGCCTGAATGTGCCACTGACCCACCGCGAGCACGCCCATGGTGTGGTGTTCGTTACCGGTCACGCCAAGCCTGGCGACAGTGGTACCGATTGGGTAGCACTGTCGCACACCGCGCGCCAGGCAAAGCTCACCCTGGTGATCTACATGGGCGTAAGCGGCGCCGCATCGATTGAACAAGCCTTGCTGCAAGGACTGAGCGGCGACACGCCGGTGGCCATCATCCAAAACGCCAGCCTGCCGACCCAGCGCCATGCCACCGCCACGCTGGCCACACTGCACGCCACCCTGGGCCGCGAGGCCCTGGCAAGCCCCAGCGTCATCGTGGTGGGCGATGTGCTCAGCGGCTTGGCTGCCGCGCGCGCGATCGAACTGGACAGCGCAAGCACTGACGCTATCCCCAGGCGTTCCCTGGCTTAGCGCACCCTAGCCCACGGTGGCCAAAGCGGCCGCCCAGACCGCCGCCATGAGCAACACCAGCCCGGGCAGCACCCGGACGATGTAGCCAGGGCTACCACCGTAAGCAACGATGACCGCCTTGGTCAGGGTGTTGGTCGACAAGGCCGTCAGCACAGCCCAAGGCGTATCGGCCAGCTCCAGCTTGCCGCTCCCCACCAGAGCACTGACCGAGGCCACCACCGAATGGGCATCGACCAAACCAGTGGCCGCCGCACCGTAGACCAGGGCGCGCGAACCCAGCCAGGCATTGAGCGCCGCCGCCGCCAGGGTAACGAGCAGCACAAAGGTGGCCAGGGTGAAGGTGGCCTGGAGCTCAAAGGCATGGCCGTGCACCACCTCGCGCAGGGCCGCCGAGCGCGCGGGGCGTCCGCTGAGCATCAGCGCCAACGCATACAGCGCAGCCGCTGCAGCCCCAATCAGCAGCGGCCACAACAAAATGACAAACAAGGCCGGCAGCAGCAGCCAAAGCGCCAGGGACAGTTGCACCATGGTGGCCACAGTGGACAACACTGCGCCGGCCGCCGCACCGCGCAGTTGCGCCGCGTCCTGCGTGGAGAGTTTGGCCATGGCATAAATGGTGGCCGTGCTGGAGACAAAGCCCCCGGCCAGGCCGCTTACGGCCAAGCCGTAGTGCGAGCCCAATAGGCGCCGCCCCATATGACCCATGGCGCCCACGGCCATGATCATCACCACAAAGCGCGCCAGGGAATGGGGGTTGATCGCGCCCCACGGACCAAGATAGCGATCGGGCGCCAGAGGCAGCGCAATCAAAGCCATGCCCAAGAAAAGAATGACGTCGTGCAGTTCGGCTTGCGTGAGCGCCAGCCGCACAAACTGGTGCATTTGCTCACGACCGGCCAACAAGGCCGCCAGCGTGACGCCGATGCCCGCGCCCATCGCGGGACGGGTCACACACAAAGCGCCCAGCAGGCAGGTCATCAGCAGCGCCACCTCGGAAGTGAGCCCCGGATCGCGCGACTGGCTGCGCTGGTAGGCGACCAGGGACAGGCCGCCGACGACGAGCAAGACCACCAGTAAAGCAAAGGGTTGGTCCAGCGCAGTCGCCACGCCGCCAGAGAGTGCGCTGATCGCAAAAGTGCGAATACCCGCTGCGCTGCGCTGCGGGTCCGGGCCCTTGCGCCGCTCGCGCTCAGCACCCACCAGCAGGCCGATACCCAAAGCCACACTCAGGTTGATCCACAAGCCAATGTCGGTAGGTTCCAGCACTTTGTTCGATGGTTTGCATTAGAAATTGACAAGAATCAATATACGCCCGCAGGCGGTAAGTGACCATAGACGCAGGACAAGCCGGGCCCAAATAAAGCCGGTCACCTGACCCAAAAATCAACCATCTTCTGGAGACTGGCATGAAAATTCTGATCGCGATCGACGGCTCCAAATCTGCGCTGCACGCAGTGAAATACGTTATCGGACTGAGCGGCAAGCTGGCCCACTCGCCCCACATCACCCTGGTGACCGTTCACGATGACACAGGGCTGCGCCACCTGTCCCAGCACCTGCCAAAAAATGGCCTGGATGACTATTTCCGGGAGATCAGCGAGCGCGACCTCAAACCCGCACGCAAACTGCTGGACAAGGCCAACCTCCCGCACGACATGGTGATCCAATTCGGGCATGTGGTGGAAGAGATATTGAACACCGCCAAGGCTGGTAAATACGAGGTGATCGTGCTCGGAAGCAAGGGGCGCTCCGGGCTGGGCGACCTGATGCTCGGATCGGTCGCCCAGCGCGTGTGTGCACTGGCCACGCGGCCGGTCGTGTTGGTCAAATAGCCAGTCCAGGCGGCAGCGCCGGGCCTTGAGGGGGTAGAACATCCGGTTGAAGGCCCTCGCGGGCGCGTCTGCCGGCAATTCGGGGCGTCCATTACCATTCGCGCACCCTTCCTACCCAGAAAATACCCATGAACCTGACCATCAACGGCCAAACGGTGCAAACCGAAACACCCGCGGACATGCCCCTGTTGTGGGTGTTGCGTGACCAACTCCAGCTGACGGGCACCAAATTTGGCTGCGGCGTGGCCGCCTGTGGTGCGTGTACCGTGCATGTGGACGGCCAAGCGGTGCGCTCGTGCGTGATGCCTGCGGCCCTGGCCGTGGGCAAAAGCATTCGCACCATCGAGTCCTTGGGGAGCCCCGAACATCCCCATCCCCTGCAGCAGGCCTGGGTTACCGAGCAAGTGCCCCAGTGCGGCTACTGCCAAAGCGGTATGTTGATGGCCGCGGCGGCCTTGCTGGAGCGCAATCCCCACCCAAGCGACGCCGACATTGACGCCGCCATGACCAATATCTGCCGCTGCGGCACCTACCAGCGGGTGCGCGCAGCCATCCACCGCGCCGCGGCCACGACCCAGACAGCCTTGCAACCGTCCGCACGCCAAGAGGTGACCGCATGAAGCGCCGCACCTGGATATTGAGCGCCCTGGGTGCAACCGGCGCATTGGTCGTGGGCTGGGGCGTAATGCCCCCGCGCTCGCGCCTGGGAAGCCCCGCCACCATGGGCGCCACGTCTGGTGAAGTCGCGCTCAATGGCTGGATCAAGATCGCCCAGGACGGCGGTGTGGTGCTGGCCATGGCGCGCAGTGAAATGGGCCAGGGCGTGCACACCGCCTTGGCCATGCTGGTGGCCGAGGAACTGGACATGCCGCTTGCGCGCGTGCGCCTGGAGCAAGCCGGTTCAGACGCCATTTACGGCAATGTGTCCATGCTGCTGGGCAGCTTGCCCTTTCATCCGCTGGAGTCTGAAGGGGATGTCAAACCCACCAAAGTCAAAGTGGGCGAATGGGTGGTGCGAAAGCTCGCCCGCGAATTGGGCATCAACGCCACTGGCGGCTCAAGCAGCGTGGCCGATGGTTGGGAGCCACTGCGCATGGCTGCAGCCACCGCACGCGCCAGCCTCGTGGGCGCGGCAGCCGCGCAGTGGAAGGTGCCGGCGTCTGAAATCACGGTGGTAGCAGGACGGGTACAACACGCCTCGGGCCAGGCCGCCCACTATGGCGAACTGGCCCAGGCCGCCGCTGGCAGCACACCCGCCAACGTGGCTCCCAAAGAACGCAAAGACTGGACGCTCCTGGGCACCGCCGCCCCGCGCTCTGACCTCAGCGCAAAAGTCAACGGAAGCGCGGGCTTCGGCATGGACGTACGCCTGCCCGATATGCTGTTTGCCGCAGTGCGCATGTCGCCCATGCTCGGCGGCAGTGTTGCTTCGCTCGACAGCAAGGCCGCGTTGGCCTTGCCTGGAGTGCAACAGCTTGTCGCACTGGACGCCGCACACGGCGCAAGCGCGGGCTTTGCCGTGGTGGGCCAGACCACCTGGCACGCCCGCCAGGGTGCGAAAGCCGTGGTCGCCCAATGGCAGCAACGCCCCCAAGGCGCACTTGACACGAAAGCCATTGCGGCAGAGCTGCAAAGCCAGCTTGACCGGGAATCTGGCTTCACCTTTTTTGACAAAGACGGTATCGAGGCCGCAGAAAAGTCTGCGGCCAAGGTCGTTGAGGCGAGTTACACCGCACCCTATCTGGCCCACGCCACCATGGAGCCCATGAACTGCACCGCGCAGGTCAAAAACGGCACCGTAGAGATTTGGGCGCCAACGCAAATCCCGTCTTCGGCACGTGCCGCAGCGGCCAAGGCCGCAGGCGTGAGCCCAGACAAAGTGACGGTTCACGTCACCCTGTTGGGCGGCGGCTTCGGTCGGCGCCTGGAGGTAGACTTTATCGCCCAGGCCGTCAAAGTGGCCATGGCCACTGCGGGCAAGCCAGTGCAACTGTCTTGGTCGCGCGAGGAAGACATGGGGCATGACTTCTACCGCCCCATGCACGCCGCGCGGTTCAAAGCCACGGTAGACGCGCAAGGCCAGGTGCAAAGCCTGCGCATCAAGTCCGCAGGCGACGCCATCTCGCCGCGCTGGATGGAACGCGCCGTGCCGCTGCTGGCCGGGCCCGTCGACATGCCCGACAAAACCACTTCTGAGGGCTTGTTCGACCTGCCCTACGGCTTTGCCCACCAACACATGGCCCATGTGGCCACCAGCATGGGCGTGCCGGTGGGCTTTTGGCGCTCGGTAGGGCATTCGCACAACGCGTTCTTTTCAGAAAGCTTTATCGACGAACTCGCTGCTGCCACGCAAAAGGATCCGCTGGAATTTCGCCGCAGCCTGCTGCAAGCAGCACCGCGCTACCTGGCAGTGCTCAACCTGGCGGCCAGTAAAGCCCAGTGGGGCAGCCCGCTGCCTGCCGGTCGCGCCCGGGGCATTGCCTTGCACGAGTCCTTTGGCTCCATCGTGGCCGAAGTGGCAGAGGTTTCCATCGAGGGCGGCGTGCCGCGCGTGCACCGCGTGGTCTGCGCCATCGACTGCGGCACCGTGGTCAACCCCGGCATCGTGGCACAGCAAATGGAAAGCGCCGTGGTAATGGGCATAAGCGCCGCTCTGTGGGGCAAGATTGACATCGCAGACGGCGTAGTGCAACAAAGCAACTTCACCAATTACCCCATGCTGCAGCTCGCCCAGGCCCCGGTGGTGGAAACCCACATCATCGCCAGCGAGCGCACGCCTGGCGGCGTGGGCGAACCGGGCCTGCCCCCAATAGCACCCGCGGTATCCAACGCGCTGTTCGCACTGAGCGGCCAGCGCCACCGCAGCCTGCCGCTGGTAGCCTGAGGAGGCTGGGCTCCCGGGGCCAGCAGCCGGGCCCCGGGGCCTACACTCCCCGCCATGGAAATATTTGATGTTGTGGTAGTCGGAGCAGGCGCGGCCGGATTGTTTTGTGCGGGCTTGGCCGGCCAGCGTGGCCTCAAAGTGCTGGTGATCGACCACGCCGACAAGGTGGCCGAAAAAGTTCGCATATCCGGCGGCGGACGCTGCAACTTCACCAATCTGGACACCACTCCCGCCAACTTCATCAGCGACAACCCGCGTTTTTGCCGCTCCGCACTGTCGCGCTACACGCCGCGCGATTTTGTGGACCTTCTGAACAAGCACGGCGTGGCCCACCACGAGAAGCACAAGGGCCAGCTGTTTTGCGACCGTTCGGCCGAGGACATCATCAACGTGCTGCTGGCAGAGTGCGCCAGCGGCGGCGTCACCCGCTGGCAGCCCTGCCGCATCTCCAGTTTGCACACGACAGGCCAAGAAACCGTGTCGACAGGCGAACAAGCCCCGCGCTACCGGCTAGACACCAGCAACGGCCCGGTGGCTTGCCAATCCGTGGTGATCGCCACCGGCGGCCTGTCCATCCCGAAAATCGGCGCCACCGACTTTGGCTATCGCATTGCCCGTCAGTTTGACCTGCCCGTGGTGGCCACCCGCCCTGCCCTGGTGCCGCTGACCTTTGACGAAGCCCAATGGGCGCCGTTCGCGCAACTCTCAGGCCTGTCTTTGCCCGTGCACATTTCAACTGGCAACAAAAAGAGCGCCGTCTCGTTCGCCGAAGACCTGCTTTTCACCCACCGGGGCCTGAGCGGCCCGGGCGTGTTGCAAATTTCCAGCTACTGGCAGGACCACACCCCCATCCGCCTGAACCTCGCGCCTGGCAGCGACGTGGCCCAGCAACTTCTGCAAGCCAAAACCCGCTCGCGCAAGCTGCTGGCCAATGAGCTGGCCGCCATCGTGCCCAACCGCTTGGCCGAAACCTGGGCTGCCCAAGGAACTGCGCTTGGCCAGCCCTGGGACCGCGCCGTGGCTGACACCCCCGACAAAGCACTGGCAGCGCTGGCCGAACGCGTGAGCCGCTGGGAAATCGTCCCCAATGGCACCGAGGGCTACCGCAAGGCCGAAGTCACTGCCGGCGGGGTGAGCACCGCCGTGCTGTCGAGCCAAACCATGGAGTCACGCCAACCAGGGCTGTACTTTATTGGCGAAGTGGTGGACGTAACCGGCTGGTTGGGCGGCTACAACTTCCAGTGGGCCTGGGCCAGCGCGCATGCCTGCGCCGCCGCTTTGGCACAGGCCAAAGCGGTGTAATGTTCTGCAGAATTTACTGCGAGAGCGCAAAGTTGGGTGACGGCGCACGGCTATAATCCGAGGCTTTGCTGGCAAACCCCCGCTGCCTGATCAACTTTTTAGCGGGGAACACGCTGTACCTGGCACGGGAGGCCCGATCTTCCCCCGTAACCGGCGTCGGCACATTTTGGACACCATTACGTAATGACAACGATCCGTGTAAAAGAAAACGAACCCTTTGACGTCGCACTGCGCCGCTTTAAACGCACCATCGAAAAGCTCGGCCTGCTCACCGACTTGCGCGCACGCGAGTTTTATGAGAAGCCTACCGCGATTCGCAAGCGCAAAAAAGCGGCTGCCGTGAAGCGCAACTACAAGCGCATCCGCAGCATGCAGTTGCCCAAGAAACTGTTTTAAGTTTCTTGTGCCCCGTAGGCCCCACGGCCTGCGAAGCGCAAAAAAGCTCGCCCGGGGACGCTCTGGCGGGCTTTTTTAACTTTTACCCCTCCACTTGCAGGAACCGTCCACCATGTCACTCAAAGACCAAATTACCGAAGATATGAAAACCGCCATGCGCGCCAAAGACAGTGAGCGCCTGGGCACCATCCGCTTGCTGCTGGCGGCCTGCAAGCAGCGCGAGGTGGACGAACGTATCGTGCTCGACGACGCTGCGGTGGTGGGACTGGTAGACAAGCTGATCAAGCAGCGCAAAGATTCGGTTGCCGCATATGTGGCGGCCCAACGCCAAGACCTGGCCGACAAAGAGTCGGCCGAAATCTCCGTCTTACAAACCTATCTGCCCCAGCGCATGTCGGCCGACGAGGTGCTGGCAGCCGTCAAGGCCATTGTGCTGGAACTAGGCGCCAGCGGCCCTGGCGACATGGGCAAAGTAATGGGTGTGGTCAAAACCCGTTTGGCAGGCCAGGCGGAAATGTCCTCGGTGTCTGCCGCAGCGAAAGCGGCGCTGGCAGGTTAAGGTGGACTGAAGCCCTGGGATGCCACGGCAGCGACGGACTGCCCCAGCGCAAGCATCCCGAGGCCTTAGACGGCTTTGGCCATGCGCTGGGCCATATCGCTGGGCAAGCCAAAAGGCAAACGGCGCTCAAACTGCAAGGCCTCTTGGTGCGGGCGAACCCCTGTTTCAGCGATCAATGCTTTGGCAATGCGATTGGTTCCGCCAGAGTTAGCCAATATCTCTGCAACCAAGTGCGCCACCGCGGCGTCAAGTTCAGCATCGGGAACGCAGCGATCGACCAGACCAATCGTATGCGCCTGAAGGCCCGAGATGCGGCGGCTGGTAAACATCAGCTCTTTGGCCATGGCCCGTCCCACCCGCAGGGGTAAGCGCACCGACATCCCCCACACGGGCACCAATCCCCATTGCCCGTGGGTGTCACCCAATTTGGCAGATTCGGCGGCCACTAGGATGTCGCACGCCAAAGCCAGCTCTAAACCACCCGTCAAACAGTGACCGTGCAAGCGGGCAATGGTGGGTTGGGGCAAACGCTCCAGGGCATCAATGGTTTCTGCGGCAAAAGCCTCGTCCATGTCGGCGTGGATGGTACTGAGGTCATGTCCTGCACAGAACGAGCGCCCTGCCCCTTGCAGAACCACACATTCAATGCTGTCATCCGCTGCAATCGCATCGAGCTGCGCCCGCAAGGCCACAAAACATTCGGGTGACAAAGCATTGAGCTTGTCCGGACGGTTCAGCGTGAGTGTTGCCAGGCCTTGGGCATCATGGCGGGTGAGCAAATCAAAGTGCATAGGAATACCCCCAAGGCGAAGTAAATAAACATTCTAGAGCCGCAACTTTTGGGCGCATCGTGCGCAGCTTAGGTTTTTGTGGGTTTTGCATTAAACCCCAGACCCATAATGAAGATTTACACCCCGTCCATATTAAGCTCCTCAATATCAAGCCAATGAAAAACGGTTACTTTTGGAGATTGTTTTGGCTTGCTACTGTGCAACTCGCGGTGTGCCTGCCAGTTTTTGCCGCTCGACCCAATATCGTGGTGCTGGTGGCGGACGACTGGGGTTTTAGCGATATTGGAGCAATGGGCAGCGAAATTGCTACGCCCAACATCGACAGTCTGGCCCGGCGCGGTGTGACCTTCACCAACTTCCACGTGGCGGCAGTTTGCTCGCCCACGAGGGCTTCGCTGCTCACAGGCGCCGACCACCACCGCGTTGGCGTGGGCAATATGCCGGAGTCAATGCCCGCAGAGCACGACGGCAAACCGGGCTACGAAGGGGTGTTGAGCGACCAAGCCGTGACGCTGGCCACGCTGCTCAAAGACCAGGGCTACCACACCTATATCACCGGCAAATGGCACCTGGGAAAGACGCCGGACAAATTGCCCCAGCGCCGGGGCTTTGAAAAATCATTCATTCAAGCAGACAGCGGCTCCGACAACTGGGAAAACCGCACTTACATGGTGCTGTACGACAAGGCGTACTGGTTTGAGAATGGCAAAGAGGCCAGCTTACCCAAAGACTTTTACTCCTCCCAGTTTTTTGTCGACAAGGCCATCTATTACATCCAGTCGGCCAAGGACGACAAGCCCTTTTTTACCTACATCGGCTTCCAAGCCAACCATATTCCGATCCAGGCACCCAAAGAATTTATCGATCCATACCGTGGCAAATACGACGCCGGCTGGGACGCACTCCGGCAAGCGCGCCATGAAAGCGCTGTGCGCCTGGGCCTGTTCCCGGCGGGTGCTGCCATGGCCCACATGCAGCGGGGCATGGACTGGAGCAAGCTGAACGCCGACCAACGCAGCCTGCAATCGAGGCGCATGGAGGTGTACGCTGGAATGGCTGCGGCGGCTGACTTCCACATCGGCCGGCTGATCAAGCACATCAAGAAAACCGGCCAATTTGACAACACGGTGTTCGTGTTTTTGTCGGACAACGGCCCCGACCCGGCAGATCCTTTTGAAATTGCCGCGTCCAAGCTGTGGGTGCAGGCCAACTACGTCACTGACGGCCCGTCATTGGGCGGAAAAGGCAGCTTTTCCGCCAATGGGCCCCGCTGGGCCAGTGCGGCAGCTGCGCCTTGGAGCGGCTTCAAGTATTTTGCTGGCGAAGGCGGCCTGCGAGTGCCTTTGATCATCTCCGGCTCCGCCGGCGCCCTCACCGACCGCTTCTCAGGGGCGCTGACTACCGTTAAAGACGTCGTGCCGACCCTGCTCGAACTCGCGGGCATTGCTGCCCACGGCGCAAGCTACCAGGGTACGCCCGTAGTCAGTATTGATGGCCGCAGCATGGTGCCGCTGCTCAAAGACACCGCTGCCCGCATTTACCGCGCCGACGAGCCGGTGGGCTATGAGCTCGCAGGCAGCGCCGCCCTGTACAAAGGGGATTACAAGCTTGTGCGCAATATTGCGCCCGTAGGGGACGGGTCTTGGCATTTGTACGATATGGTGCGCGACCCCGGCGAGACCCTGGACCTGCGTGACGCCCTGCCTTTGCTCTTTCAGTCCATGCAGGCCGATTACGCAGACTACGCCAAGAACAACAACGTGCTGCCCATTCCTGACGGCTTTGACCTGCAGCGCGCAGCATTGCGTTACGCGGCCTACCACTATTTGCTGCCCAAGCTACGGGACTATGTGCCTTGGGTTTTCTCAGTCATTGCACTGGCGACGGGCATGGTGTGGATGCGCAAGCGCCGGCGGGTCCCTGTCCGGGCGGTCTGACCGCTCTGGTGTTACGACACCCGTTCAGCCAACGCCTGGGCAATACGCTTGCGCCCCACCCTGGGCTTGGGGCACGCGCCCTTTGGCAGGTCAAACCAGCTGCGCACATCGTTTTCCAATGCGAGTCCGTGCATGAAGTTGTAAATCGCTTTTTTCAGTCCCCGGCCCAGCAGGTCGTGGTCCACGCCGCTGGGGTCGTGAAAGCCGATGTCGTTCTTGGCAAATGTCACAGCGGGCAAGGTGTCCAGCGTGATGCCGTAGGCCGACGGGTCTTTGCCCACGGGTGAATGCACGGTGCAAGTGAAGCGGTGGAAAAACCCGCTTTGGATGCAACCGGCCTCGAACAACTGGCGCACATATTCCAGCGCGTCCACCGTGTCTTGCACGGTTTGGCTGGGAAAGCCGTACATCAGGTACGCGTGGACCAAGATACCTGCGTCCGAAAATCCTTTGGTCACCCGCGCCACCTGGGCCACGGAAACGCCTTTTTTCATCAAATCCAGCAGCCGGTCCGAGGCGACTTCCAGCCCACCCGACATGGCGATGCAGCCGCTTTGCGCCAGCAGCTCGGCCAGCTCGGGCGTAAAGGTTTTCTCAAAACGGATATTGCCCCACCAGGAAATTTGCACTTTGCGGCGCAATAGTTCTTGCGCCAGGGCTTTGAGCATCTTTGGGGGGGCGGCCTCGTCCACAAAATGAAAACCCGTCTGCCCGGTCTCGGCCACGATGGCCTCAATGCGGTCCACCAGTGTGGCCGCGGACGCTGTCTCGTAGCGCGAGATGTAGTCCAGGCTGACGTCGCAAAAACTGCATTTCTTCCAGTAGCAGCCTTGGGCTACGGTCAGCTTGTTCCAGCGCCCGTCGCTCCACAGGCGGTGCATCGGGTTGAGCATGTCGAGCAAGGACAGGTATT
>CANFWT010000031.1 GCA_947450895.1 Comamonadaceae bacterium | reverse complement strand
GGTGGGCCGCGACTACGACACCCACCACATCGTGCTGGACTTTGGCAAGATGCCTTTTCCGGTGCTGGAGGGCCAGTCGATTGGCATCCTGCCGCCGGGTGTGGACGCCAATGGCCGCGCCCACCATGCGCGCCAATATTCGATCTCGAGCCCCCGCAACGGCGAGCGCCCGGGCTACAACAACCTGTCGCTTACTGTCAAGCGCGTGCTCGAAGACAGCCTCGGCAAGCCAGTGCGTGGCGTGGCCTCCAACTACCTGTGCGACCTGGCCGTGGGCGACACGGTGGACGTGATCGGCCCGTTTGGCAGCTCCTTCCTGATGCCCAACCACCCGCACTCCAAGATCGTGATGATTTGCACCGGCACCGGCAGCGCGCCCATGCGGGCGATGACGGAGTGGCGCAGGCGTCTGCGCGCCTCGGGCAAGTTTGACGGAGGGCGGCTCATGTTATTTTTTGGCGCCCGCACCCAGGAAGAACTGCCCTATTTCGGCCCGCTGCAAAACCTACCCAAAGACTTTATTGACAGCAACTTTGCTTACTCCCGCGCCAGCGGCCAACCCAAGCGCTATGTGCAAGACCTTATCCGCGAGCGCGCTGCCGACGTGGCGCCGCTGCTGGCTGACCCGGACTGCTTCTTTTACGTCTGCGGCCTTAAAAGCATGGAAGAAGGCGTGGTGCTGGCCCTGCGCAAGGTGGCGCAAAACGCCGGACTGGACTGGACCAGCGTGGCCGCCGACCTGCAGCGCCAAGGCCGCCTGCACCTGGAAACCTATTGATGAACGCCCCCTTCGAATTGCCCGCCACGCTGCACATCAGCACCCCGCGCCCCGGCGTGGCGCAGATCACCATGGCGCGCCCGAGCGTGTTCAACGCCTTTGACGAGGTGATGATCGCCGAGCTGGACGCCGCCTTTGCCCACGCCACGCAGGACGAGCGCGTGCGCGTGATCGTGCTGGCCGGTGAGGGCCGCCACTTCAGCGCGGGTGCCGATCTGAAATGGATGCAGCGCTCCAGCACCGCTTCTCTGGACTGGAACCTGGCCGACGCGCGGCGCTTTGCCGCCATGCTGGCGCGCATCCAAAGCTGCCCCAAACCCACGGTGGCGCGCATCCAGGGCAGCGCCTTGGGCGGCGGCGTGGGCCTGTGCTGCGCTTGCGACATCGCCATTGCGGCAGACAACGCGGCGTTTTCGGTCAGTGAAGCGCGCTTTGGCATCTTGCCAGCCGTCATTTCCCCCTACCTGGTGGCCGCCGTGGGCAAGCGCCAAGCGCAGTTTTTGGCCCTGACGGCCACCCGCATTGGCGCGGCGCAAGCGCTGTCCATGGGCATGGTGCATGAACTTGTGGCGCCCGAGCAACTCGACGCCGCCGTGGATGCGCGCGTGGCCGAATTGCTGGCTGCCGCCCCCGGCGCGCAGCGCGAGATCAAACAACTGTTTGCGCAACTCACGCCCGGCGCCATGGATGAAGCCACGCTGGAGCTGACCGCGCAAACCATCAGCCGCGTGCGCGCCACCCCCGAGGCCCGCGCGGGCTTTGCCGCCTTTTTTAACAAACGCCCCGCCCCGTGGGCAAGCGCGCCATGAGCAATCCAATGAATAACAAGCTGGCTGACGCCGCCGCCCAGGCCCCGGTATTGGTGGTGGGCGCAGGCATCATGGGCGCCGGTATTACCCAAGTGGCTGCGCAGGCAGGCCACCCGGTGTGGCTGTATGACGTGCGCCCAGGCGCCGCCCAGGAAGCGCTGGCCAAGCTGCAAGCCAGTCTGGCCGCGCTGGTGGCCAAGGGCAAGATGACCGCCGACGCGGTGGCGGCCTTGCTCTCGCGCGTCACGCCGGTGGCCGATTTGCAGGACGCCGCCCGCAGCACGCTGGTGGTGGAAGCCATTGTGGAAAACATGGACGCCAAGCGCGCCCTGTGGCAGCAGTTGGAAGCCATAGTGGGCGCCGACTGCGTGCTGGCCAGCAACACCTCGTCCATCTCGATGACCGCCATGGCGCAGGGCCTGCGCCACCCCGAGCGGCTGGTGGGCATGCACTTTTTCAACCCGGTGCCGCTGATGAAGCTGGTGGAAGTGGTCTCGGGCCTGCACACGGCGCCGCAGGTGGCCGATGGCGTGTTTGCCCTGGCGCAGCGCTGGGGCAAGGTGGCGGTGCATGCGCGGTCCACGCCGGGATTTATCGTCAACCGCATTGCGCGGCCCTATTACGCCGAGGCGCTGGCGCTGCTGCACGAGCGCAGCACCACGCCGGTGGTGCTGGACGCCTGCCTTAAAGCCATGGGCTTTCGCATGGGGCCATGCGAGCTGATGGACCTGATAGGCCACGACACCAATTTTGCGGTGACGCAGTCGGTCTACCAGGCCAATTTTTTTGACAAGCGCTACATGCCTTCGCTCTTACAGCGCGAGCTGGTGGACGGCGGCCTGCTGGGGCGCAAGTCCGGACGCGGCATCTACGACTACGCCGAGGGCGCGGCTAAGCCGCAACTGGCGGCGCCCCCAAGGGCTGAGTTTCCGGCGCGCAGCGGCGTGCAGTTGCACGGCCACAGCGCACGCATGGACGCTTGGGGCCAGCGTTTGGCGGCGGCGGGCGTGGAATTTAGCCGCGACCTGCAATCAGGCTGGACCGGACTGGCCACGCCCACGCTGCAACTGCGCCAGACCGACGGTCGCCCCGCATCGAGCCTGGGCGCCAATGTGGCGGTGTTTGACAGGACGTTTGCGCCCGAGGGCTCGCGCGTGCTGGCCTGGGCGCCGTCGGTGCGCGCCAATGCCGCCTGCGCCGATGAGGCACAGGCCTGGCTGGCCGCGCTGGGCTACCAAGCGCAGCAAGTGGCCGACCAGCCCGCGCTGGTAGTAGCCCGCACCGTGGCCATGCTGATCAACGAGGCGGCTGACGCAGTGCAACAAGGCGTGTGCACCATGGACGGCGCCAACCAGGCCATGAAGCTGGGCGTGAACTACCCCGCAGGCCCTTTTGACTGGCTGGAGGCCTGGAGCACCCAAGGGGTGATCGACGTGCTGCAGGCGCTGGACGACCACTACGCGGGCGAGCGCTACCGCGTCAGCCCCTGGCTGCGCCAGCAAGCGTGGACCGCGCTGGGCGGCGCCTGAGATTCTTTGGGGCGTACGCGCCCGACCCGATTTAAGAACATTGGAAGAAAGCCGTTTTGCCATGAACCACGCCTATATCTGCGACGCCATTCGCACCCCCTTTGGCCGCTACGGCGGCGCTTTGTCCTCGGTGCGGGCGGACGATCTGGCGGCCATTCCCATCCGCGCACTCATGGCGCGCAACCCGCAGGTGGACTGGGCGGCCATCGACGATGTGCTGCTGGGCTGCGCCAACCAGGCCGGTGAAGACAACCGCAACGTGGCCCGCATGGCCGCGCTGTTGGCGGGCTTGCCGCAAGAAGTGCCCGGCGCCACCATCAACCGCCTGTGCGGCTCCAGCCTGGACGCCGTGGGCAGCGCAGCGCGCGCCATCAAAAGCGGCGAAGCGCAGCTGATGATTGCCGGTGGCGTAGAAAGCATGAGCCGCGCGCCCTTCGTCATGCCCAAGGCGGACGCCGCTTTTAGCCGCAGCAACACGGTGTATGACACGACCATCGGCTGGCGCTTTGTCAACCCGCTGATGAAAGCGCAGTACGGTGTCGATTCGATGCCTGAGACGGCCGAGAACGTGGCGCAGCAGTTTGGCATTGCGCGCGAAGCCCAGGACCGCATGGCGCTGCGCTCGCAAACCAACGCCCTGCGCGCGCAGCAAGACGGCAGTTTTGACGCGGAGATCACCCCCGTGTCGATTGCCCAGCGCAAAGGCGACGCGCTGCTGGTGACGCAAGACGAACACCCGCGCAGCACCACGCTGGAGGCTTTGGCCCAACTCAAAGGCATCGTCACCCCCGGCGGCAGCGTGACCGCTGGCAACGCCTCGGGCGTGAACGACGGCGCCTGCGCGCTGCTGCTGGCCAGCCAAGCCGCCATCACCCAATACGGCCTGACCCCGCGCGCCCGCGTGGTGGGCATGGCCACGGCCGGCCTGGCGCCGCGCATCATGGGCTTTGGCCCCGCCCCCGCCACGCGCAAGGTACTGGCGCAGACCGGGCTGACGCTGGCGCAGATGGACGTGATCGAACTCAACGAAGCCTTCGCCGCCCAAGGCCTGGCCGTGCTGCGCGACCTGGGACTGGCCGACGACGACGCCCGCGTCAACCCCAACGGCGGCGCCATCGCCCTGGGCCACCCCTTAGGCGCCAGCGGTGCCCGCCTGGTAACCACGGCCATCAACCAACTGCACCGCACCGGCGGCCGCTACGCGCTGTGCACCATGTGCATTGGCGTGGGACAGGGGATTGCGGTGGTGGTGGAGCGGGTTTAGGGGGGTGGCAGCCCGGACTTCCCGCGCTACTTGAGGGCTTTGGAGCCTTGTCCCAAAGTGGCCAAAATACGATTTTTGAGGCGCTCTCGTGCTGCATCCAATTCGTCGGGTTTCCAAAAAATGCAGTTGTATTGGCGAACGTCGAAGTGAAGCGCATCGCCATCACGGCACATAAAAATTACCGGCAAGCCAAGGCCATGGGCAAAGCCTGCTTCGTAGTAAACGCCGCCCCGGTTGCCGGTGAAGTCGGCGACCACAAAATGCGCGGCGCGAATTTCAGCGACGATGGCGTCGTCAATTTTTTCGTTGTGGTCTTTTTTGTCAATTCGCAGCGGTTCATAACCTGCGGCGGCGATAGCAGGCGAAATCACGTCCTCCCACAACGCTTGCACCTCAGTCGAAAACCACATCGCACAGAAGCCGACTGACGATTGCCCTTCCCGACGGCCTTCCAGGTACAACAATCCCTTGGGGCTTAGCTGGTAGTCGTGGTTGTTTTGGCTCACCAGCAAACCCATTTCGTTGCACAGCACTTCGGTGAGCATGAACAAGGTCTCAGCCATGGACTGGTTCCAACCGTGTGCCTGGAGACGCTTGAGGTAATAGACATGTTCACCCGTAGGGTCAGGAATCGCGTAACTTCCAATATCAGCCGTAGCCGGACTGTCGGGCAGCGAAAACAGAGTACCCGGCGGAAAGCATGATGCGATGAATCGGAGCATTCGCTCCGCACGTTGAGACAAAGACGGCGGCAAACTGACTATCGCGCGCTCTACATCTTCGGTGGTAACTACCTGCGGCTTGTTTTGAACGAGCCAGGCAGAGACCTTCTGCCGCTCACCATAGTCGCTTCGGCGCAGATTTACCTGTGCGGAACGACTGATTTTGAATTCGCCGCATTGTGGACAGTGGCATTGGTAGGCGTCCCGAAGGGCGAGGGAGCTTGTCTTGGCGTTGCCATCTTGGCAAATCGGACAACCCTTGTCGTCCGAATTCATTCCTGCACCTCCCCACCGAGCAAACCGCCCGCGTCGCGCGGGTCGAGCTTCAGGCGTGGTTTGTGGTTTTTGATTCGTTTCTCCACCTCTTTGATGTGCTCGGCTGCGGGAATATTCTCTGGCAGTGTGCCCCCGATGCGCTTGATGGCATCGCGCACTTCTTTGCCCACTTGTTCGTGGGTTTGAATTGCCTGTGACTGGCTGCGGATAGATTCGCGACCAAGCTTGTCGCGGGTTTGGGTCATCCGAAACTGGTTCGCCGCCAGCTCGGTAGCGTTCATGCGGTCCAACAGATTGTCCTTGTCAGGGATCGACTTTCGCCGCTTGATGGCTTCGCGCCCACGACCTCCGTACAGGCCTTTGTAACCCGCGTCATGGAACACTCCAAACATCTTGCTTTGTACGCCCGCGTCTTGGGCAGCACCGGAGAGCGCCTTGAATTCTTCGGCAGTTTGCCTGCGCAACTCAAGCCGCTCAGCGTCTGCGGCGGCTTGTTCACTAAGTTCTTGGCGCCTGGTCTGTACCGCAAAATACTGTTGTGCTAGCGCAATTTCGTGCTTGCGCGGGTCTCCGTTTTGGGCGATCAGATAGCAGGCAAACCGAGACAGCTGGTAATCGTTCACGATCTGGACCGCGCCCTTGCCACCGCTGATCGGTTTGCCGACGCCGGCAAAGTGATGCCCCGCCGCGTTGCCAGAGGCCTCACAAGAGGACATTGCGCGCTCTATCGCTTGTTCAAAACGGCGCCACTGGCTGTAGCCCAGCAATGGCTGTAGCGCCCGAGCACTCCAATACTCTGCCCCAAAATCATTGGTTTGCCTGAGCGACTCAAAGCCACTGCCCGACGAGATCGGCATTTTGGTCATGCGAGTTCCTCCTTAAGTGCTTATGGACAAAACTGCGGTTATACCTATTTTTTTGACAAGCAATTCGGGGCTGTCGGCAATGCAGCTTCCCTTGAGCGCTGCCGCCCGCAATCGTTGAAAGTGCGCGCCTGTGCTTTGACCCTCAGCATTTGGTCGCACACAATAGCCACGAACTTGGAGAACCCGCATGAACATCACCGTGTCTGTCGATGAACAACTAGCGCAACGCGCTAGCCTGGCCGCGAAACAGATGGGCAAGACCCTTCATCAGGTTTTGAGCGATTACCTGGAGCAGCTCGCTGGTAGCTCGCGCCGTAACCAGCAGTGGGACCGGTTTGAAGCGCGCTGTCTGGCTTCCACAGCCAAACTCGAAGGCTGGCATTTCGACCGCGACACCGCCAGCAGGCGATAAGCAGAAGCAGCCCGCAGGCTCATGGCACGAAGTACTCTGTTCTGCGCCGAACCCTTGCAAAAGCGCGTGCAGGGTAGCAGCGAAGGCGTATTGCCCCCAAGTGCCCCCATGTGCCCCAGGTGCTAACTGCCACCGCTTCGACCAATATCCCTTGCCCAGCGATGTGCCGTCAAACGCCGCTCAAAGCCACATCCCGCCACCCCCAAACGTCCAGCCCCTCGCGCTCATAGCTCTGCGCGCCGCCGTACACCAGGGCGGGTTTCAGGCTTTCGGCCCCGGCGAGCGCTTGCCACTTTTTGAGGCCGTCCGTCCAGTCGGGGGCGTAGGTGCTGCCGGACTTGATTTCCACTGGTTTCAGGCCTGCGGCGGTCTGGATGAGGAGATCGACCTCGTAGCCGGTGCTGTCGCGCCAAAAGTACAGGTCCAGCGGCTGGCCGGCGTTGAGCCGCTGTTTGTAGAGTTCGCTAACCACCCAGGTTTCAAACAGTGCGCCGCGCGCGGCGTGGGTCTCCAGGGTTTCTGGGGTGCGGATGCCCAGCAGCCAGGCCGCAAGGCCGGCGTCCAGAAAATACAGCTTGGGGGTTTTGACCAAGCGTTTGCCAAAGTTGCGGTGGTGCGGGCGCAGCAGGGTGACGATGTAGCTGGTCTCCAGCACGCTGAGCCACTGGCGGGCGGTAACGGCGCTGATGCCGCAATCGGCCCCCAACGAAGCCAGGTTGAGCAATTGGCCTGTTCGGGCGGCGCACATTTTGACGAAGGTCTGAAACTGCCCCAGGTCGCGAACGGCGATGAGCTGGCGGACATCGCGCTCCACATAGGTGGCGATGTAGTTGCCAAACCAGTCTTGCGGGCTGACTTGTCGGTCGTACAAAGCGGGGTAGCCGCCCTTGAAGAGCATGTGGCCCATGGTTTCGGGCAACTGGCCTGCGGCGCTGAGCTCGGCCACGCCCAAAGGCAAGAGTTCGACCCGCCCCACGCGGCCTGCCAGCGATTGTGTGATGCCGGCCAGCAAGTCGAATTGCGTCGAAGCAGTCAGCACAAAGTCGCCCATTGCGCCCCGCTCGTCCACCCAGCCTTGCAGCCACGACAACAATTGCGGGCAGCGCTGAAGCTCGTCCAAAACCGCACCCTGGGGAAAGCGGGCCAAGAAACGTTTGGGGTCGCTGTGCGCAAATTCACGCTCATCGGGGTTTTCCAGCGAGACATAGGGCTTGTCGCTGAACACCAGCTTGGCAAGCGTGGTTTTTCCGGCCTGGCGCGGCCCGGTAATGGCCAAAATCGGGAAGCCTTTGGACAGGCGGGCCAGTGTTTCCGCCGCGTTACGCAATATCATTGCAAATCAAATTTTGAATTTTCGATTTGCAAATTTTAGCCTTCCCGGCACAATGGTGCCATGTCCCTCCCCCGCCCCCACCTCCCCCCCTTCATCGCGCCCATGCGCTTTAGCGACGCCGACGCGGCGCTGGCGCAGGTGCAGCGCATTTACGAGGCCAGCATTGCCCACTTGCGTGAATGCATGCAGCGCTTTGTGGCCGGAGAGGACCTGGACACCCATGTGCGCGCCTGCTACCCGCTGGTGCGCATACAGACCGAAACCGTCTCGCGTAGGGGCCACCCCGAGGGCGCGGGCCTGAGCTACGGTTTTGTGGCAGGGCCGGGCCGCTTTGAGACCACGCTCACGCGCCCCGACCTGTTTCACAGCTACTACCGCCACCAGTTTGCGCTGCTGCTGCACAACCACGGCGTGGAGCTGGAGATCGGCACCAGCTCGCAGCCTATTCCCGTGCATTTTTCGTTTGCCGAGAACGACCATATTGAGGGCACTATGGACGCCCCGCGCCGCGCCCGCATGCGCGATGTGTTTGACCTGCCCGATCTGGCCGCCATGGACGACGGTATTGCCAACGGCACGTTTGAGCCGCGCGCGGGCGAGCCGCAGCCCCTGTCGCTGTTTACCGCGCCGCGTGTGGACTATTCGCTGCACCGCCTGCGCCATTACACCGGCACGCTGCCGGAGCACTTTCAGAACTTTGTGCTGTTTACCAACTACCAGTTCTATATCGACGAATTCATCGCCCTGGGCCGCGCCGCCATGGCGGACCCGGCCAGCCCCTATATTGCTTTTGTGGAGCCGGGCAACCTGGTTACCCACCGCGCCAGCGCGCCGCACGCCGCGCCCGCCAGCCACGGAAGCAGCCCACCCCGCCTTCCGCAAATGCCGGGCTACCACCTGGTGCGTGCGGACCGCAGCGGCATCACCATGGTCAATATTGGCGTGGGCCCGGCCAACGCCAAAAACATCACCGACCACATTGCCGTACTGCGGCCCCACGCCTGGATGATGCTGGGCCACTGCGCCGGCTTGCGCAACACCCAGCAGCTGGGCGACTATGTGCTGGCGCACGGCTATGTGCGCGAAGACCATGTGCTGGACGAAGAACTGCCGCTGTGGGTGCCGATTCCGGCGCTGGCCGAAATCCAGGTGGCTTTGGAACAAGCGGTTGCCGACGTGACGGGCTTGCAAGGCGCGGCGCTGAAAAGCATTTTGCGCACCGGCACCGTGGCCAGCACCGACAACCGCAACTGGGAACTGCTGCCCAACAACCAGCCACAGCGCCGCTTTAGCCAAAGCCGCGCTGTGGCGCTGGACATGGAGAGCGCAACCATCGCCGCCAATGGTTTTCGCTTTCGGGTGCCCTACGGAACGCTTTTGTGCGTGAGCGACAAGCCGCTGCACGGCGAGATCAAACTCCCGGGCATGGCCAACCACTTTTACCGCGAACGCGTGGACCAGCACCTGCGCATCGGCATGCGCGCCGTGGAGCTGCTGCGCCAGCGTGGGCAAGACCAGTTGCACAGCCGCAAGCTGCGCAGCTTTGCGGAAGTGGCGTTTCAATAGGCGCAGGCGGCGGGCAGCACCGGGCAGACTTCCGCGACAATGCCTTGATGAATTTGCACCCTTCTCCTCCCCCGCTGTTCCAGGTTCAGCACCTGACCAAGCGCTACGGCGACACCGACGTTGTCCAGGACTTGTCCTTTGAGATTGCCCCTGGCGAATGCCTGGGCGTGATTGGCCCCAACGGCGCGGGCAAAACCACCACCATCCGCATGTGCTTGGGGCTGACCGTGCCCGACGCGGGCACCATTACCGCCCTGGACCTGCACATGCCGGTGGACGCGCTGGCGATCAAGGCGCAACTGGGCGTGGTGACCCAGCTCGACACCTTGGACCCCGACTTCAACTGTGCGGAAAACCTGCTGGTCTACGGCCGCTATTTCGGCCTGAAGGACGCAGAGATCAAAAAGCGCATTCCGGCGCTGCTGGAATTTGCATCTTTAACGAGCAAAGCCAAGGCCAAACCCGGCGAACTCTCGGGCGGCATGAAGCGGCGCCTGAGCCTGGCACGCGCCCTGGTCAACGACCCCAAGCTGCTGCTGCTGGACGAACCCACCACCGGCCTGGACCCGCAGGCCCGCCACCTGATGTGGGAGCGGCTGCAATTGCTGCTGCAGCAGGGTAAATCCATTCTGCTGACCACCCACTTTATGGACGAGGCCGAGCGCCTGTGCTCGCGCCTCTTGGTGCTGGACCACGGCAAAAAGATTGCCGAAGGCAAACCGCGCGACCTGATCGCCAAGTACCTGGAGCCCGATGTGGTGGAGGTCTACGGCGTAGGCGCCCTGGCGCTGGCTGACAGCCCGTTGCGTGCGCATGCCAGCCGGGTGGAAGTGAGCGGCGAGACGGTTTTTTTCTACACCCGCGATGCCGCCGCGCTGCTGCAGGCGCTGCACGCGTACCCGCAACTTCGCACCCTGCACCGCCCGGCCAACCTGGAAGACCTGTTTTTGAAATTGACCGGACGCCAGATCCGCGAGGACGCCTGATATGACTACGCCCCCACTCGCCATCGCCCACCCGCCCCAGGCCCAAAACCGCTGGCGTGCGCCGCGCCTGAGCCTGCGCTTTTGGCCGGTTTTTTTGCGCAATCTGCTGGTCTGGCGCAAGTTGGCCATTCCCAGCCTGCTGGGCAATATTGCCGAGCCGCTGATGTGGCTGGTGGCCTTTGGCTACGGCATGGGCGCGTTGGTGGGCAAGATCACCGTAGAAGGCCAGCCAGTGCCGTACATCTTGTTTTTGGCCAGCGGCTCGATTTGCATGAGCGCCATGAACGCGGCCTCGTTTGAGGCGCTGTATTCGGCCTTTTCACGCATGCACGTGCAAAAAACCTGGGACGGCATCATGAATGCGCCCGTGGGCCTGGACGACATCGTGCTGGCCGAAATGCTCTGGGCGGCCTTCAAGGCACTGTTCACCGTGACCGCGATTTTGGGCGTGATGCTGGGCCTGGGCATCAGCCATAGCCCCAAACTGCTGGTGGCCTGGCCCATTTTGCTGGGCGTGGGCATCACCTTTAGCTCGATGGCGCTGGTGTTCAACGCCCTGGCCAAGGGCTACGACTTCTTCACCTACTACTTCACGCTGTTTTTGACGCCCACCATGTTTTTGAGCGGCGTGTTCTTCCCCTTGGACCAGCTGCCTGCGGTGGTGCGCCTGGTGGCGGACTGGCTTCCGCTGTCCAACGCCGTGGCGCTGGTACGGCCCTTGTTCATGGACCAGTGGCCGCGCGATGTGCTGCACCATGGCGGGGTGCTGGTGGCCTATGCGGCGGTGTCGTTTTGGGTGGCGCTGGCACTTACACGCAAGCGCTTTGGGCAGTAAGGTGCAGCGCCGCAGCGGACGCCTGCGCCACCACAGTGCGCTCGACCAACCGGTCGTCACCTAGCACGATCAGCGCAAACAGCAATTCGGCAAGCGAGGTCGCCCGCCCGGTCTTACGCGCCAGCAAGGGGGTGGCCGCCGGGTTGAGCACCACAAAGTCGGCCTCGCAGCCGGGCAGCAAATTGCCCACCACACCACCCAAGCCCAGGGCCTGCGCAGCGCCGGCCGTGTGCTGCCACCACAGGTGCTGCGGTGTTAGCGACAGGCCCGATTTGGAGTGTCCCTCGCGCCCCACGTAATACGCCGCCAGCATGGTGTGAAACGGACTAAAGCTGGTTCCCCCGCCCACATCGCTGGCCAGGCCGTAGCCAAAGCCCACGCGGTCAGCACCCGCATAGTCAAAAAAGCCGCTGCCCAGAAACAAGTTGCTGGTGGGGCTGATCGCGGCCACGGCCCCGGTAGAACGCATCAGCGCCCGGTCCTCGTCATCGAAATGAATGCAATGGGCGTAGACCGCGCGCTGGCGCATCAGGCCGAACTCGGCGTACGTGGCCAGGTAGCTGCGCGACTGCGGAAACAGGGTGCGCGCCCAGGCAATTTCGTCTTTGTTTTCGGCCACATGGCTCTGGATCCAGACGTCTGGGTAGCGCGCAGCCAGCGCACCTGCGCCGCGCAACTGGGCGTCGGTGGACGTGGGCGCAAAGCGCGGGGTAATGGCGTAGCCCAGGCGGTCCCGCCCGTGCCAGCGCTGGATCAGCGCCTCGGACGCAATCAGGCTGTGTTCTGCGGCATCGGTGTCCGGTCCGCTCTGGTTCAGCAAAGCCGCCGGAGCGTTGCGGTCCATCAGGCACAGGCCGGTGATCATGCGCATCTGGCGTGCCTGCGCCTGGGCAAACAAGGCGTTGACGGAGCTGCTGTGCGAGGTGGCAAAGGCCAGCGCGGTGGTTACACCGTTGCGCAGCAGCTCGTCCACAAAGAACGTGGCGGCCTCGGCGGCGTAATCGGGGTCTGCGAAACGCTGCTCTTCGGGGAAGGTGTAGTGCTCCAGCCAGGGCAACAGGCCGTCGGCGGGCGATCCGATGACATTGGTCTGCGGAAAATGCACATGCATGTCCACAAAGCCCGGCGCAATGATGCGCCCAGGCAAGTGCTCCACAGGCAAGCGGCAATGCTGGGCAGACAGTGCGCGCCAACTGCCAATGGCCTGCACCACCTGCGCGCCCTGGGCGTTGGGGCCGACCACCAATAAGCCGTCTTCTTCGTACCGAATGCCTTGCGCACCCAGCGCAGGCGCAGCAAACCAGAGCAGGCTGGCGCGGTAGCCCCGCAGCATCAGGCGCGCCCCAGGGTGCAGCCGTCGCCCACCGAGTCGCGCCACACACGCACCTGCGAGAGGCCGGGCAGTCCAGGCTCCAGGCTGCGCCAAATAAAGGCACACAGGTTTTCCAGCGTGGCAGGCCCCAGGTCGGGCACCTCGTCAAGCAGGCGGTGGTCGAGCTGCGGACGCAGTTGCTCAATGTGCTGGCGCACCAGCCCCAAATCCACCACCATGCCAGTGAGCGGGTCGCGCGACCCGCTCACCGTCACTTCAGCGTAGTAGGTGTGGCCGTGGATGCGCAGGCTGCCTTCGCGCTCAATGTCGCGCTGCAGGGTGTGCGCCGCGTCAAAAAAGAACTTTTGGCTAACCCGGAATTCGGGCGTGGCAAGGGGTGTGGGCACAAGTGTGGGCGCGGGGTTCATCGGATGCCCGTCATTTTGTGGGTTTGCAGACTGAGTTTCCATGCCGGGTGTTGCAAGCACAGGGTGATGCAAATCTCGGTATTTTTGGCGCGCAAAATGTCGTCCAGCGGCTGCAAATGGTGGTGTTCAAACGCCAAGGCCTGCATGGTCTGCAGGTCGTCCAGGCCAAAACCCGCCTGCGGCCACACCAGCTTGAGCTCCTGGCCCGCGCGCTGCACCCAGGGCGCACCGGCCTTCGGGCTGACGCAAATCCAGTCAATGCCCTCAGGCGCGGCCAGGCTGCCATTGGTCTCAACAGCGATTTTGAAACCTTGTGCGTGCAGCGCCTCTACCAGCGCAGCGTCAACTTGCAGCAAGGGTTCGCCACCGGTCAGCACCACAAAGCGGTGCGCGTGGTCGGCCACCGGCCAGAGGGCGGCAATCTGCGCCGCCAGGGCTGGCGCGGTCTCGAACCGGCCGCCCAGCGTGCCGTCGGTGCCCACAAAGTCGGTATCGCAAAACTGGCAGACCGCCGCCGCCCGGTCTTGTTCGCGGCCCGACCACAGATTGCAGCCGGCAAAGCGGCAAAACACCGCAGGCTTGCCGGCATTGGCGCCTTCGCCTTGCAGCGTGTAGAAAATTTCCTTGACTTGGTAGCTCATGGCGCCGGCCAGACAGAACGCGCGGCGCGGCTTGGGGTTTCGCGGACGGGCGCCAACTGGGCGACGGCCATCGCAGCGAGGTTTTTGTACATGGTATTCCTCTACATGGCCCGGGACTGTGAATCCCCCACGGCGCCGGACACGCTGGTGTGGGAGGCCGCGAGTTTACAAGGGCAGCGCCTGTGGGCGGACGCGCTTGCATCGAGTCGCTTTGCTTCTAGGCCCAAGGTACCCTTGGGCGGCCAGTGCTAGGATCCGCGCCGCAACCCGCTCCCTTCTGGCCCCGCAGGCCTAAGCTCTTTGAACTTTCACGGCATGAACCGCGCGCGCAGAGAATCTCCACAGAACGCAACAACCGCAGCCCAAGGCGTCGAATGGCCCACTTGGCTTTTAGTCGTTGCCGTTTACAGCAGCTGGCTGGCGGCGCTGGTGTGGTACGCGCATGGCGCTTCACTGTGGGCCGTCGCAGCCCTGGTGGTGGTTTCTGCCTGGTACATGAGCCTGCAGCATGAATTGGTGCACAACCACCCGACCCGCCGCGCCGGCCTCAACCGCGCATTGGGCCTGCTACCGATTGCGGTGTGGTATCCGTTTGACATTTACCGGCGCAGCCACCTGGCGCACCACCGGGACGAGCTGCTGACCTTCCCCGGCCAGGACCCGGAAAGCAATTACCTCGATCCCGCAGACTTCACCCAGCGCAGCGGACTTCTTCGCGCTTTGCTGGTAGCCCAGCGTACGTCTTTAGGCCGCTTTTTTATCACCCCGGCGTTTGCTATTTTTCATCTGCTATGGCCCTTGCGCCGGGCCAGCTACTGGCGCAGCCCCAAAACGCGCTGGACCTGGGCACAGCACCTGGCGCTGCTGGTGTTGATGTTGTGGGCCCTGCATCGCAGTGTGGGGATGTCACCCTGGACGTATGTGCTGGGGGTGAGTTATCCCGGCCTGGGGCTGGCCATCATGCGCTCCTTGTACGAGCACCGCCCCGCGGCGCTGCCAGCGCACCGCATTGTGGTCAACGAGGCGGCCTGGCCTTGGCGCCTGCTGTACCTGAACAACAATTACCACGCCGTCCACCACGCCCAACCGAACCTTCCGTGGTACGCCATTCCCGCCGTCTATTGGGCCCAACGCGATGCCTTCGTCGCTGGAACCGGTGGTTTTTTGGTTCCAGGCTATGTGCGGCTCTTTATGCGCCACGCTTTTTCGCCCATTGACCACCCGGCCCAGTCAACACGCGCGCCCAGCTCCACAGCGTTGGTACGTACCGCGGCAGCAGAACAAGCACCCAATACGCAGTGAGCCCGCCCGAAATGCAAGCTGATGGCCGCGCGACGGTTCGCCTGGTGTCGCTGCCCATGTACCTGGCCAACCGCGCCGCTGTGCGCATGTTCTGGGAGCTGCTGCGCCATCACCTGCGGGCACAGGGGCTGGACCGCTTGCCCGCAGAGCTTAGTTGGCCTGACGATTACCACGCCCACTGGCAAACGCCCGATTTGCTGCTGAGCCAGACCTGCGGCTACCCCCTTACCCACGCCTTGGCCCATCAGGTGCAACTGGTGGGATGCTTTGCCTACAGGGCGCCGCAGTGCCATGGCATTGATTGCCGCAGCGTGCTGGTAGCGCGCAGCGAACACGCGCACTTGGCCTTGGAGGACTTTCGTGGCCTGCGCGTGGCTTTTAATGCAACCGATTCGCAGTCGGGCTACAACGCCTTGCGCGCGCGGATAGCGCCGCTGGCGCAGAGGGGCCGGTTTTTTGAAAGCGCCATAGCCACTGGTGGCCACAGCGCGTCGGTGGCTGCGGTGCGTGAGAGCCAGGCCGACCTCGCCGCCATCGACTGCGTCACCTATGCCGCGCTGCAGCGCTACGCGCCGCAGGCCACGCAAGGCCTGTGTATCGTCGGCACCACCGAAGCCTATCCCGGCCTGCCCTTGGTAAGCGCGCTGGCTACGCCAGTTGCAGAAGTTGCGCTACTTCAACAGGCCCTGCGCGCCGTGGTGGCCAGTGCGCAGGCCGCACCGACGCTGGACGCGCTGGACATCGTCGGCTTTGAAACGCCCGCCCTCAGCACCTACCAACGTTGTGTGGAGATGCGCGCTTGTGCTGAGGCTTTGGGGTATCTGGCGCTGGACTAGCGCGCTGCCACAAAAAAAAATCGACAAACAACAGCTCCCCGCGGCGTACATTGGCCTGCCAGTCGCTGGCAGATTCGGCATTTGCGTCGTCCGAGACAAACTTGACAGAGCGCCAGGCCACGTTCTCGCGCACGCAAACGCTGGCCACAGCGTACAACTCCATGTCCACCAACTGCACGCCGCGTGTGGCAAACCAGGGATCGGGGGCAGTGACAAAGCTGTCTCCCGTGCCGCACACCACGCCGGCGTGGCCCGAGTGCAGGGTGTGGCCACCATCCTGAAATGGCGTTGCCCCGCGCGGGGCCAAGGGCTCGGCATTCATGTCGCGTTGCAGCACGCTGGCCACTTCCACCAAGCCCTGCGGGCACGATGCCACCCGCCCGGCAGAACCAAAGTTCACTACCAACTGCGGCGCATGGGTGCGAATGGCCTTTGCCGCCACGTACGCGGCGTTAACCTTGCCCACGCCGGTGTACTGCACGATGGCGTGGGGGCCGAGCAAGGCCGCGTCAAGCTCTTGGGGCAAGGCGACCAGAACCAGGACCGCGCTGGGGAGAAAGGTGTGCATGGGCGCTAGCTTAGCAAGCCCCACTCGCCCTGCGCGGGCGCGTACACCTGGCGCGCGGACGCAGTCTGACGGGGAACTACCCGAAGCGCACGCGCTACTGCCGCGATGCGCTTAAACAGCGCACCGCGGCTTGGATCAGAACCGGCCGGTGCGTTACGGGCGAATCAGAATTTCGTTCTTTACCGAGGTCACGCCTTTGACGCCGCGCGCAATCGTCTCCGCTTTGCTGCGCTCCAGGGTGTTTTTGGCAAAGCCCGACAACATGACCGTGCCGTTCAAAGTTTCCACACTGATTGAAGAGCCCGCGACGTCCTTGTCTTCAAAGAAACGGGACTTGACAAGGGAGGTGATGCCCGTATCGTCGACATACGCGCCGACAGACTCTTGCCCGCGCGAAACGGCGCAGCCCGACATAGCCAAAAGGGTGAGAGAAATCGCCGCGGCGGCGAAGGTGGTTTTGTGGGTCATGGTGAGGTCCTATCGTGTTTGCATTGAATTCGACCCGGCGTATACCGGGCTCCCTGCCCAGCCAGCATCACAAGGAGTACTGAAAGCGAGCAGAGCCCACGTTAGGAGACCCCAAAGGTCACGTCAATGCGCCACATCACAGCCACGCTGAAAGCCAATCAACGGGTGACGCGTGCATCCCAATGCGCCGGTGCTGCGCAGCCCACGCAGCGCCGCCATCCAAATTCCAATGTCGCAGGTCCTGGGCAGAGTCTGGGTTTTGTGACCATGCGCAGGGCGCAGGCCGCACCTGGCTGCCTACACTGGCCGGCATGAAGAAGCCGTACCCGACATCCGCAGAGAGCTCTAACGGTATGGCCCATGGGAGAGAAGCCATCGAGCGGCTGGCAGCCATCGTGAATGCCTCCGACGATGCCATCATCGGCAAAGACTTAGACCGAAAGATTACCAGTTGGAACTTGGGCGCGGAGCGCGTCTTTGGCTACACGGCCCAAGAGGCCATCGGAAAGCCAATCGAGTTATTGATTCCTGCGGAAAATCTCGAGGCCGAAAATTTGATTATGCAGAGAGTGCTCAAGGGCGAGTGGGTGAGTCACCTTATCACTGAACGGATTTGCAAAGGGGGCCGCCGCATCAATGCTTCGGTGACGCTGTCCCCCATCTTTGATGCCACAGGCAAGGTTGTTGGCGCGTCCAAAATTGTGCGCGATATTTCGATGGAAATTAAGGCACAACAGGCCCTTCGCGATGCCAACAAAGCGTTGGCCTACCAAAACGAAGAAAAAGCCAAACGTGTCGCAGAGCTTGTTGTTGCCCATGACGAAAAAGCCAAACGCGCGGCCGAGTTGGTGATCGCAAACGAGGAGTTGTTGTTTCAAAACCAGGAAAAAGCCAAACGTGTTGCAGAGCTCGTGGTGGCCAATGACGAGAAGGCCAAACGCGCGGCAGAGCTTGTAGTTGCAAACAAAGAACTCGTGTTTCAAAACCGGGAGAAAGCCAAACGTGTTGCAGAGCTCGTGGTGGCCAACGAGGAAAAAGCCAATCGCGCGGCAGAGCTGGTAGTCGCAAACGAAGAACTGTTATTCCAAAACCAAGAGAAAGCCAAACGCGTCGCAGAGCTCGTCGTCGCCAACGACGAAAAAGCCAAGCGCGCGGCAGAGCTTGTAGTTGCAAATGAAGAACTGCTATTTCAAAACCGAGAGAAGGCCAAACGCGTGGCGGAACTCGTCATTGTCAATGAGGAAAAGGCCAATCGCGCGGCTGATCTGCTGATAGCTATTGCAGAAAAAATTGTTGATCAAAACAACTTGCAGCGGTCGCTGATGCAAACGATCGACATAGCGCGGGAATTGGGTGAACTGCGCGACCCCTACACATCAGGACACGAAAAACATGTGGGGGACCTGGCCCGGGCAATTGCAGCGCAAATGGGATGGAATGAGGTGCGCCAAGAAGGAGTGATGATTGCGGGCTATTTGCATGACATTGGAAAAATTGTGGTTCCGGTCGAAATCTTGTGCAAGCCCGGCAATATTTCTCCGGAGGAATATAGCCTGGTAAAAAATCATGTGCTTGCTGGATACCGCTTGCTCAAGGAGGTGTCATTCCCATGGCCGATTGCACAGGCAGTTGCCGAACACCACGAGCGCCTGAACGGTACGGGTTATCCAAAACAGTTAAGAGACGATCAAATTTGCATGGAAGGCCGCATTCTGGCAGTGGCTGACGTCGTGGAGGCGATGTCGTCGCACAGGCCCTATCGGGCTGCGATCGAAAATGGTGCCGCATTGGATGAAATTACCCGTGGCCGCGGAGTTTTGTACGACGCCCAGGTTGTCGATGCCTGTCTGACGCTGTTTCACGACAAGGCCTACAAAATTGCGAGCTCTTTGACCGCCTGAGACCACGCGAGGCTTCCCGATGCGCCGCGATGCCTACGGCAGGGCACGCGCAGGGCCGCGCCGAAGAGCGTGACACCAACTGTGATGTAACGCATTGAGCTTTCGATCCAAGCGTACAAGACTAGGCCCCATAGGCATTCGGCTTGACCGCTGCGTTAGGTCTCGGACGCGGTCGCCAGGAGGCGAGCCGATCCGTCGAATTTTGAAATCCCCATGCAACGTAACAGGAGTCAATTCATGCGCCCTTACCTCTTTCGCACCAGCGCTGTGGCCTGGCTTCTGGCCCTTGTGGCCACGCTCATCCTGGGCGGCTGCGGCGGCGGTCAGGCCCCCATTCTTGGCACTGGAAATGGCATCGGCTTGGCACCCAAAGTCAGCGCTACCGTGCCGGCGGCTCTGAGTCCGGCGGTCTCCGGTGTTGCCTTCAATACCCGGGTTACCGCCGCCTTCACCAAGGCGATGAACCCTGCCACCCTGACCACCAGCACTTTCACGCTGGCGTGCCCAGCCAGTGTGGCAGTGGCAGGTAGCGTCAGCTACGATGCCAATGGCCGCCAAGCCAGCTTCTTGCCTGGCGCAAACCTGCCGCCAAACACGGTTTGCGTGGCCACCATCACCACCGGCGCACAAGACACCGGCGGGCTGGCGCTGCAAAGCGCTTTTGTATGGTCGTTCGTCACGGGATCGGCGATTGATGCAACGGCGCCCAGAGTGGTCAGCGTTGTGCCCGCGCAAGACGCCGTCGCTGCAACCAACACGGCCGTGACCGCGACATTCAGCGAGGACATGGCGCCTGAAACCATCAACAGCAGCAGCTTTACGCTCAAAACCACGGTTGGCAACACCCCCATCGTGGGAACCGTGGCCTATTCGGTCGCGGCGCGTACGGCCACCTTCAGACCGACCAGCCCGTCGACGCTGCCAGTCAACACATCTTTTACCGCCACGGTCACCACCGCAGCCACCGATGTCGCGGGCAACCCCATGGCGACAAACAAAGTCTGGACCTTCACCACGCTGGACGCCAACGACACCACCGCGCCCACCGTGATCTTGGTAAACCCAGTGGACACCGGCTCGGCGATTTGCACCAACAAAACCGTAAACGCCACATTCAGCGAAGCCATGGACCCGCTGACCCTGACCACTGCAACGGTCACGCTCGCTCCTTCAAGCGACCTGAACGCGACCATTACCGCGGTGGTTCTTTATGATGCCGTGGGCAAGATTGCGTCGATCAACCCCAGTGCAAACCTGGCGCCTTCGACCGCTTACACAGCGACGGTGCTGGGCGGGACCAACGGGGTAAAAGACCTTGCCGGCAATGCCCTGGTGTCCGACAAAGTGTGGCAGTTCACCACCGGCACCAGCGAATGCCAGCTGCCTGTGCCCTTGGGTTCTTCGTCGAATTTCGCCATCCTGGCGTCTGCGGCGATTACCAATATTCCCACCTCCATCATCACGGGGGATGTGGGTCTGACGCCCGACACCGGAGCCAACATCACAGGTTTCAGTTCCCCCGGCTCTTGCCCAGAAATAGTGGGTCACCTGTATGCGGTCGATGCTGCAGGACCGGCTTGCGCGCTGATCGACGCCACCTTGCTGAGCAACGCAAAAACCGATGCGTTGGCCGCCTTTACCAATGCAACTAACGCCGTTCGTGGTACGCCTACGCCCATCAGCACCAACCTCAGCGGCCTGACCCTGTACCCCGGCTTGTACCAATCCGGCACAACGATTGACTTTTCAGCTGGCGGCATTGTGACCTTGGATGCGCAAGGTGACCCCAACGCGGTGTTCGTGATCCGCGCCGCAACCGCCATCACCACCTTGTCCACCAGCCAAGTGGTGTTGAGCGGCGGCGCAAAAGCAAGCAACGTATTTTGGACTGCAGGCAGCGCCATTACCTTGGGGGCCAACTCCATCATGAAAGGCACGATGGTGGCCGCCACCGCCATTACCCTGCAAACCGGAGCCAACCTGGAGGGCCGCGCCCTGAACCAGGGCGCGTCTGCAGCAGCCATCACCTGCGACTCCTGCACGATCACCGTGCCCACTCCATAAGCACGCCCACGCTGCGTTTTCGACCCAGGCATATCGCCTAATTTTGGAGAATGACACATGACAACTTGGAACTTTAAACCGCGCCTATCAGTGCTTTCCCTGGCTGCGCTGGCAGCCTTGGCCAGCCCGCTGCTGGGAGCCCAGGAGATCAAACCCAACGCGGGCGTGTACTTCGGCATCGCTGCGGGTGAATCCCAATCAACCATTGACAACGTACGCATCACGCAGGACTTGCTCAGCTCAGGCTTCACCACCAACACCCTGTCTGAGGACCGCAGGGACCCGGGCTACAAGGCCTTTGTGGGTTTTCCCATCACCCCCAGCTGGGCCGTGGAAGCGGGCTACTTTGACCTGGGACGCTTTGGCTTCACGGCCCAGACGACCCCAGCCGGCACACTGACGGGAACTGCCCGCATCCAGGGTGTCAACCTCGATTTGGTAGGTACTTTGCCCATCACGGACCGATGGTCCCTGCTTGGCCGCGTGGGCGCCACCTATGCCGATACCCAAGACAACTTTAGCGGTACGGGTGCTGTCAACGTTACAAACCCCAGCCCGAACAAACGCGAAACCAATTACAAATATGGTTTTGGCACCCAATACGCATTCACGCCCGCGCTGACCTTGCGTTTGGAGGCAGAGCGCTACCGCGTCAACGACGCGGTCAATAACCGGGGCGATGTCGATCTGATCGCCCTGAGCCTGGTCTATCGTTTTGGCGAAAAAGAGGCACCAAGCAAAGCCGTGACAGCCGCACCAGTCGCAGCCCCTCCTCCTCCTCCCGCGCCTGCGCCTCCACCTGTACCTGTACCTGTACCTCCACCCGCGCCGGTAGCCAAGCCGGTGCCAGTGCCAGTCCCCGTGCCGGCGACGCCGGTCCCCGCGCCCCTGTCCAAAGTTAAGCTCGAGGCGGACTCCTTGTTTGGTTTTGACCAGAGCACCTTGCAAGCCGATGGTAAACATGCCTTGGACAAACTGCTTTCTGACTTGAAAAATGTCAACGTAGACGCGGTTCGCATCACTGGCCATACCGACCGCTTGGGCAAGGAGGGCTACAACAACACCCTGTCAAACCGTCGCGCCGAGGCGGTACAAAATTACCTGGTCCAAGTCGGTGGCCTGCCCGCAAGCAAGGTCACCGCGGTGGGTGTTGGCTCCAGCAGCCCGGACACCAAGCCTGGCGACTGCAAAGGCAATAAAGCCACCCAGGCGCTGATTACCTGCCTGCGGCCTGACCGCCGGGTCGAAGTCGAAGTCACAGGATCGCAGCCACTGCGCTGAGGCACGTGTGCAAAGGGGGAGCCACCCAGCGGTGGCTCCCCTTTTTCTTGTTTGCCAAGGGCCCTAAAGTTCTGAGCCCAAAGCGCGCTGGAAGGCGTGATCCAACCAGAACCTCAAAGTCGCCGGCCCTGAATAATGCGCACCAGCACCACAACCACAGCGACCACCAGCAAGATGTGAATCAGGCCGCCCATGGTGTAGGCGGACACCAAGCCCACGAGCCAGAGCAGCACCAATACGATAGCTACAGTTTCAAGCATGGCAGCACCCCAATCCGGAACCGGTTCGGCCCCAAGGCAGAGCGCCGCCCAGACGACAGGTGCCCACGGCTGCGTTGCGGACGCAATGATTTTTCATTAAACACTCCTTGACTGAATGCGTGGGCGCGAGGTCGCACCCACGGTACGCCAGCAGCAGCCGACCGCACACATTCAGCATAAGAGTTCAACCATGAAGGCAGCGTGATGCGCATCACGCTTTGCCCAGTGCCTCGCGCTGCTTTGATTGGCACGAGGCGCCGCGCAGCGCGGCCTCAGCACACCCCAAAACTGATGCCGGTCTGCGCCAAAAAGCGCCGGTACATCACCGCCATTTTGTCGGCGGCGCAATGCAGTTCAGCGCCAGGCTCCAAAGGCAGGCGCTTGGGGCGTTGGGACTCCAGCACCGGCTTGTCCTGGCCAAAAATCGTGTCCTGAAAATCGGTCAGCTTGTGGTCGGGTGAGTCAAAGTCGTTCATGGCCAAACGGACCCAGACTTCGCTGGTCTCGGGGCCTACGGGGCAGACAAACAGGGCAATGGATTCGCGAAGACCCTCGATGGCAGCGGTCCCGGCCTCGGGCAGCTTGGTCAGCACGGCGGCGTAGGGGCCGATAACTTCGTAGGTGTACTCCACCATGGCGCTGGCCGTGGCGTGCACCGAAGAGCGCGGCTGCACCGCCTTGCAACCGGTGGCCAGCAGGCCTGTAGGCGTAGCGCGTACGTCATACGGCGGCACGGTGGTGGCGTCGCGGCGGCCCAACCAGCCCTCGTGCACGAAACCAAAGTGCGCCAGGTCCAGAAAATTTTCTACCACGCGCGGGGCGCTGCTTTGCACGGTGTAAGGGCCGCAATTGACCTTGCGCAAGCGCGCATCGGCCTCGGCGGCAAACAGCGGCACGGCGGCGGCGCCGGGGGTCAGACGCACCCACAACAGTCCGTAGGCTTCGCTGGCCTCAAAGGTGCAAGCGTGGTGCCCAGCGGGAGGCGTGAAGTCGGGCAAGGCTGGGATCAGCTGGCATTGGCCTGCGCCGTCGAACTGCCAGCCATGGTACGGGCACTCCAAGCGCCCCTCGCACACCCGCCCCAAAGACAGGCGCGCACCCCGGTGCGGGCACTGGTCGGCCCACGCATGGGCTATGCCCTGGGCGTCGCGCCAAAGAACAATGGCTTGGGTCAACAACTGTGCGGCCAGCGGCTGTTGACCCAAATCGCGGGACAGTAGCACGGGGTGCCAAAGCGCGGCTTCGGCGGCGAAGGGCAAGTCAGGCTTGGTCATAGTGGCCATTGTGCGCGCGCCGTTCACTCCATTCGGTGCCGATCAACAGGCTTGCCGCTAAAACCAGTCCACAAACATCTGCCCGCCCCGGCGCACATTGGCCTGCGCTGGGGCGTCTGGGTATTGACTTTGCGCACGGCGGCGCAGCGCGCCGTGGGCCGGATGCTCAGCAAGGGCAGCGTAGCGCTCTCGGGGCAGGCAAGCAGAACCAGCACGTTGGTGGGTGGGAATGCCTGCATGCAGAGTCCTTTGAAAAAAAAGGCCGCTCATGAGCGGCCTTTTCGGGTGCCAGACGAAGGATTACTTCGCGCCGGGCACCTTGCCTTCCACGCCCTTGACGTAGAAGTTCACGCCGCTGAGGAATTTGTCGTCAGCGACTTCGTCTTTCTTGAGCAAGGTCTTGCCGGTGTTATCCACCAGCGGGCCTTTCCAGATGGAGAAGCTGCCGTCTTTCAGACCCGCTTTGACTTCGTCAATCTTGGCTTTGGTCTCGGCTGGCACATCGTCGGCGATCGACACGATGTCAATCGCGCCTTCTTTCACACCCCACCACACGCCACCCGTGGTCCAGGTGCCTTCGAGCGCGTCTTTGGTGGCCTTGATGTAGTAGGGGGCCCAGTTGATCACGCTGGACGCCAAATGGGCTTTGGGGCCGTAGGCGGTCATGTCCGAGTCCCAACCAAAAGCGCGCTTGCCCTTGTCCTGGGCGGTTTTCAGCACCGCGGGGGAGTCGGTGTTCTGGAACAGAACGTCGGCGCCGCCGTTGATCAGGCTGGTGGCCGCTTCAGTTTCTTTGGGTGGGTTGAACCACTCGTTGACCCACACCACTTTGGTCTTGATCTTGGGGTTGCTGGTTTGCGCGCCCAAGGTGAAGCTGTTGATGTTGCGGATCACTTCAGGAATTGGCACCGAAGCCACCACACCCAGCGTGCCGGTCTTGCTCATCTTGCCTGCGATCACGCCGGCCATGTACGCGCCTTCATAGGTGCGGCTGTCGTAGGTGCGCATGTTGTCGGCCGTTTTGTAGCCGGTGGCATGCTCAAACTTCACATCTTTGAAATCTGGAGCCACTTTGAGCATGGTTTCCATGTAGCCAAAGGTGGTGCCAAAAATCAGTTTGTTGCCCTGGCTGGCCATGTCGCGGATCACGCGCTCGGCATCTGCAGACTCGGGCACATTTTCAACAAACGAGGTCTGGATCTTGTCGCCAAACTCTTTTTCCAGCGCCTTGCGGGCGTTGTCATGGGCAAAGGTCCAACCGCCGTCGCCCACAGGGCCGACGTAGGCGAAGGCAATTTTCAGCGGCTCAGGCTTGGCGGGCGCAGCAGCAGAGGCGGCAGGCGCGGCAGCCGGTGCGGCTGCTTCTTCCTTCTTGCCACAGCCCACCAGCGCGGCAGCAGCCACGGCGCTCAGCGCTGCAAATTTAAGCAGCGAACGTTTTTGCACATCTGTCATTTCATTTCCTTTTGAAGATAGGCGTCGAGGGTAAAAATTAGGAGCCAGGGTAAAACGGTTTTCCGATGGAAGCTGGCATATTAATCCGAATCCAGGCTGGATTGCGCGAAATCAGCGCCAGCACCACGATAGTGGCGACATAGGGCAGCATGCTCAGGAATTGGCTGGGTACGTCTACGCCTATGCCTTGCAAATGAAATTGCAGCATGGTCACCCCGCCAAAAAGGTAGGCCCCCAGTAGCACGCGGCCAGGTCGCCAGGTGGCAAATGTGGTAAGCGCCAGTGCAATCCAGCCCTTGCCCGCCACCATGCCTTCCACCCACAAGGGGGTGTAAATAATCGAAATATAGGCGCCCGCCAGCCCGCACAGCGCGCCACCGGCCACGACCGCAGCAAAGCGGATCCAGCGCACCGGGTAGCCCAGCGCGTGCGCCGACTCGGGCCGCTCACCCACGCTGCGCAGTACCAAACCAGCGCGCGTGCGGTACAGCCACCACACCAGCGCCCCGGCAAACAGCACCGTCAGGTAAACCAGCGGATGGTGCTTGAACAGCGCAGACCCCAAAAAAGGAATATCGGACAGACCGGGAACAGCAAAGTTCGTGCGCTCTGGCAATTTTTCCTGCACGTAGCTCACGCCGGCAAAGGCCGAAAAGCCGGCGCCAAACAGGCTCAGCGCCAACCCGGTGGCGTACTGGTTGGTGTTGAGCCAGATGACCAGTGCACCAAAAACAGCCGCCATTACGGCGCCTGCCAGCATGCCCGCCGCAAACCCCAGGGTATCGCTGCCGGTGTGCACCACCGCTGCAAAGCCCGCTATCGCCGCGCACAGCATCATGCCCTCGGCGCCCAGGTTCACGATGCCGGCCTTCTCATTGATCAGCAGGCCCAGCGATGCAATGGCCAGCACGGTGCCCGCGTTCAGGGTGGCGGCAATCAAAAGGGCATAGGGTTCCATGGGCGCGTGCGCTCCTTAAGACTTGGCCACTGCGCGCGCCTGGCGCACCATGCGGTAATTGACCAGCGTGTCACAAGCCAGCAGGGTAAAAAGCAACAATCCCTGGAACACACCCGTGAGCGATTTGGGCAGCCCCAGACGCGACTGGGCGAGCTCACCGCCAATGTAAAACATGCTCATCAACAGGCTGGAAAACACCAGCCCCACCGGGTGCAGGCGCCCCACATAGGCCACGATGATGGCGGCAAAGCCATAGCCTGCTGGCACGTAGGGCGTGAGCTGGCCGATCGGTCCGGCCACTTCCAGCGCGCCGGCCAAACCGGCCAGCCCGCCCGAAACCAGCAAGGCCGTCCACAGCGCTTGGCGCGATGAAAACCCGGCGTAGCGCGCCGCTGCGGGCGCCAATCCGCCCACCTGCTGGGCAAACCCGGCCCGGGTGCGAAACAGAAACACCCACACCGCCCCCACGCCCGCCAGCGCAAACAGCACGCCGATGTTCATGCGCGACCCGCCAAACAGCTTCGGGATGCGGGTAGCCGCTTCAAAGTTTTGGGTCTGCGGGAAGTTGTAGCCATGCGGGTCCTTCCAGGGGCCATACACCAAGTAGCCCAGCACCTGTACCGCCACATAGACCATCATCAGGCTGACCAAAATTTCATTGGCGTTGAAGCGGTCGCGCAACAGCGCGGTGATGCCCGCCCACACCATGCCCCCCAACACGCCCGCCAAGATGACTGGCACCACAATCCAGCCGCCCGTGGTGCTGTCGGCCATCAGCGCCACACCGCTGGCGGCCACCGCGCCCAAGATGTACTGGCCCTCAGCGCCGATGTTCCACACATTGGAGCGAAACGACACGGCCAGCCCCAGCGCAATCAACAAGAGTGGCGTCGCTTTCACCACCAGTTCACCCAGCGCATAGCTGCTCTTGATAGGCTCCCAAAAAAATATTTGCAAACCGCGCACGGGATCTTTGCCCAGCAGCTTGAACAACACCAGGCCGATCAGCACGGTAAGCGCCAGCGCCAGCACGGGCGAGGCAAACGTCCATACCCGGGAAGGCTGGGGGCGAGCCTGCAGGCGAAAACCCCTCATGCGGCGCTCCACAATCCACTCATCCACTCGCCCAAACGCTCCACGGTGGCCTGCGCCGTGGCCACCGAGGGCGAGAGCTTGCCGTGGGCGATGACATGCAGGCGGTCGCACACCTCGAACAACTCGTCGATCTCTTCACTCACGACCAGCACCGCGCAGCCGGCATCGCGCAAAGCGAGCATTGCGCCCCGAATTTGCGCCGCCGCACCCACGTCCACACCCCAAGTAGGTTGCGAGACGATGAACAGGCTGGGTTGGGCGTCGATCTCGCGCCCGACGATGAATTTTTGCAAATTACCGCCGGAGAGCGAGCGCGCGGCCGCGGCCGGTCCGCTCGCCTTGACGCCAAAACGCTCCATGATGCGCCGGGCCTGCGCATCGAGCTGGCGCAGTTGCAGCCAGCCACCCAAAAACCGGGGTGCAGCGATCGCTTCTTGGCGGGTGAGCAGCAGGTTTTGCGCAAGGCTCAGCGTCGGTACGGCGCCGCGCCCCAGGCGCTCTTCGGGGACGAAATGCAGACCCAGCTTGCGCCGCGCGCCGGGGTGCAGGGCCGCCACATCGTGCCCGCCCATGGTGATGCTGCCCGCGCTGGCGCGGCAGTCTTCGCCCGACAAGGCGTAGAGCAGCTCTTTTTGGCCGTTGCCAGAGACACCGGCAATACCCACCACCTCGCCCGCGCAGACCTGCAAATCGATGCCCTTGAGGTCCACGCCAAACTGGTCTTCGCGCGCCAGGCTCAGGCTCCGCACCGCCAGGCGGACAACTCCGGGCGCGCGCGCATGGTGCACCAGCTTGGGTGGCTCGGCACCAATCATCAGGCGCGACAAAGAGCCATTGGACTCTTCAGCCGGATTGCACACGCCGGTGACCTTGCCCCCGCGCAGCACGGTACAAGCGCTGCACAGAGCGCGGATTTCATGGAGCTTGTGGCTGATGTACAAGATGCTGCAGCCTTCGGACGCGAGCTGCTGAAGCACCACAAACAATTTTTCCACCGCCTGGGGCGTGAGCACCGAGGTGGGTTCATCCAGTATCAGCAACTGCGGGTTGGTCAGCAACGCGCGGATGATTTCCACCCGCTGCATCTCACCCACGCCCAAGGTGTGCACCGGGCGGCTGGGGTCAATGTCCAGGCCGTACTGGGCCGCTTTTTGGGTGATGCTGTCCGACACCTGGTTCAGGGTCAAACCCTTGTCCAGGCCGAGCCAGACGTTCTCGGCCACCGTCAGCGTGTCAAACAGGTTGAAATGCTGAAACACCATGCTGATGCCCAGCGCGCGCGCTTCTTTGGGGTTGCGGATCTGGACCGCCTGGCCGTTGAACACGATCTGCCCGGCGTCTGGCTTGACCGAACCGTAAATGACCTTCATCAGCGTGGACTTGCCTGCGCCGTTTTCGCCCAGCACCGCGTGGATCTGGCCGGGCAGCACCGTCAAAGCCACGTCACTGTTTGCCACCACGCCCGGATAGGCCTTGGTGATGCCGGTGAGTTGAAGGCGGGGGACAGGCATGCGGCGTTTTTTGGAGGGAAGAGTGCGTGTGCGGCGAGCCAGTAATGTGTGCGTATGCTAACGGCTTGCAAGAGCGGAATTTCACCTGAATTACCCTTGCACCATCTCGATGCACAAAGGACGGGTTTGATGGACACACTAGCAAGTAGCAAGCCGGTTCGTTTTTTCAAAAGCGGCACCGTCCACACGCTGTTCGACGTGGCGCCCACGCGCACGCTGCTGGAGGTGCTGCGCGAAGACCTGCATTGCACCGGCACCAAAGAGGGCTGCGGCGAAGGCGACTGCGGTGCCTGCACCGTGGTGGTGGGTGAGCTGCGCGCAGGCAAGCTGCACACCCAGGCGGTCAACAGCTGCATCAAGCTGGCGCATGCGGTAGACGGCCTGGCCCTGTGGACCGTGGAAGACCTGGCCACGCCCGATGGCAGCCTGCACCCGGCGCAATCCGCCATGGTGGCCTGCCACGGTTCGCAATGCGGCTTTTGCACGCCGGGCTTTGTGATGAGCCTGGCGGCGCTGGCGGAGCAGCAGGCGGGCAAGGCGATCAGCCGCGAAACGGCGTCACATGCCCTATCGGGCAATCTGTGCCGCTGCACCGGCTACCGGCCGATACTGGACGCGGCGCAGGCCATGGTCGACTTGCCGCACCAGAGCCTGGACACCCCGCAGGTGCGCACTGGCCTGCGCGCATTGGCCCATGTGGCGCAGGCTGAAGCGGCTGCGCTAGCACCCGGCCAGCCAGTCGCCAAACGCGTCCAAAAGCCTGCCGCCAGCGCCTACACCGCGCCCACTGACCTTGCCAACCTGCTGACGCTGCGCCAGGCCTATCCCGACGCGCAATTGGTGGCCGGATGCACCGACGTTGGCCTGTGGATCACCAAGCAGCACCGCGACTTTGCCCAGGTGCTGGACGTGACCCGTGTGGAGGAACTGCGCCAGATCGACCACTACCCGCAGCACATCGCCATAGGCGCGGCGGTCAGCCTGACAGACGCATTTGCCGCCCTGGTGGCGCAGCGCCCCGAGCTGCGAAGTTTTGCGCAGCGCTTTGCCGGTCTGCCGGTGCGCAACGCGGGCACGCTGGGCGGCAATGTAGCCAACGGCTCGCCGATTGGCGACTCCATGCCGCTACTCATCGCCCTGGGCGCCCACTTGGTACTGGCCAGCGCGCGCGGCTACCGCGAAATGCCGCTGGAGGACTTTTACCTCGCCTACCGCAAAACCGCGCTGCGCGCCGATGAAATCGTGGGCTGGATTACCGTGCCCAAGCCCTTGCCCGCGCCGCGCAGCCGCAGCAAAACAAGCGCTGCCAACGGCGAGTTCTGCCGGGTCTACAAAATCTCCAAGCGCCATGAGGACGATATTTCCGCCGTCTGCCTGGCGCTGCAACTGCGCCTGGACAAAGGGCGCGTGATGGATGCGTCCTTAGGCGCCGGAGGCGTGGCCGCCACGCCGGTGCGCGCCCGCGCTACCGAAGCCGCGCTGCGAGGCCAGCCCTGGAACGCCGACACGGTGCATGCCGCCATGGCCACGCTGCGCGCCGAATTCGCGCCGATTTCGGACATGCGCGCCACCAGCGCCTACCGCCGCGAGGTGTTGGGCAACCTGCTGTGGCGCTATTGGCTGGAGAGCCAAGGCAGCACCGCCATCGACTTGCAAAGCCTGACCTTGGGAGGGCCACAGCCATGAACAACGCCACGCCCACCAAGGCCCCCAAGACCGGCCCGCGTAGCAGGGCCGCCGCCCCCGCATCAGCGCCATCGGCGCCCCACAGCGCCCCCGCCAGCGGCCGCACCATTGCCCACGAGAGCGCACTGGCCCAGGTGGCGGGCGCGGCCACCTATATCGACGACATGCCCGAGCTGCGCGGCACGCTGCACGCCGCACCTATTCTGTCCACCCAGGCCCACGGCCATTTGCGCGGCGTGGACGCCACGGCGGCGCTGGCCATGCCGGGCGTGGTGGGCGTGGTCCTCAGCGGCGACATTCCCGGCGACCGCATGCTGGCCGCGTTTGCGGGCGACGAGCCGGTGTTTGCCATGGACACGGTGCAGCACGTCGGCCAGGTCATTGGCCTGGTGGTCGCGAAAACCGTGGTGCAAGCCCGCCGCGCCGCGCGCAAGGTGGCGCTGCACATCGACGCCCTGCCCGCCATCCTGACGGTGCAAGATGCCCTGGCCGCGCAAAGCTATGTGCTGCCGCCAGTGCACGTGCACCGGGGCGATGTGCAACAAGGCATGGCGCAGGCCGCCCACACCCTGCACGGCACGCTGGAGGTGGGCGGGCAAGAGCACTTTTACCTGGAAGGCCAGGTGGCCTACGCCGTGCCGCACGCGCAAGGCCAGTGGTCGGTGTACAGCAGCACCCAGCACCCTGGCGAGGTGCAGCACTGGGTGGCGCACGCGCTGGGCTTGCACAACCATGCGGTGCGCGTGGAGTGCCGGCGCATGGGCGGTGGCTTTGGCGGCAAAGAAACCCAGGCCGGCCACGTGGCGGTGTGGGCGGCCGTGGCGGCGCACAAGTTCAAGGCGCCGGTCAAGCTGCGCTTGGACCGGGACGACGACTTCATGGTCACCGGCAAGCGCCACCCCTTTGCCTACGAATACACGGCCGGTTTTGACGCCACCGGTCGCCTGACTGCGCTGGACTTGATGATGGCGGCCAACTGCGGCTTTAGCGCCGACTTGTCGGGCCCTGTGGCCGACCGCGCGGTGTTCCACAGCGACAACGCCTACTTTTTGGAAAACGTGGCCATTGCCTCCTACCGCTGCAAAACCCACACCCAAAGCCACACCGCGTTTCGCGGCTTTGGCGGGCCGCAAGGCGTGGTGGTGATAGAGGCCATTCTGGGCGACATCGCGCGCCATCTGGGCCTGGACGGGCTTGATGTGCGTATGCGCAACCTGTACAGCGACGAGGCGCTGACCGACCAAGGCAAGGGCGGCCCCCACGCCGTGCTGCGCCGCGACACCACGCACTACCAGATGAAGGTGGAAGACAACATCCTCGCCCCCCTGCTGACCACGCTGGAAGCCACATCCGACTACCGCCAGCGCCGCACCGACATCGCCGCCTGGAACGCCAGCAGCCCGGTACTCAAGCGTGGCCTGGCGATCACGCCGGTCAAGTTTGGCATCAGCTTTACCGCCACCTTGTTCAACCAGGCCGGCGCCTTGGTGCATGTGTACCTGGACGGCAGCGTGCGCATCCACCACGGTGGCACCGAGATGGGCCAGGGCTTGCACACCAAGGTGACGCAAATCGTGGCGGACGAACTCGGCGTGCCTTTTGAGCGCGTGTTGTGCAGCGCCAGCGACACCAGCGCCATCCCCAACGCATCGGCCACTGCCGCGTCGGCGGGCACGGACCTCAATGGCCGCGCCGCCCAGTTTGCCGCGCGCCATGTGCGCGACAACCTGGCCGCGTTTGTGTGCGGGCTGGACGGCTGCGGCGCCGGTGCCATCCGCTTTGAAGGCGGCAAGGTGCTGTCACCCAAAACTACCCGCAGCTTTGAAGAGGT
>CANFWT010000030.1 GCA_947450895.1 Comamonadaceae bacterium | reverse complement strand
GCAGACACCTTCAGTGACCAAACCGGCACCCTGCAAGCAAGTGAAACTGGCGTTTCAAGCTTTACCTACGGCATCGATGGCGGCACCGTCACAGGCAGCACGGCCGTATTGGCGGGCACCTACGGAACCCTGACGCTCGACACCAGCACCGGCGCGTACACCTATGCGCCCAATGCTGCAGCCATCAACGCCCTGACTGCTGATACCAGCGAGAGCTTCATCGTCACCGCCACAGACCCGAGCCATAACACCTGTTCCGACTTACTCAAGGTAAGCGTCACAGGCGCCAATGACGCCGCGGTGATTACAGGGGATATTTCCGGTACTTTCGGAGCAACGGACACCAGAGTTTCTGGAACCCTGCACGCTACTGACGTAGATGGCACTGCAAACCTGTTCCAAGCGCAGCAGGCGGTGGCAGGCTTAGATGGCTTTGGTACCTTCACTGTGGGTACGGATGGCACTTGGGCCTACGAGGTCGACCCAACTCAAACAGCCCTCCTTGATGGAACCGTGCACACAGACCACCTGCAGGTTGCAGCGGACGATGGGACGACGCTTGACCTGATCGTGACTTTCCCGGTCAACTATGTGGGTATCTGATACCTGGGCGTATACGGGGTGGTCTGCGCCGCCCCGGTTAGGCCTGAATTGGACGCCAAGTCGCAGCCTCAAGAAACTGGTAGCGGGTGCGGCGCAAACAGCAGCAAGCTTTCCAGTGCCTGGCAATGCACTGGACCGTTGTAAAGAGGGAAATGTTTAACCCGCTAACCGTCCAGCTCAACGCTCGTTCAGCGCCCCGCCAAAGGCCTTGTAAATAGGCTTGGCCAGGTATTTGAGCACGGAGCGGGTGCCGATGCGGATGTCGACCGTGGCGGTCATACCAGGCTTGAGGTCTAACTTGGCGAGCATGGGGTTGGTTTGCGCGGGGTTGAGGCGCACATGGGCGCGGTAGTAGCTGCTGGTTTGGCCATTGGGGCCTTGTTCGGCCAGGGTGTCGGAGCTGAGGTACACCAGTTCGCCGGTCAAACTACCGTAAACCGAGTAGTCAAACGCGTCGAGCTTCACCGACACCGGTAAGCCCAGGCGCAACTGTCCGATGTCCACAGGACTGATCTTGACCTCAATCACCATGTCACTCTCGGTGGGTGAGATTTGCATCATCTCGTCACCCGGGCGCAGCACACCGCCTATGGTCGTGATCTTGAGGTACTTCACTACGCCTGCCACCGGCGCTTTGATCACCGTGTGGCCCAACACGCTCTGGCGTTCGTCGAGCTTGAAGCTGTTGGCGGCCAGGTCTTCGGAGAGCTTGGTGGCCTCGGCGCGGGCGTCTTGCAGGTATTTGTTGCGGGTGGCGTTGATCTTGCCTTCAAATTCCGCCACCTGGCGCTGTGCGCGCATCACTTCCAGGCGACTGGTGTCGCCGGCCTTGAGCAAGGCCTCGTTCATGCGCAGCTCTTCCTTGGCCATGTCCAGCCCCGATTGCAGGGTAGACAGCTCTTCTTGCAAGCCCCGCTTGCGCTGCAGGTACAAAGCCCGCTGCACCGCCACGATTTCTGGATAGGCCTTGAGTTTGCGCTCAAACACGGGCGGCTGGTCCAGGGCCTCAGCCTGGGTGCGCGCCAGGGCAGCCAGCAGCGCAGCTTCTTTAGCCCGCCCCTCATCAAAGCCTGCGCGCGAGCGCTCGGGCTCGAGTTCGGCCAGCTTCTGGCCGGCTTTAACACTCTGCCCTTCGATGACCAGCAGCTTTTGCAACACGCCGCCATCAGCGGACTGGATAACCTGGGTGCGGCTGTCTGGAATGATCTGGCCTTGCGCCCGCACGGTTTGTTCTATCTCAAAAAACACCGCCCACAAGGCAAACGCGATCAGCCCGATGGCGAGCAAGAGCGTCATGGATAGAAAGCCGCCTTGGGCGCTGCGTGGCGTGGGGTAAGAAGACATGGGTGGCAAACGGACTTAAGAGGTTGGGCTGCTAACGCGCCTGGGCTTGGGGCTGGGCTTGGGACTGGGGCGCAGGAGTTTGCAGCTTTTGCAGTACCTGGGCTTTGGGGCCGTCAAGCACCACTTGCTGGTTGGCGACCACCATCACGCGGTCCACCAGTTCAAGCATTTCGCCCTTGTGAGTGACCAGCACCAGTGTGTCTAGCGGACCGATGGCGGCGCGCAGGGCCTGCATGACTTGCTGCTCCAACGCCCGGTCCATGGACGCGGTGGGCTCGTCCAGCAGCCAGATTTTGGGCTTGCGCAAAAACGCCCGGGTGAGGTTGACCAGCTGCCGTTGCCCGCCGGACAGCCCGGTGCCGCCCTCAAAAATCTCCTGCTGCAAGCCTTTGGGGTGGGCGGTAATCACCGCGTGTAGCAGGCCAGTTTTGCGCGCGGTCTCCAAAATCACGTCATCGCCCGGATCCAGCTGGCCCAGGATGAGATTGTCGCGCAGGGTGCCGGCGAACAGGCGGCCGTCTTGCTGCACATAACCCAGGTTTTCCGCCAAAAGGGGCTTGGACAAGTGGGCGATGTCCACGTCGTCGAGCAAGATGCGCCCTTGCTGGGGCTTGTACATGCCCGAGAGCAGACGCAGCATGGTGGTTTTGCCGGCGCCTATAGGCCCCAGAATGCCAATTTTTTCACCCGGGCGGATGGCCAGCGCTGGTACCGCGAGCGCTTTTTTGGCTCCGTAGTTGCTGACCACGCCTTCAAACTTGTATTCACCCCGAATGCTGCCCACCACCACCGGCTGCTCCTGGCCATGGTGGTCGTCTTGCAACGCCCATAAGCGGTCCAGGCCCTGCAAGGCCGCCTTGGCGTGGGCCCACTGCACCAGCATGCCCGGGATGGAAGACACCGGCGTCAACACCCGGCCCGAAAGAATAGAGCAAGCAATCAACGCGCCTTGCGTGATTTCGCCGCGGCTGACCATCAAGGCGCCGCCGGCCACCAACAAGGTGTAGGAGACCTGCTGCAGCGAGGCCGCCAAGTGCTGCGAGTGCTCGCTGACGTTGCGCATTTGCAAGTCATTGTCACGCGCGTCGTCAGTGGTTTTCATCCAGCGCGATAGCATGCGCCAGCCGCCCTGGCCGGATTTGATGCTTTCAGCGCCTTCGATGGTTTCTACCAGCAACCCGGTTTTAAGGTTGCTGGCCGCATTGGACTTTTTGGCCAGCGCGTCCACCTGTTTGCGGTAATACAGTCCCACGCCCAGACAGACCACAAAAAACACCAGCGGGATGACGGCCAGCAACCCACCCACCATGGCTATCACCGCCAAAAACAGCAGCGCAAACGGGGCGTCGACCAATAAATTGGTGGTCATGGCAGTAAAGAAACCGCGCACGGTTTCATAGCCCCGCATTTGCGAGGCCAGCGCGCCCACGCTCTGGGGCAACTGGTCCAGACGCACGGCTAAAAAGCGAAGGTAAATGGTGCGCGCCAAGCGCTGGTCGACCTCGTCAATCAAGCGTTCGTACAACGTGCTGCGCACCCGCTTGGCAACCAACTCAAAAACGATGGCGCCCAACACCCCCAGCGTCAGCACGAGCAAGGTTTGCGCAGCGGCGGTGGGTATGACGCGGTCATACACCTGCATGCTGTAAAACGAGGTGACCAAGGCCACCAGGTTGATCATCATGCCGCCCACCACGGCCTCGCGCACAATTTTTCCGTGGGAAAAAATCTCGTCGCGGATGAGCTGAAAAACCGGGCTGTTACTGGCCGAAAACGGTCGGGTGAGCTTAAAGTTGGCCACCGCGTGGCCGCTCAGGCTGGCGTCCAGTCGCTCCAGCCACCGGCTCGATGGCACGTCCCACCATTCGCTCATCCATTGACCTTGGGCGTTTTGCCCGCGCAACACGCCCCACTGGCCTTCTTGTTCGGCGCCTTCGAGCGCAAACACCAGGGCGGGGAGTTTGGCCGCATCAGGCGCTGACAACCAGCGCGCAGGGGGCACCTGCAAATGGTGCGCCACGGTCTTGAGTTGCAAGCGGGGATCGTTGGGCTTGCCCTGCTGCGCGGCGGCGGCCAAGGCGGCCACGGCGGCCTCTTGCACGGCCAGGCGGTCTACGCTCTCCTGCTGGAGTTGCGCCAGGCGGCTCAGGCAGGGCAGCAGGTTGGGCGAGGTGTCCAGCGACACCAAGTTTTTGATTTCCGGGGCATTCATGCGTGGTGGGGGCTTTTAGGGTGTTGCTTGCGTGACGGCGTCCAGGCCACGCGCGCTCAGCGCCAGGCGCCAGGTCACCACGACTTGGGTGGACAACAGGTCTGCCAGGAGGGTTTCGGTTTGCGCCAGCTCGCGCGCGGCATTCATCACGTCCAGCCAGGACTTGCGCCCGGCCAGAAACTGGCGGTCATACGAGTCCGAAAGTTCCTTGGCAGACACCAAAGAGGCTCGAACCGAGGCCATGCGGCTGTCTGCCGACGCCGCCAGCGCCTGGTCTGCACTCACTTGGTCCGCTACCAGACGCGACTGCACATCGATTTCGGCCAGTGCGGCCTCGTACTGGGTGCGCGCTGCCTGCACATTGGACGCGGACGACAGCCCCGCACCCAGCCGGCTAGTGACGCCCACAAACACGCGGGTCTCTGGCAATGCGTTGGTGTAGCTGAAGTTTCCGTACTGCTGTTCCAGCCGGGCGTAAAACTCGGGCTGCAGGTCGGCGCCGCGTTCGCTCACCACCGCGAGCTGCACCTGCGCTTGGTACCTGGCTTTTTGGATGCTGGGGCTCAGGGCCAGGGCCTGCTCCATCAGCGCCTGGGGGTTCTGCATCAGCGCCCGTGGACGCGCGATGGCGGCCTCCAGGGCTTTGCCGTCTACCGGCTGGCCCACCAATTGGCCCAGGCGGGAAATGGCAATGTCGCGCTGCGCAGAGCTGGCGGTGACGTCGGCGGTGATGGCGTCCAACCGACTTTGGGCCAACACCAGGTCGCTTTGGGCCGACACACCCTCTGCGATGCGCCGCTGCACCTGCTCGCGCAGGCGCAGGTGGGTGGCCTGACTGGCTTCATTGGCTTGGTTTTTGAGGTGCGCGGACAGCCATTCGCTGTAGGCCTGGAGCACCTTGAGCGCCAGTTGCTGACGCACCTCCTGGTATGCGGCCTGGCTCAGGCTCACGCCCGCCTGGGCTTTGTCCAACCCCGCCGTCAAACGGCCGCCCGTCCAGAGCGGCTGCTGCAAACGAAAGGTAGCGACCTGCGGGTCACCGCGGTATGACGGGTCACTGCCACTGGTGCCGGCCGACTCCACCGTGGCCGAAGGCGTGGGAAAAAATTGCCACTTGGCGCTCTCCAAGCCCGCCTGCGCCGACGCCACCAGCGCGCGCTGCCCCACGGTAGAGGGATGCGATTGCAGGGCCGCATTGACCAGCCCTTCAAGCACTTGTGCTGACGCTGCGCTGGGCGCAAAGCATCCCAGCAGCGCAAGCGCACACGCCAAGCCGGGGCGGTACAGACGCGCCACCGCACTTGCGAGGCCCCGCTGGGGGAGCGTAGAAGCATTCACCGTTTGAACGAAAGAAAGAGGCATAACTGCAAAAAATAAAGAATAACAAACCAGCTTAGGTTTTACACCTTATCGAAGCTTGCACAAACTTGCAACATCAGCGGCATCTCTCAGCCGGGGGACCTAAGCGGTTGGCATCCAAAAGGTAAAGATGACGCGTTCAGTCTGTGCATGCAAAACGATCTCGGTGCCAAGCTGGCGGGCGACCTCCTGAGAAAGCCACAGGCCCAGACCGGCACCCATCTGCGAACGGGCGCCTTCGGCCCGGTAGTAGCGATTGAACACTTTTTTCGGGTCGGGATAACCTGCGGCCCCCACCTTGTTCTCGATGTGCACGGCAAGTCCGGCCGTTCCATCACGGGCCTCAGAGGCCAATTTCAAAACCACGGTGCTGCGGGGGGCGGAGTATTTCAGGGCGTTGCCCAACAGGTTCAACAGAACCAAGCGAAGGTACTGGTAGTCCGACTTGATCCAGACCTGCCCCTGGGTGCGTACGTCGATGCGCTCGGCGCCCACACTTTCCAGCACGTCACCAATCAGCGTTTGCAGGCGAAAATTCTGCAGTTGCAGCTGTACTTTTTCGGCGCCCTCGGCCAGACGGTCGGCCTGACCGCAACGCTCGACCAGGCCATTGAGGTCATCTACGGCGCGGTCTATGCTTTGAATGCGCGCTGCATCTTTGCTCCCATGCTCGATGCGCCGTGCCAACGAGGCTGCTGCGAGCTGAATAATAGACAGCGGGGTTTTCACCTCATGCATCAACATGGTCATGAAACGCGCCTGGGTCTGGCGGCGCTGCGCTTCGTCGGCTGCCAGGCGCTTAGACAAGGCCTCATTGGCCTGGGCGAGCTGCAACTGACCGCGCAGGTCACGGTCAACCATCCACGCCACAAAGCCAAACAACACCGGGGTTAACAGCATGCGCCAAGCGGGAAGGTTGATGTCCGAAGCCTGCGCCTGCACCAGGCCGAGCAGCGCCGCACCGGAATAGGCCACCACCAACAGAAAGACCATGGCCATGCCACCAATGACCCGCTGAGCGCGACGGTGTTTGCGCAAGGCCAAAGGCACCAGTATCAACAAGACGGTGGCCGACAGGCCGGTAACCGCCAGGGCCAGCTTCATCATCAGGTGCCCCTCGAGAAAAGGGAAGCCAAGAAACAGGCCGACAAAACATGCGCCACAGGCCCAGGCAATTTTTCGCATCCACGGCGAAAGACCAAAACGACTCAGTAACACCCAGTGAAAGCAGATGCCCGAGGCCATGTCTACCAAGGACATGTACTGGTACACGTCTTTGGTGGCCAATGGCGCGAGCACCGCATAGTCCCGCAAGTAGCCAAACCAAGCCAAGAAAAGAAAAAAACTGGAGGCGAGGTTGAGTGCCAGCAAGAGGTTGAGTGACTCCCGCCGCTGCGCAAACAGCCCCAACAAGCCAAACAAGACGATCACAAGGCACGCCACCACGGAACCAAACAACATTGCGCGCCCGATTTCCATTCCTCGGTACCCAGAGGCATCCAGCACTTGGGCAGAAAAAGCCAAGGAACGGTTGTTGGCCACGCGAAGGTAATAGAAGGCATGCGGTGGCGGACCTTCCTCGCGCATCCAGCCATAGTCGGCCTTGGGCGGCCAGGCGGAAAGGTCGACTCTTTGGAAACGTGTGGGGTCGGCAGATTGCGGTACGTACAGCGTTAACTCATCCAAAGTGGACGGCACCACGTGCAGCATGAGCTGGCCTGGATCCGGAGCGGCGCGCACCACAAAGCGCAACCAAATGGCCGAATGGGTCACCCCCCGGTTGAGGATGCCACCCGCTTGGTGGAACGGGGCGCCTAGCACCTGCGCCAGCTCCATTGTTCCGGACGTGTCCTCAAAGTAGGCGCGTTCGCTGATAAGGTCTTGCGCTGCGGCGCTACCCAGGCCCAAGCCCATGGCCAGCGCGACGCCGAAGCACCAGCGGCGCAGCGTATCCCAGCGCCAGCCAAGCGCCAGCATCCTGATTGTGCGCAGGAACATCGGTTACTTCGCCCTGTGGAGTTGTCAGGGCGCCATCATGCACTAGACCAGCTGGACGCCGGTTTTTTCTTGCAGCGCTTCGCGCGTCACGCCAGGCGCCATTTCCACCACTTTCAGGCCGTAAGGCGTCACATCCATCACCGCCAGGTCGGTGATGATGCGGTCCACCACGCCCACGCCGGTGAGCGGCAAGGTGCATTGGGGCAAAATTTTCAGGTCGGTGGTGCCGTCTTTCTTTTTGGCCACGTGCTCCATCAGCACGATGACGCGCTTGACACCCGCCACCAGGTCCATAGCGCCGCCCATGCCTTTGACCATCTTTCCCGGAATCATCCAGTTGGCCAGGTCGCCTTGCTCGCTGACCTGCATGGCGCCCAGAATGCTCAGGTTGATCTTGCCGCCGCGGATCATGGCAAAGCTCTCGTGGCTGCCAAAAATGCTGGAGCCCTTGATGGTGGTCACCGTTTGCTTGCCCGCATTGATCAGGTCAGCGTCCACTTCAGCTTCGGTGGGAAACGGGCCGATGCCCAGCATGCCGTTTTCGCTTTGCAGCCAGACTTCTTTGTCGGCGGGCACATGGTTGGCCACCAGGGTCGGAATGCCAATGCCCAGATTCACGTAAAAACCGTCTTCCAGCTCTTGCGCCGCGCGCGCGGCCATTTGGTCTTGACTCCAGCTCATGTTCAAACTCCCGAAGTTTCAGTAATGGTGCGTTTCTCAATCCGTTTTTCCGGCGTGGCGTTGAGCACGATGCGGTGCACATAAATGCCGGGCAAATGCACCTGGTCGGGCGCGATGGCGCCGGTCTCCACAATTTCTTCCACCTCCACCACCGTGATCTTGCCCGCCATGGCCACCGCCGGGTTGAAGTTGCGCGCGGTAAAGCGGAACTGCAAATTGCCCGATTTGTCGGCCCGGTGCGCCTTGACCAGCGCCACGTCGGGTACCAGGGCGTGTTCCATCACATAGGTTTCGCCGCCAAACTCGCGCAGTTCCTTGCCCTCGGCCACGATGGTGCCCACGCCGGTTTTGGTGAAAAACGCGGGAATGCCTGCGCCACCAGCGCGCAGCTTCTCGGCCAATGTGCCCTGGGGCGTGAATTCGAGGGCGAGTTCGCCCGCCAGGTACTGGCGCTCAAACTCCTTGTTTTCGCCCACATAGCTGGAAATCATTTTTTTGATCTGGCGCGTCTCCAGGAGCTTGCCCAAGCCAAAGCCGTCGACCCCGGCGTTGTTGGAAATAGCGGTCAGGTTTTGCACGCCGCTGCCGCGCAGCGCGTCAATCAAGGCCTCGGGAATGCCGCACAGGCCAAAGCCGCCCACGGCGATCAGCTGGTTGTCGTGCACGATGCCGTCAAGCGCGGCGGCGGCGCTGGGGAAAATTTTGTTCACTGCGCAAATCTCCGGTGGTTCAGACTAAAGGCCAAGATCTCGAAGATACTACCTATGCGCATACGTAGTTTTTCGTAGCGTGTTAACCCTGAGTCCCTCCAAGCCGCCCCATGGACATTGACTACCGCCTGGCGTTTGACATGGCCCCTGTGGGCCTGGTGCTCTCGCGCAACCGCACCATCCAAGACTGCAACCAGCGCGTGTGCGAGATTTTTGGCGCCACACGCGAGCAGCTGCTGGGCCAGAGCTTTTTGCTGCTGTACCCCAGCGCTGACGAGTTTGAGCGCACCGGTGCGCGCATTGCACCCATCCTCAACCGCGGGGGAAGCTACGCGGACGACCGCATCATGCGCCGCCTGGATGGCCGCTTCAAGGGTGAAGCCTTTTGGTGCCACGTAACTGGCCGCGCCCTGAACCGCGACGCGCCGCACGAAGCGGGAATATGGAGTTTTGAAGATTTGAGCGAGCGCCGCCCGGTCAAAGCCGAACTCACCGCCCGCGAGCGCGAGGTGGCCGCGCACCTCATGCAGGGCCTGACCTCTAAACACATAGGCCGCGCCCTGACAATTAGCCACCGCACGGTGGAAATCTACCGTGCCCGCCTCATGCGCAAATACCAGGCCTCCACCACCGCCGACCTGGTGCAAAAGCTGATGTCGGGCTGAGCGTGCCGGCGCGCGCCGCAAAGTGCTCAGTAATGCGGCGGTGTAATCACCCACAGCACTTTGGTAGGCGTGTCGGTGGCGTTGGCGCAACGGTGCACTTCGGTGCTTTTGAAGGCAAAGCTGTCACCCTCATTGAGCTGAAAGTGCCGCCCCGAGACCCACAAATCCAGCGTGCCTGACAACACGAGCCCGGCCTCAGCGCCGTCGTGGGAATAGTCCTCGCTGTCGGCGCGGGGCCCAATGGTGCTGATTAACAGTTCCAAAGGGCCACTGAGGTTGGGCGAGAGCAGCTCTTCCTGGATCCCCAGGCCGGTGAACGACATGCGGCGGCGGTTGGTACTGCGCACCACCACGTCGCGCTCGGCGGGGTCGCCCTCGGTGCTTTGCTGGAAAAACCAGTTCATGTGCACGCCCAAAGCGTCGCTGATGCGCTTGAGCACGCCAATGGGCAGGCGCGAGTGGTTGCGCTCGAGCTGGCTGAGGTAACCGACCGAAATGCCGGCTTTTTCTGCCACCTCGCGCAGGGTCAGGTTTTTAACCAGGCGCAACTCGCGCAGCTGTTCGCCAATGGCTTGGCTGGGATCTACGTCTTGCGCCGTGGCTGGCGCATCGTCAGACCCCGCCAAGCGGGCGGCTTGGAGCGCCATTCAAAGACCTTTCACGCGCAGACTTTGCGGATCGTAAAAGCCTGCCAAGGAGGCGGTGGCGGGCACTTTGACGCCTGCCACTTCAATTTCATAACTGGCCGCCAGCAAGGCCGCGTCGGACCCGGCGAACGTGCCCAACTCCACATAGCCCATGCCCAAAGACTGGCCCAAGGCGTGGCCAAACATACCCGATGAAATGCGCCCGACGATGGCGCCGTCGCGCCAGATGGGTTCGTTGTGGTACAGCAAGGCATTGGCGTTGTGCAAGGCAAATTGCAGCAGCTTGCGGGTGACACCCTCTTCCTTTTGTTTGAGCAGCGCCTCGCGGCCCAAAAAGCCGTTGGGTTTTTTCCAGGACACGGCAAAACCCAGACCGGCTTGCAGCGGCGTGTCCTCGTCGCTGATGTCGTGGCCCCAGTGGCGGTAGCCTTTTTCCATGCGCAGCGAATTGAGCGCGTGGTAGCCCGCAAGGCGCAGTCCCAGGGGCTCACCTTCGCGCATCAGAGCGTCAAACACGCCGCTGGCGCATTCCACCGGCACATACAACTCCCAGCCCAGCTCGCCGACATAGGTAATGCGGCTGGCGCGCACGCGGGCGTAAGCCAGGTCAATGGTCTGCGAGGTGCCAAAAGGAAAGGCTTCGTTCGAGAAATCAGCGTCGCTCAGGCGCTGAAGCAGTTCCCGCGAACGCGGACCCATCAGGCCCAGCACCGCCATGCTGGCGCCCAGGTCGGTGGCCATGGCGCGGGCATCGGCAGGAATCTGGCGCTGCAGCCAGGCAAAGTCGCGCGTCTGCGTGGCCGCTGCCGTCACCACCAAATAGCGCTCGGGCGCCTCGCGGGTGACGGTCAGGTCGGCCTCGATGCCACCGCGCTCGTTCAACCACTGGGTATAAACCACCTTGCCCACGGGAACAGCCACGTTGTTGGCGCAGATGTGGTTGAGCACTTTCTCGGCGTCCGGCCCTTGCACCACAAACTTGGCAAACGAGGACTGGTCAAACAGACCCACGGCGTTGCGCACCGCGTTGTGCTCGGCGGCGCAATAGTCAAACCAGTTTTGGCGGCCGTAGCTGTACTCGTACTCGGGCTTGACGCCGGGCGGGGCGTACCAGTTGGGACGCTCCCAGCCAGCCACTTCGCCAAAGCATGCGCCGCGTGCGGCCAGGCGGTCGTGCAATATGGAGCGGCGCACGCCGCGCGCGGTCTCGGGCTGGCGAAACGGCCAGTGCATGGCGTACAACAGGCCCAAGGTTTCCACCGTGCGGTCGCGCAAGTAGCTGCGGTTGCGCTGGAACGGCATGGCGCGGCGGATGTCCACGTCCCACAAGTCCATGGGCGGGTGGCCATCGAGCATCCAGTCGGCCAGCACCTTGCCTGCGCCGCCGGCGGATTGGATGCCAATCGAGTTGAAGCCTGCCGCGACAAACAGATTGCGCACCTCGGGCGTTTCGCCCAGCAGGTAACGGTCATCGGGGGTGAAGCTCTCGGGGCCGTTGAAGAACAGGTTGATACCGGTTTTTTCCAGCGCAGGGGCGCGGTGCATGGCGGCGGTCAAAAGCGGCTCGATGTGTTCCAGGTCGTCGGGCAAGGAGTCAAAACTGAAGGTCTCTGGAATGCCCTTCATGCCCCAGGGCTTGGCCACCGGCTCAAACCAGCCCACCAGCAGCTTGCCCGCGTCCTCTTTGAAGTAGGCGCAGCCATCGGGGTCACGCAGCACCGGCATATTGGAATGCAGGCCCTCCATCGGCTCGGTGACGATGTAGAAGTGCTCGGCCGCGTGCAGCGGCACCGTGGTGCCGGCCCGGGCGCCGAGTTCGTGCGCCCACATACCGGCGCAATTGACCACCATGTCGGCGCGGATCTCGCCAAACTCGGTGCGCACGCCCACCGCGGTGCCGTTTTCGATGAGGATTTCTTGCGCCGCGCAGTTCTCAAATATGCGCGCGCCCCGGCTCTTGGCGCCCTTGGCCAGGGCTTGGGTGGTGTCAATCGGATTGGTGCGGCCGTCTTTGGGCAGGTAGACGCCACCCACCAGGTCGTCGATACGCACGCCAGGCCACAAACTGGCAATCTCCGACGGCGCCAGCGTCTGCACCTCCAGCCCAAAGCACTTGGCCATGGACGCGCCACGCTTGAGTTCTTCCAAGCGCGCCTGGTTGGTGGCTACCGCGATGGACCCGGTCTGGCGAAAGCCAGTCGCCTGCCCGGTTTCTTGCTCTAGCGATGCGTAGAGGTTGGTGGTGTACTGGGCCAGACGCGTGAGGTTGTAGGTGGCGCGCAACTGGCCGACCAGCCCGGCGGCGTGCCAGGTGGTGCCGCAGGTGAGCTGCTTGCGCTCGAGCAAGACCACATCGGTGCAGCCCCGCAAGGTCAGGTGGTAGGCCAGGCTACAGCCCACAATGCCACCGCCCACAATGACCACGCTCGCTCGGTTCGGTAGATCCATACGACCTCCAAAAGTAAAAAATATGCCGAAAATTATTCTAGTGTAAAAATATCGGCAAAATTTTTAAAAGTGTGCTTACAATCCGCCAAAAATTCAGTCCAGGCATTAGAACCTCGGACGCGGTATTTGCGCAACAGGTGGCCCGGGGCTGCAAACGCAGACGCTCTGGCCGGTACAACCGTATATCGGAGACAGACATGGCAGAACACGCTCGGGTTGTCGTTATTGGCGGCGGTGTCGTCGGTTGCAGCTGTCTTTACCACCTGGCAGCCCTGGGCGTGAAAGATGCGTTGCTGCTGGAGCGCGACGAGCTCACCAGCGGCTCCACCTGGCATGCTGCAGGCAACTTGCCCACGTTCAGCACCAGCTGGAGCATTCTCAAGCTCCAAAAATACTCCGCTGCGCTTTACCGCAAGCTCGCCGCGTCCAGCGAAAACCCCATCAACTACCACCTCACAGGCTCGGTGCGCCTGGCGCATGGGCGCAACCGTATGGATGAGTTCCACCATGTCAAAAGCATGGCCAAGGCCAACGGGCTGGACTACGAAATTTTGTCGCCCTCCGACCTAAAGGATCGCTACCCGCTGATCGAAACCCACGACCTGCTCGGCGCGCTCTGGGACCCGCTGGACGGCGACATTGACCCCTCGCAGCTCACCCAGGCGCTGGCCCGTGAGGCGCGCCTGCTGGGCGCCACGATTCGCCGCCACACTCGCGTGACGGCGCTTGCGCAAAAGCCCAATGGCGAATGGCTGGTCACCACCGACAAGGGCGAAATCACCGCCGAGATCGTGGTCAACGCCGCAGGCTACCGCGCGGGCGAAGTCATGGCCATGGTAGGGCGGCATTTGCCCATTGCCGTCATGTCGCACCAGTACCTGGTAACCGAAGACGTGCCCGAACTCGCCGGACACACCGAAAGCGCCGGGCGCCTGCCGCTGCTGCGCGACCCGGACACTTCTTATTACCTGCGCCAGGAGCGCGGCGGCTTCATCCTGGGGCCTTATGAGTGGAATGCCACGCCCATGTGGCAAAGTGGCATGCCCGACGACTTTGCCAACCAGCTTTGGAACGACGACTTCGAGCGGCTGGAGAAATACATCGAAGACGCCATGGCGCGCGTGCCTGCGCTGGCGCGCGCCGGCATCAAACGCGGCGTCAACGGCCCCATTCCCTACTCGCCCGACGGCAACCCCTACATTGGCCCGGAGCCGGGTTTGCGCAATTTTTTCCATTGCAACACCTTTAGCTTTGGCATTACCCAGGGCGGCGGCGCGGGCAAAGCCTTGGCCGAATGGGTGGTGCATGGCCAGACCGAGTGGGATTTGTGGTCGCTGGACCGCCGCCGCTATGGCGACTACGCCACCACCGAGTACACGGTGGCCAAGGCCATTGAGGTCTACCAAAACGAATATGCCTCGTCCTTCCCCTATGAAGAGCGCCCGGCCGGACGGCCCCTGCGCACCTCGCCGCTGTACAACACGCTCGCGGCCAAGGGCGCGCGCTTTGGCGCACGGGGCGGCTGGGAGCGCGCGGTTTACTTTGATTTGCAGAGTGACATACCGCCCGACACGCACTCCTTCCGGCGCGAGAACGTCTGGCACGGTGCGGTAGCTGAAGAAGTCGAGGCAGTGCGCGAGCGCGTGGGCATTTTGGATTTACCGGGCTTCACCAAATACGAGCTCACCGGCACCGGCGCGGCAAAGCACCTGGACTATTTGTCGTGCTCCAAACTGCCCAGCAAAGGCCGCGTATCGCTGGCCTATGCGCTCACGCCGAATGGCAAGCTGTGGAGCGAGTTCACCATCACCCGCTTGGGCGAGGACCATTTCTACATCATCAGTGCGGCCATTGCGGCAACGCACGACATGGACTTGCTGCGCCAAGGTTTGGCAAGCGACAGCCCGATTACCGTCACCGATGTGAGCGCCGACTTTGGCACGCTCATCGTCGCAGGACCCCGTGCGCGCGATGTGCTGGGCCAGGTGACGCAGGCCGATTTGTCCAACCCCGCCTTCCCATGGTTAACAGCCCAATACATAGAAACCGTGGCGGGCCGCTGCCTGGCCATGCGGGTGAATTACGTGGGCGAGCTGGGCTGGGAACTCCACGCGCCGGTGGCGCAGTTACCCACTTTGTACGCAGCGCTGTGGGAGGCGGGTGCGGCTTTTGGTATTCGCGACTTTGGCCTCTACGCCATGGACAGCCTGCGCGTTGACAAGTGCTACCGGGGTTGGAAGAGCGACTTGGAGAGCGGCTACACCCCGCTGCAAGCGTCTCTGGACCGCTTTGTCGATGTCCACAAGTCCGACTACGTGGGCAAAGCCGCCTTGGTGGCCGAGCACGCGCGCGGTGCCGCCCAGCGCTTTGTCCCCCTGATTTTTGACGAGGACGGCGACGCTGAGGCGCCCTACTGCGCGCAGGTATTTGATGGCGACACCAACGTCGGCCTGACCACTTCGGGCGTCTGGAGCCATACGCTCAAGAGGAGCGTGGCCCTGGCTTACGTCAGTGCGGCCAAGGCTGCGCCGGGAACCCAACTACAAGTCGAGGTGCTGGGACAAATGCGCAGCGCCACGGTGCACGCTGAACCCTTGTACGACCCCAAAAACGAGCGCCTGCGCGCCTGAGCCCGTCGCCCCCTTTTCTTGGCACTTCACCGAGGTATTTCCCATGAGCGCAATTGCAGAAAAATCCACCCCCCGTGGCGGCGCACGGGAGGCCCGCCGTGCGGCCCGCTCCGCCCCCTTGCCCGACAGCCTGCGCCCGGTGCGCCCCGGCATGAACGGCGGCGCCTACAAGCCGCTGGGCGACGCCGACGTGCTCAAAATCCACCACGCTGCGCTGGATGCGCTAGAGCACATCGGCTTGGCCGACGCACCCGAGAGTGGCATTGAGTACATGACCAAGGCCGGCGCCAAACTCACCGACACCGGGCGCCTGATCTTTCCCCGTGCGCTGATTGAGGACACGGTGGCCAACGCTGCACGCCACTTCGTGCTGCACGGCCAAGACCCCAAGCACGACATGGAGCCCTGGGGCAACAAGGTGTATTTCGGCACCGCCGGCGCGGCGGTGAGCATGGTGGATGCCTTTACCGGCGAATACCGCGACTCCACCACACAAGACCTCTACAACATCGCCCGTGTGGTTGATACCCTGGAGCACATCCACTTTTTCCAGCGCTCGGTGGTGTGCCGCGACCTGGACTTGCCGCGCGAGATGGACTTCAACACCACCTACGCCAGCGTCAGCGGCACCACCAAGCATGTGGGTTCGAGCTGGGTATCGCCCGAGCACCTGGAGGAAACGCTGAAGATGCTGCACATCATCGCCGGCGGCGAGGACAAATGGCGCGCGCGCCCCTTTGTCAGCCAGTCCAACTGCTTTGTCGTGCCGCCCATGAAGTTTGCCTATGACGCCTGCAAGTGCCTGGAAGTGGCAGTACGCGGTGGCATGCCGGTGCTGCTGCTTTCGGCCGGCCAGGCTGGCGCCACGGCGCCCGCGTCGCTGGCCAGTGCGCTGGTGCAGGAAACCGCCGAATGTTTGGCCGGTTTGGTGTACGTCAACGCCGTCAAACCCAAAGCCCCGGCGATGTTTGGCACCTGGTGCTTTGTGTCGGATCTGCGCACTGGCGCCATGTCGGGCGGCAGCCCAGAACAAGCGCTGTTGTCGGCTGCCAGCGCCCAAATGGCACGCTTTTACGACCTGACCGGCGCCACCGCCTCGGGCATGTGCGACGCCAAAATGCCCGACGCACAAGCCGGTTTTGAGAAAGCCTACAACCACGCATTGGTGGGTAACGCCGGGGCCAACCTGATTTATGAATCCGCTGGCATGCTGGCCAGTCTTTTGGGCTTTTCGCTGGAAAGCCTGCTGATTGACAACGACATCATCGGCGCGGTGCAACGCACGATTCGCGGCATTGAGGTCAACGATGAGAGTCTGTCGCTCGACACCATCCGCGACGTCTGCCTCAATGGCCCCGGCCACTACCTGGGCGCCCCGCAAACGCTCAACCTGATGCAACGCGACTACCTTTATCCGCAAATCGCCAACCGTTCCAGCCCCAACCAGTGGGTGGAGCAAGGCCGCCCCAGTATCGTAGAGACCGCGTCCAAAAAACTGCAGGTGATTTTGGACCACCACTTTCCGTCCCACATCTCGCCCGAGATGGACGCCCGCATCCGCGCCGAGTTTCCGGTACGGCTGCCGCGTGCGGGCATGCAGCCCCGGATTTGAGCGCTGCGGGGCGAGGGGAACGTGCGCCCTGCGCACTCGCCTGCCCTGCAGTCGCGCCAAAGTGGGATGCCATTCGGAGATGGCGGCAACGCCGAGGGAGCACCAGCGCGAGCCCCACAATCAGGGCTTTCGCTTTTCTAAGCCGGTAACAGCCATGCCCCACATCCCCAACAGCCACGAAGCTCTCCAAGGCGCCTTACAAGACGCAACCCAGCGCATCACCGAACTCGAAATCAAAGCCAGTTTTGCCGAAGACCTGTTGGACAAACTCGACCAAATCGTCATCCGCCAGCAAACCCAGATCAACGCGCTGATCAGCGAAGTGCTGCACCTGCGCCAGCAGGCCTCTGAGCCACAGGCACCAGGGCAGCGCAATTTACGGGATGAACTCCCGCCGCACTATTGAAATGGGGGCCTGCGCGTGCTCTGCGCGGTGATCCTTCAAGCCTTGGGCAAACCCGCCACCACCTCATTCGCGCTGCGAAACGCCTCCACCGCCGTGGGCACGCCGCAGTACACCGCCGCGTGCAGCAGCACTTCCTGGATTTCGGCCTGGGTGGCGCCGTTGTTGAAGGCGCCGCGCACATGGCCTTTGAGTTCGTTTTGTTTGCCTAAAGCAGTGAGCATGGCCACCGTAATCAGGCTGCGGGTTTTGAGGTCCAGGCCGGGGCGCTGCCACACGTCGCCCCAGGCGGCGCGGGTGATGTGGTCCTGGATGGGCTGGGTAAACGGCGTGGCGCTGCCCAGGGCGTTGGCCACGAAGTCTTCGCCCATCACGGCTTTGCGGGTGGCCAGGCCTTTGTCAAAAGCGGATTGCATGGGGGGTTTCCTCTCAGAGTTCGGGTCAAAGCCCACAGCATAATGAATCCATCCCAGCACCCAGGACCCACCCATGCACCGCTTTCCCCTGCCCGACCTCAACACCTTGCCCGAAGACCTGCGCACCAAGATTTTGGAAGTGCAAGAAAAATCGGGCTTTGTGCCCAATGTGTTTTTGGCCCTGGCCCGCCGCCCGGCCGAATGGCGGGCTTTTTTTGCCTACCACGACGCGCTCATGCTGCGCGAGGAATCCAGCCTGACCAAGGGCGAGCGCGAGATGATCATCACCACCACCAGCGCGGCCAACCACTGCCTGTACTGCGTGGTGGCGCACGGCGCGATATTGCGCATTTACGAGAAAAAGCCGCTGGTGGCCGACCAGGTGGCCATCAACTACCGCAAGGCCGACATCACGCCGCGCCAGCGCGCCATGCTGGACTTTGCGATGAAGGTTTGCCTGGAGAGCCACACCGTGGAAGACGCCGACTTCGAGGCCTTGCACGCCCACGGCTTTGACGACGAGGACATTTGGGACATTGCGGGCATTACCGCGTTTTTTGGCCTGTCCAACCGCGTGGCCAACGCCACCGGCATGATGCCCAACCCCGAGTTCTACCTGCTCGGGCGCGCGCCACGGCAAAAATAGTGCGCAAGCTACTCCGCCCTCTGGCATTCACGCTGGCGCTGGCTGGCGCGCTTGCCAGCAGCCTGGCGCAAACCGCGCCCGGCGCCCCAGCCCAACCCCAAGCTGCCAGCGCCATTGCTCAGCCCGAGGGCGCCAGCGCCCTGCGCGCCAAGCCCGGCTGGGCGACCCGCAGTTTTGCGGTGGCCGCCGCCAATCCGCTGGCCACCGAGGCGGGCTACGCCATGCTGCGCGCCGGGGGCAGCGCGGTGGACGCGGCCATTGCGGTGCAAATGGTGCTGACCCTGGTGGAGCCGCAAAGCAGCGGCATTGGCGGGGGCGCGTTTTTGCTGCACTTTGACGGCAAAACCACCCAGGCCTTTGATGGCCGCGAAACCGCGCCTGCCGCCGCCACGCCTGCGCTGTTTTTGAAAGCCGACGGCCAGCCCATGGCCATGCGCCAAGCAGTGGTGGGCGGGCGCTCGGTGGGCGCGCCGGGCGTGGTGCCCATGCTGGCACTGGCCCACCGCCAGCACGGCAAGCTGCCTTGGGCGCAGTTGTTCGCCCCGGCCATCGCGCTGGCTACCAACGGCTTTGCCATCAGCCCGCGCATGGCCACGCTGCTGGCATCTGAGACCGATCTCAAAACCGACCCAGTCGCAGCCCGGTATTTTTTTGACGCCAGCGGCCAGCCCTGGCCTGCGGGACACATCTTGCGCAACCCCGAGTTGGCGGCCGTGCTGCAACGCATCGCCGCTGAAGGCCCCAGCGCCCTGACCAAGGGCGCAGTAGCGCAGGCGATTGCCGCCAAGGTGCAAGGCCACGCCAGCAACCCCGGCACTCTGAGCGCCACCGACCTGGATGCTTACCAGCCGGTGGAACGTGCGCCCTTGTGCATGGTCTACCGGGTAACCCAGACCCCGCCGCGCAATTACCGCCTGTGCGGTATGCCGCCGCCCAGCTCGGGCATGCTGGCGGTGGGCCAGATTTTGGCCACGCTGGCGCACACCCTGGCGGACACTTTGGCGCTGGAGGCCGAGCAACCCGGCGCGCCGTGGCTGCATCTTTACACCGAGGCCGCGCGCTTGGCATTTGCCGACCGCGCCCAGTTTGTGGGCGACCCGCAGTTCGTCGACGCGCCTGAAGGCGGCTGGGCCAGCCTGCTCGACGATGCGTATCTGGCCCAACGCGCTACGCTCATTTCCCCCAACGGCCCGCGTATGCCGCGCGCGCTGCCCGGCCAACCCGGCGTGGTGCGCAGCAGTTATGCGCCCATGGCGGCGCAAACCGAGCACGGCACCTCGCACATTTCGGTAGTCGATGCCTGGGGCAACGCCCTGGCCATGACCACCACCATCGAAGACGCTTGGGGCGCGCGCCTAATGGTGAACCGTGGCGTGGGCTTGGAAGGCGGCTTTTTGCTCAACAACCAGCTCACCGACTTCAGCTTTGCGCCCACGGGTGCAGACGGCAAACCCGTAGCCAACCGGGTCGAGCCGGGCAAGCGCCCGCGCTCGTCCATGGCACCCACGCTGGTGTTTGACGCCGACAGCGGCCAGTTACTCGCCACCTTGGGCAGCCCCGGCGGCGCATTCATCATCCACTTCACCGCCAAAACTCTGTACGGCCTTTTGAACTGGGGTCTGAACGCCCAAACCGCCATTGACCTGCCCAACTTTGGCGCCATGGACGAGGTGCTGGTGCTGGAAAAAGGCCGTTTTGACGCATCCACCGCCAGCGCGCTCAAGGCACGCGGCCACACGGTGGTGCTAGTGCCGCTGCCCAGCGGCCTGCAAGCCATTGCGCGCACGCCCAATGGCTGGTTTGGGGGCGCCGACCCCCGGCGCGAGGGCGTGGTGCTGGGCGACTAAACCGTCCCACTCGCCCCAAAAAGGGCCGACTTCTACAATGAACGAATGGCGATACCGCAAACCTTTATCCAAGAGCTGATTGCGCGCGCCGACGTGGTGGACATCGTCGGGCGCTACGTGCAGCTCAAAAAAGGCGGCGCCAATTTCATGGGCCTGTGCCCGTTTCACGGCGAGAAATCGCCCTCGTTTTCGGTCAGCCCCACCAAGCAGTTCTACCACTGCTTTGGCTGCGGCAAAAACGGCAACGCCATCGGTTTTTTGATGGACCACGCGGGCATGAGCTTTGTGGAAGCGGTGCACGACCTGGCGCAGCAATACGGCATGCAAGTGCCCGAAGACGAGGCCTCGCCCCAAGACCGCGCCCGCGCCCAGGAACAAAAAGAAAAGCAGCACACCCTGACCAGCGTGCTGGAAAAAGCCGGTGACGCCTACCGCCGCCACCTGAAAGACGCGCCCGGGGCCGTGGCCTACCTCAAAGGTCGAGGCCTGTCGGGCGAAATTGCCAAGCAGTTTGGCCTGGGCTACGCGCCCGAGGGCTGGCGCAGCCTGGCCAGCGTGTTCCCCAGCTACGACGACCCGCTTTTGGTGGAAAGCGGCCTGGTGATCAGCAACGCGGAAGACGGTGGCGAAGAAAAGCGCTACGACCGCTTTCGCGACCGCATCATGTTCCCCATCCGCAACATCAAGGGCGAATGCATAGGCTTTGGCGGGCGGGTGCTGGGCGACGAAAAGCCCAAGTACCTCAATTCCCCCGAAACACCGGTGTTCAGCAAAGGCCGCGAGTTGTATGGCCTGTTTGAGGCCCGCGCGCACTTGCGCGACAAGGGCTATGCGCTGGTGACTGAGGGCTATATGGACGTGGTGGCGCTGGCGCAGCTGGGCTTTCCCAACGCCGTGGCCACGCTGGGCACCGCCTGTACCAACGACCATGTGCAAAAGCTGTTTCGCTTCACCGACGCCGTAGTGTTCAGTTTTGACGGCGACAGCGCGGGCCGGCGCGCGGCGCGCAAGGCGCTGGACGGCGCGCTGGCCTTTGCCACCGATGTGCGCAGCATCAAGTTCTTGTTTTTGCCCGCCGAGCACGACCCCGACAGCTTTATCCGCGCCCACGGCGCCCCGGCGTTTGCCGACTACTTGGCCCAGGCCACGCCGCTGAGCCGGTTTTTGGTCGAGTCCGCCAGCGAGGGCTGCGACTTGCACACAGCCGAAGGCCGCGCGCACTTGTCCAGTAACGCCAAGCCCTTGTGGATGCAACTGCCTGACGGGGCGCTCAAATTGCAATTGCTGGCAGAACTGGCTGACTTGGTGCAGCTCACCAGCCGAGAACTGGGCGAGTTGTGGATGCCGCCAGCGCGCTCAGGCGCCAAGGAAAGAAGCCAGGGGCGACGCGCGCAAGCCCACAACAACGGCTTTGAAGCGGCGGCGGGCGCCAGTTTTGGCAGCGCTAGCAGCTTTGGCGACCCCGACGGTCGCGGCACTTACGGCGCACGCACCAGCGCCCCGCGCAACCGCTTGGGCGGTCGCGCACGCCCGGCCAGCCGTGCCGACCATGCGGCCCGCATTCTGCTCGGGCAAAGCCAGTTGTGGGAGGTGCTCTCGGGTGAAGACCACACCCTCTTGTGCGAGCTGCCCGAGCCCCACGGCGCGCTCTTTGTATGGCTGGAAACCCAGCTGCACGAGCACGGGCCGCTGACCTGGAGCGCCTTGCGTGGCGAAATCCAGGGGCAGACCTTTGAGGACCTGGCCCTGCGCCTGATGTCTGGCCCGCAAGCCGCAGACGAATCCGCCGAAGAAACGGTGCAAGAGCTGCGCAATCTGCTTGCACGCATGTTGATCGACCGCCTTAAGGAACAGGAGACCCAGGCCATTGCCCAAAGTGGCAGCGACCCGCATGCACTGGAACGCTACCGCGCGTTGCAGGCGCGCAGGCGCGCCTTGGAGCAACAGTGCACAGGTATAATGGAGGGCTAGCTCGGCAAGAGCGACAGCAGCACCTCCGGACCCTGGCCACCGCGTGATAGCCCTTCACCCGGCCAAACCACCGCAAGGACTGCAAACCAAATGTTCGCCCCGACATCTTGCCCGTTGAAATTCGCGACCCCGTCTCCATGTGTTTTTGTTCGCCTGGCAGGTTCTTCCTGAGCTGCCCGGGCTGGTCTTTGTCCCGTTCATTTCTTTGTGGTTCTAAGGTTCACTATGCCCGCATCCAAATCCGCCAAGCCAGTTCAGCCAGCTTCCAAGCCAGCGGCCAAAACCGGAAGCAAAACTGCCCCAGACCCAGCTGCGGCGCCTGCTGCCCCCCCGAAGAAAGTGAAATCCGTGACTCCTCCCAAAACCGCCTCCAAAGCCGACCTTCAAGCCGCCGCGGACGCTCTGCTCAATGCCGCGAAGGCCAAGCCGGCCAAGGCTGCCCCAAAATCTGCTCCCAAAGCCGCGGTGAAAAACGAAGCATCCGAAGCAGCAGGAGCCGCGCCTGCCAAAGCGGCCGCCAAAACCCCCGCAGCCAAACCAGCGGCCAAAGCGGCAAGCAAGCCAGCCGCCAAGGCGACAGCCAAAACGACGAATGCGGCCAAAGCCAAAGCGGACGCGGGCTCGGATGACGCAGACCTGTCAGACATCGAAGCCGAATTGGAAGCCGAACCGGTGGTCAGCGCCACGGGCGAAAAGGTCAAGCCTTTGCGCATGAAGATCAGCAAGGCCAAAGAGCGCGCCTTGATGAAAGAGTTCGGACTGGAAGAAACCATCCTGTCGGAGGAAGAAAAAACCAAACGCCGTCTGGCCTTTGTGGCGCTGATCAAGCTCGGGCGCACCCGCGGCTACCTCACCCATGGCGAAATTTCTGACCACTTGCCCGGCAAGTTGGTAGACGCGGAAACGCTGGAAGTCGTGATTTCCATGCTCAACGACATGGGCGTGGCGGTGTACGAGCAAACGCCAGACGCCGAGACCCTGCTGCTGAACAACAACGTGGCCACCGCCGCCACCGAGGCCGAAGCCGAGGAAGAAGCCGAAGCCGCTCTCTCGACGGTGGACAGCGAATTTGGCCGCACCACCGACCCGGTGCGCATGTACATGCGCGAGATGGGCACGGTCGAGTTGCTGACCCGCGAAGGCGAGATCGAGATTGCCAAGCGCATTGAAGGCGGCCTGATGGCCATGATGGAAGCGATCTCTGGCTCGCCCGCCACCATCGCCGAAATCCTGCGTCTGGGCGAAGAAATCCGCGAAGGCAAGGTGGTGATCACCACCATTGTGGACGGCTTTTCCAACCCCAACGAAGCTGACGACTATGTGGCTGAGGAAGATTTCGACGAGTTTGACGCGGACGATGACGACGACGGCAAGGGCGGCTCCAAGGCATTGACCAAGAAGCTTGAAGAGCTCAAACGCGAAGCCATGGTGCGCTTTGACCACTTGCGCGAGCTGTTCGAGAAGATGCATGCCATCTACGACAAAGAAGGCCACGGCTCACCGTCGTACGCGAAAACCCAAAAGCTGCTCAGTGACGAGCTCATGACGATCCGTTTTACTGCCAAAGCGATCGAAAAGCTCTGCGACATGGTGCGCGGCCAGGTGGACGACATCCGCAAGAAAGAGCGCGAACTGCGCCGCATCATCGTGGACAAATGCGGCTACAGCCAGGACAACTTCATCGCCGACTTCAGTGGCCGCGACAAGAACGGCAACCGCGTAGCCAGCCAGTTGCTTAATCTGAAATGGATTGAGAAGCAGGCCGCCGCGGGCAAGCCCTGGAGCGCGGTGATGGCGCGCAACATACCGCCGGTGCAAGACATTCAGCAAAAGCTCATCGACCTGCAAACCAAGGTGGTGGTGCCGCTGGACTTGCTCAAGGACATCAACAAGCGCATGAACCAGGGCGAGGCGTCCAGCCGCGCTGCCAAAAAAGAAATGATCGAGGCCAATTTGCGCCTGGTGATCTCGATTGCCAAAAAATACACCAACCGCGGCCTGCAGTTTCTGGACCTCATCCAAGAAGGCAATATCGGCCTAATGAAAGCGGTGGACAAGTTCGAATACCGCCGGGGCTACAAATTCTCCACCTATGCCACCTGGTGGATTCGCCAGGCCATCACCCGCTCGATTGCCGACCAGGCGCGCACTATCCGCATTCCGGTGCACATGATCGAAACCATCAACAAGATGAACCGCATCAGCCGCCAGCACCTGCAGGAGTTTGGCTTTGAACCCGACGCCAGCGTGCTGGCCGAGCGCATGGAGATTGCCGAGGACAAGATCCGCAAGATCATGAAGATCGCCAAAGAGCCCATCTCGATGGAAACGCCCATCGGCGACGACGATGACAGCCACCTGGGCGACTTTATCGAAGACGGCGCCAACACCGCACCCATGGAAGCCGCCATGCAAGCCGGTTTGCGCGATGTGGTCAAAGACATCTTGGACAGCCTCACGCCGCGCGAAGCCAAGGTGCTGCGCATGCGCTTTGGTATTGAGATGGCCAGCGACCACACGCTGGAAGAAGTGGGCAAGCAATTTGACGTGACGCGTGAGCGCATCCGCCAGATCGAGGCCAAGGCCTTGCGCAAGCTCAAGCACCCCAGCCGCAGCGACAAGCTGCGCAGCTTCACCGACACGCTGTAAAGCCGTGGCCGAACCAGCCTCGTTGGGCACGGCGAGCGTGGCGCCGCCGCCATCTTCCACGCCCTACGTGCTCGCCGGGGTGATGGGCTGGCCGGTGGCGCATTCGCGCTCACCGTTCATCCACAGCCATTGGATCGCGCAGTACGGGCTGCGCGGCGCCTATGTGCAGCTACCGGTGCGCCCCGAGGACCTGGAAGCCGCGCTGCGCGCCCTGCCCAAGCTTGGCTTTGCGGGCTGCAACCTGACCATTCCGCACAAAGTGGCGGCCATGGCGCTGGTGGACCGGGTGGAGCCGTTGGCGCAGCGCATAGGCGCCATCAACACCGTGGTGGTGGAAGCCGACGGCAGCCTGAGCGGCAAAAACACCGACGCCTTTGGCTACCTGCACAGCCTGCAAGAGTCCTGCGCCGGCTGGCGCGCCGATGCCGGGCCGGCCCTGGTGGTGGGCGCCGGTGGCGCCGCGCGCGCGGTCGTCGCTGCGCTGTTGGACGCCGGGGTGCCCCAAGTACGCGTGTGCAACCGCAGCCTGGACAAGGCCGAGGCGATTGCCAATGACTTTGGCCCCCGCGTAATGACAGTTCCGTGGAATGAGCGCACAAGCGCGCTGGCGGATGTGGCCTTGCTGGTCAACACCACCAACCAGGGCATGCACGGCGAAGCGGCGCTGGACCTGGCCTTGGACGATTTGCCGCGCGGGGCGCTGGTGTCTGACATCGTCTACGTGCCGCAGCGCACGCCGCTGATTGACGCCGCATTGGCGCGTGGCAACCCGGTGGCTTATGGTTTGGGCATGCTGATTCACCAGGCGCGGCCCGCGTTTGAAGCCTGGTTTGGCCTGATGCCTGAGGCCTCCGAGGCGTTGCTCCACGCGGTACAAGCCCGGCTGTAAACCGCCGGTTTGCGCCGCCCAAGTTTTTCGATTCACTCTTTTTTCTTCACCCTCTAAGGAACACCCCATGCAAACATCTCTCTCTGGCCTGCAATATGTGGACACCGTCGAAGGCAGCGGCGACCTCGCCGTGGTCGGCAAAAACGTCACCGTGCACTACACCGGCTGGCTGTTCAATGATGGCGAACAAGGCGCCAAGTTCGACTCCAGCAAAGACCGCAACGACCCCTTTGTGTTCCGCTTGGGCGCCGGCCAGGTGATTCAGGGTTGGGACGAAGGCGTGGCCGGCATGAAAGTCGGCGGCTGCCGCACGCTGATTATTCCCGCGTCGCTAGGCTATGGCGCGCGCGGTGCGGGCGGCGTGATTCCGCCCAATGCGACGCTGAAGTTTGACGTCGAGTTGCTCGGTACCTGAGGCCCCCCAATGCGCCCTTGGTACCAACGTGCCCTGGGCGCTCTTGAATTTGGGCGCTTGCGCCCCAGCTACTTCGCAGCTGTTTTTCGCCGTTTGGCACAACCCTTCGTTTTTTTCCGAAATTCCATGTCCGACAACGCCACCCCTCCCTCCCCCGAAGACTCCGCCGAACAGACGGCCCCGGCGCCGCTTTCTGAAGCGGAACAACTGGCACAGGCACAAACCGACCTGGCGTTGCTGGAAGCCAAGTCGGCCGATCTGGCCGATCAGTTTTTGCGTGCCAAGGCCGACGCTGAAAACGCCCGCCGCCGCGCTGAGGAAGAAGTGTCCAAAGCGCGCAAGTTCGCGTTGGAGAGTTTTGCCGAAAGCCTCCTGCCCGTGGCCGACAGCTTGGAAGCCGGTCTGAGCATCAAAGACGCCACGGTGGAGCAGATCAACGAGGGCGCGCAGGCCACCTTGCGCCAACTGATTGCCGCCTTGGAGCGCAACAAAGTGATTGCCATCAACCCCGCCGCCGGCACCAAGTTTGACCCCCACCACCACCAAGCGATCAGCGTGGTTCCCTCCGAGCACGAGGCCAACACGGTGGTCACGGTGCTGCAAAAAGGCTATTTGATATCCGAGCGCGTGCTGCGCCCGGCGCTGGTAACGGTTTCCGCGCCCAAATAAACGCGCGAAAAGGGCGCGCAGCACTTGAAATGTTTGCGGGCCGCCCCTACTTCTTTTTTATCCAATCTTTTTGAATCAGCAGGAGTTCCATCATGGGAAGAATCATCGGTATTGACTTGGGCACCACCAACAGCTGCGTGGCCGTTATGGAGGGCAACACGCCCAAGGTGATCGAGAACGCCGAGGGCGCGCGCACCACACCATCCATCATCGCCTACCAAGAAGACGGCGAAGTGCTGGTCGGCGCATCGGCCAAACGCCAGTCGGTGACCAACCCCAAGAACACGCTCTACGCCGTCAAGCGCCTGATTGGACGCAAGTTCACCGAAAAAGAAGTGCAAAAGGACATCGACTTGATGCCCTACAAAATCGCCGCTGCCGACAATGGCGACGCCTGGGTGGAAGTCCGCGGCAACCGCTTGGCACCCCAGCAAGTCAGCGCCGACATTTTGCGCAAGATGAAGAAGACCGCCGAAGACTACCTCGGCGAAGAAGTGACCGAAGCGGTGATTACCGTGCCCGCTTACTTCAACGACGCGCAGCGCCAGGCCACCAAAGACGCTGGACGCATTGCCGGCTTGGACGTCAAACGCATCATCAACGAGCCCACCGCCGCCGCTTTGGCCTTTGGCCTGGACAAAAACGAAAAAGGCGACCGCAAAATTGCGGTGTATGACTTGGGTGGCGGCACGTTTGACGTGTCCATCATCGAAATTGCCGACGTGGATGGCGAAAAGCAGTTTGAAGTGTTGTCTACCAACGGGGACACCTTCTTGGGCGGCGAGGACTTTGACCAGCGCATCATCGACTTCATCATCACCGAGTTCAAAAAAGAATCCGGTGTGGACCTGTCCAAGGATGTTCTGGCGCTGCAACGTCTGAAAGAAGCGGCCGAAAAAGCCAAGATCGAGCTCTCCAGCAGCGCGCAAACTGACATCAACCTGCCCTACGTTACTGCGGATGCTACGGGACCGAAGCATCTGAACATCAAACTCACCCGCGCCAAGCTGGAAAGTCTGGTCGAAGAATTGATTGAGCGCACGATTGCGCCGTGCCGCATGGCCATCAAAGATGCTGGTGTGAATGTGGCGGACATCCACGACGTGATTTTGGTCGGCGGCATGACGCGCATGCCCAAAGTGCAAGAAAAGGTCAAGGAACTGTTTGGCAAAGAGCCTCGCAAAGACGTCAACCCTGACGAAGCCGTGGCCGTCGGTGCTGCGATTCAGGGCCAGGTCTTGTCTGGCGACCGCAAGGACGTGCTGCTGCTGGACGTCACCCCCCTGTCCTTGGGCATTGAAACCCTGGGTGGCGTGATGACCAAGATGATCACCAAGAACACCACCATCCCGACCAAGTTTGCCCAAACTTTCTCCACCGCCGACGACAACCAGCCGGCCGTGACCATCAAGGTCTACCAAGGCGAGCGCGAGATGGCTGCGGCCAACAAGTCGCTGGGCGAGTTCAACCTCGAAGGCATTGCCCCGGCCGCTCGCGGCACGCCGCAAATTGAAGTGTCATTTGACATCGACGCCAACGGCATCTTGCACGTGGGCGCCAAAGACAAAGGCACGGGCAAAGAGAACAAGATCACCATCAAGGCCAACTCTGGCCTGACCGAGGCTGAAATCCAGCAAATGGTGAAAGACGCAGAACTCAACGCCGCCGACGACCGCAAAAAGCTCGAACTGATTCAGGCCAAAAACGAAGCGGACGCCAACATCCACAGCGTCAAGAAGAGCCTGACCGAATACGGCGACAAGCTTGACGCGGGCGAGAAAGAAAAGATCGAGGCTGCGATCAAAGACCTAGAAGCCGTCATCAAAGGCGATGACAAAGAAGGCATTGCGTCCAAGAGTGCAGCCCTGATGACTGCCAGCCAGAAACTCGGCGAGAAAGTCTACGCTGACATGCAGGCCAAGGAAGCGGCGCAGGGCGCGGCAGCAGGTGCAGCCGAGGCACCGCAGGCAGCCGACGACAACGTGGTTGACGCGGAAGTCAAGGAAGTCAAAAAGGGCTAAGCCCCGGGCAGCACCGGCTGCTTGAAATCCTGCCGCGCTGAACACCGTTTGGAGTTCAGCGCGGCTTTTCTGTTGTTACGGAGCGCGCATTCACGATGGCTAAACGAGATTTTTACGAAATTTTGGGTGTACCCAAAAACGCGTCGGACGAAGAAATTAAAAAGTCTTATCGCAAGCTGGCGATGAAATTTCACCCGGACCGCAACCAGGGTGAGGGTTCTAAAGACGCTGAGGTCAAGTTCAAAGAGGCCAAAGAGGCTTACGAGATGCTGTCCGACCCACAAAAGCGTGCGGCCTACGACCAGCACGGCCATGCCGGCGTGGACCCGAATATGCGCGGTGGCCCAGGGGGCGGCGAAGGCTTTGGCGGTTTTGCTGAGGCGTTTGGCGATATTTTTGGCGATATGTTTGGCCAGCAACGCGGACGCGCGGGCGGCGGACGCCAGGTATTTCGCGGTGGAGACCTGAGTTACGCCATGGAAATGACGCTGGAAGAAGCAGCCACGGGCAAGGACGCGCAAATCCGCATTCCGACCCAGGAAAACTGCGAGGTCTGCGCGGGCTCGGGCGCCAAACCCGGTAGCCAGATCAAACCCTGCGGTACCTGCGGCGGTGCCGGCGCGGTGCAAATGCGCCAGGGCTTTTTCAGCGTGCAGCAAACCTGTCCCACTTGCCGCGGGGTGGGGAAAATCATCGCCGAGCCCTGCATTGCCTGTGCGGGCCAGGGCAAGGTCAAACGGCAAAAAACACTGGAAGTCAAAATCCCAGCGGGCATCGACGGCGGCATGCGCATTCGCAGTGCGGGTAATGGCGAGGCCGGCACCAATGGTGGACCACCCGGAGATCTGTACATCGAGATTCGCCTGAAAAAGCACGATATCTTTGAGCGCGATGGCGACGACCTGCATTGCACCGTACCGATTGGCATGGTGACCGCGGCACTGGGTGGTGAAATTGACGTGCCTACGCTGGCAGGCAAAGCGGCAATCGATCTGCCAGAAGGAACCCAAACTGGTAAGCAGTTTCGCCTGCGTGGCAAGGGCATCAAAGGCGTGCGCTCCAGCTACCCCGGTGACTTGTATTGCCACATCACGGTCGAGACCCCGGTTAAGCTCAGCGAACACCAGCGCAAGCTGATGCGAGAACTCGACGAGTCGTTCAAAAAAGGCGGCAGCAAGCATTCGCCTTCGGGCGACAGCTGGAAAGACAAGCTCAAAGGCTTTTTTAGTTGATCCAAGCCAAGCACGCGTAACTTAAGCACTGCCCAGAGAGCCGCCTGCCCTATAAGGGGACAGGCGGCTTTTTTTGACCTCTTGACGGGCCGGGTACGCCTGCGGGGAAACCTATGGGCGTGCAAATCACCTTTTTGGGCGGCGCAGACACCGTGACCGGCTCCAAATTTCTGGTGCAACACCAGACCGGTCGCATCTTGGTGGACTGCGGCCTGTTCCAAGGCTTCAAGCAGCTGCGCCTGCGCAACTGGGCTGCGCTGCCCGTGGCCGCCAGCGCCATTGACGCCGTGCTGCTGACCCATGCGCACCTGGACCACAGCGGCTACCTGCCCTTGCTGGCCAAGAATGGTTTTCGTGGCCCGGTCTATGCGTCCTCTGGCACGCGCGACCTGTGCGGCATCTTGCTGCCGGACAGCGGCCACTTGCAGGAAGAAGATGCCTCGTTTGCCAACCGGCATGGCTTTTCCAAGCACGCCCCAGCCTTGCCGCTTTACTCGCGCCAGGAGGCGCTCGACTGCCTGCCCCTGATCAAGGCGGTGCCGCAGCGCCAGGCATTTGCACCGCTGCCTGGTTGGAAGGTGACTTTTCAGCCCGCCGGGCACATTGTTGGCGCATCCGGCATTTTGGTGGAGGTGGCGGGGCGGCGCCTGTTTTTCTCAGGCGACGTAGGGCGGCCCAATGACGCGCTCATGCTGCCCCCCGACCCCCTGCCGGCCATCGATACGCTGGTGGTGGAGTCCACCTACGGCGACCGCACCCACCCGCAAGAAAACCTGTTGGCCGAACTCGGCCCTGCCTTGGCACGCCTGGCCGCCCGGGGCGGCAAAGCGGTAGTGCCCGTGTTTGCCGTCGGGCGGGCGCAGGCGGTCCTGCACGCCATCGCCCAACTCAAGGCCAATGGCACGCTTGCCCACCATCTGCCAGTTTTTTTGGACAGCCCAATGGCAGTGCACACCACGCAGTCTTTTATGCAGCACCTCGGCGAATACCGCCTCAACCGTGCCGAGGTCGATGCCATGGCTCGCTGCGCCACCATGGTCTCAAGCCCAGAAGAGTCCAAAGCCCTTTCCGCGCGCCACGGCCCCATGGTGATTCTGTCCGCCAGTGGCATGGCTACCGGGGGGCGCGTGCTCCACCACCTGGAACAGCATGCGGGCGACCAGCGCAACATGGTGATATTGACCGGCTACCAGGCCCCAGGCACACGCGGCGCAACCCTGGCCAGTGGCGCGCACAGCGTACGCATCCATGGCCATGATGTAGCGGTACGGGCTGAAGTGGTGCAACTGGAGTCAGCCTCGGCCCATGCCGACGCTTCGCAGCTCATCGCGTGGATGGGCACTTGCCCGCAGCCCCCAGGCCAGGTGTATGTGGTGCACGGCGAGCGCGCGGCCTCGGACGCCTTGCGCCTGCGCATCGAGCGCGCGCTCAAATGGCGGGCGCTGGTGCCCGAGCACGGTTCCACTTGGCCCTGCTGATGCGCTGACCCACAGAGCGTCTGCGCCACCACGCCCGTGTGCCCGGCTCTGCGCCCAGGCGGCATACTCCCAACCCTTGACCCACCGTGACTTTAACCATGCCCACCGCGCGCTACCTGACTGCTGCCTTTTACCTGTTTGTGGACTTGCCCGACTACGCGCAACGCCGCCCTGCCCTGCTCGCGCTGTGCCTACAGCGTCAGGTCAAAGGCCTCATCCTGCTGGCGCCTGAAGGCATTAACAGCACCATAGCGGGCGCACCCGACGATGTGCGCGCGGTGCTCGCGTATCTGCGCGCCGACCCTGTTTTTGCCTCGCTGGTGCACAAAGAGTCCTGGTCCGACACCGCACCCTTTCACCGCATGAAGGTGCGGCTTAAAAAAGAAATCGTCACCATGGGCGTGCCGGGCATCAGCCCCACCAGCGGCGCGGGCACCTACGTCTTGCCCGAACACTGGAACGCCCTGATCAGTGACCCGGAGGTGGTGGTGGTGGACACGCGCAACGACTATGAAGTGGAGATCGGCACCTTCGCCGGGGCGCTGGACCCGCGTATCAAAACCTTCTCGCAGCTACCCGAATGGGCGGCGCAGGCACCGGCCTTGCAAGCGCGTGGGGGCAAGAAACCCAAGGTGGCCATGTTTTGCACCGGCGGCATCCGCTGCGAAAAATCCACCGCCTTGCTGCGCGCCCAGGGCTTTGAG
>CANFWT010000029.1 GCA_947450895.1 Comamonadaceae bacterium | reverse complement strand
GCCTTCTTCCACCACGCGCCCGGCGTACATCACCATCACCCGGTCGGCCATTTCGGCCACGGCGCCCATGTCGTGGGTGATCAGCACAATGGCCGTGCCCTTGTCACGCTGCAGCGCGCGCAGCAGGTCAAAAATCTGGGCCTGCACCGTCACGTCCAGCGCGGTGGTGGGTTCGTCGGCGATCAGGATGTCGGGGCGGCAGGCCAGCGCCATGGCAATCATCACCCGCTGGCGCATGCCGCCCGAGAGCTGGTGCGGGTATTCGTCCACCCGCCGCTCGGGCGCCGCAATGCCCACTTGGCGCAGCATCTCGATGGCCTGGGCGCGCGCGCCTGCGGCGTCCAGCCCGGCGTGCAGGCGCAGGGATTCTCCAATCTGGTCGCCCACGGTAAACACCGGGTTGAGCGAGGTCATCGGCTCCTGAAAGATCATGGAGATGCGGTTGCCGCGCACCTCGCGCATGCGCGCGTCGTTGGCTTGCAGCAGGTCTTCGCCGCCAAACAGCACCTGCCCCGCGCTGATGCGCCCGGGCGGCGACGGTATCAAGCGCAGTAGCGCCAGCGCCGTCATGCTTTTGCCGCAGCCGGATTCGCCCACCACGCACAGCGTTTCGCCGTGGTGCACCGCCAAATCCACGCCCGCCAGCACCGTGGCCGTGCCGCGCCGGGTCTTGAACTCGACCCGCAAGTCGTGCACTTGAAGCAGGACGTCTGTCTTGGGCGTGGACATCAGCGCTCCCTCAGTTTGGGGTTGAGCGCGTCGTTCAGCCCGTCGCCAATCAGGCTGACCGCCAGCACGGTGACGAAGATGGCCGCGCCGGGAAACGCCACCGCCCACCAGCAGCTCAGCACGTACTGGCGGCTGGCGCCAATCATCAGGCCCCAGCTCATGCGGTTTTGGTCGCCCAGGCCCAAAAAGGACAGACCGGCCTCAAACAATATCGCCGAGCCAATGGCCAGCGTGGCGGACACAATCAGCGGCGGCAAGGCGTTGGGCAAGATCACTTTCCAGATGATGCGGGCGTGGCTGGCGCCAATGGCCTGCTCGGCGCGCACAAACTCGAGGTTGCGGAATTTCATGAACTCGGCGCGCGTCAGGCGTGCGGTGCCGGTCCAGCTGACCACGCCAATGGCCAGCGTGGTGGTCAGCAGCGTGGGCGAAAACAGCGTCACCACCACCATGGCAAACAAGAGCGCAGGCAGCACCTGAAAAAACTCGGTCACGCGCATCAGCACCGCGTCCACCCTGCCGCCGTAATAGCCCGCCATGGCGCCCAGCGTGATGCCAATGGCCACCGACAGCAGCGCCGCCACCGCACCCACCAGCAAGGTGGCGCGCCCGCCATAGACCAGCGTGGCCAGCACATCGCGGCCCAGGTAGTCGGTGCCCAATAGGGCGTCTTCAGAAAACGGCGGCGTCATAGGTGCCGCGGTGATCTCAAACGGATCCACCCCCAGCCACCACGGGCCGCCCAGCGCCACCAGCAGCACCGCGCCCAAGAGCAGCATGCCAGCAATGGCCGAGGGGTTGCGCGCAAACATGCGCAAGGCTTCGCGCCAGGGGCTCTCTGCGTGTGGGTTGTTGCTCATGCGGTTTTGATGCGGGGGTCGATCAGCCGGTAGCACAGGTCGGTGAGCTGGTTCATCACCACCACCACCACGGACGAGAACAGTAGCACACCCAAAATAGTGGGGTAGTCGCGCCGCAGCACCGACTCATAGGCCAGCCGCCCCAGGCCGGGCCAGTTGAACACCGTCTCCACCACAATCGCCCCGGCCAGCACGTTGCCAAACTGCAGGCCCAACACCGTCACCACCGGTAGAACGGCGTTGCGCAGGGCGTGCTTGTAAAGCACCACGCGCTCGCTCAGGCCCTTGGCGAGGGCGGTGCGGATGTAGTCCGCGCCCAGCACATCCAGCATGGCCGCGCGCGACAGGCGGCTGTACTGCGCCAAGTAAACCAGACCCAGTGTGAAGGCGGGCAGCACCAGGTGGTGCAACACATCCAGCACATCGCTCCAGCCCCGGCCATCGGACTCTATGCCGCGCAGGCCCGAGACCGGAAACACCGGAAAAACGCTGGCCAGCAAGATCACCAGCAGCATGCCCAGCCAGAACACGGGCGCTGCAAAGCCCACCAAGGAGAGCACGTTAATGGTCTGCGACAGCCAGCCGTTGGGTTTGCGGGCAGACAAGACGCCCAGCGTGGTGCCGATCAGAAACGCTGCCAGCACCGAGCTGAGCACCAAAGCCAAGGTGGCGGGCACCCGCTCAGCAATCAGGCCCGAGACTGGTAGATTGAAAAAGTAGGAATAGCCCAGGTCGCCGCGCAGCACTTTGCCCAGGTAAATGCCCAGTTGCACGGGCAGCGGCCGGTCCAGGCCGTATTGGGCGCGCAGCTCGGCTTGCAGCTTCTCGTCCATGCCGCCGCTGGCCCCGGCAATGGTTTCCACCGGGTCGCCGGGTGCGGCGTGCACCAGCACAAAGTTGAGCACCACCACGGCCAGCACCAGGGCCAAGCCCTGGGCCAGCCGCGAAGCGACAAGCTTCAACATCTGCATTGCTGGCAGCGCTGCGAGATTACTTCAGGTACACCTCATCGAAAGGCGACGCCGGGCCCCAGATGGTGGTGGGCACGTTCATCACCTTTTTGCTGCTGGCCGTGTGGTAGGGCGTGTTGTTGATGAAGTGGATGGGCAGCTCGTCGGTCACGATTTTTTGGAAGGTGGCGTAGTAGGCACGGCGCTTGGTGGGGTCGAGCAGGCTCCCGGCGGTGTTGAGCAGCTCGTCGACCTTGGGGTTGTTGTAGGACTGGGTGTTGGTCCACACAATGGGGCGGATGTTGGTTGACAAGTAGGTGCGGTGCACGCCGATGATGGGGTCGCCCCAGTTGAACACCACGTCCATGGACAGGTCAAAGTCGTGCGTGGCCATGCGCTTGGCCCAGGACGGGAAGTCGGCCGAGGCTCGCACGTCCACCATCACGCCCACTTTTTTGAGCTGCGCGCGGATGTATTCGGCCACGTTCTTCTGCTGCTCGTCTTGGCCGGGCAGGTAGTCGATGGTGAGCTTGAAGCGCTCGCCGTCCGCCCCGGCCTTGTAGCCGGCCGCGTCCAGCATGTCAGCAGCTTTTTTCAGGTCCAGCGGGTAGGTGATCAGGTCGGGGATGGCAAACGGGCTGCTGGCCACGATGGGGCCGTCGGCCGGTTGTGAAAAGCCGCCGTGCAGCGCTTTGCTGATGAACTTTTTGTCAATGGTCATGGCGATGGCCTTGCGCACATTGACGTCGTTGAGCGGCTTCTTGGCCGTGTTGAAGGCCAGCCAGTTCAGGGCGCCAATGCCTTCAAAGCCTTTGTTGGTCAGGTTGAGCGCCGGGTTGGCGGCTACGCGCTTGAGCTCGGTGGAATTGGTGGCGTAGGGAATCATCTGAATTTCGCCGCGCTCCAGGCCCAGCAGCAGGCTGTTGGAGTCGGGGTTGATGTTGACGATGATTTTGTCCAGGTAGGGCTTGCCCGCCAGAAAGAACTTGTCAAAGCGCTCCAGCACGATGCGCTGCCCGGCCTTGAACTCGGTCAGGCGAAACGGGCCGGAGCCCACCACGTCGGTGCTGTTGCGCGGGTGCACTTTGAGGTCGGTGCCGTCACCATAAATGTGCTTGGGCAATATCGGGCACAGCGCGGGCGACATGGCCAGCACGATGGCGGGGTGCGGCGTGCCCATGCGGATGATGGCGGTGTAGGGGTCGGGGGTTTCCACCTTGTCGACCGGGCCCATCATGGTGGTGAACGGGTGGTTGGCCTTGATGGCCATGATGGAAAAGGCCACGTCTTCGGAAGTAATCGGCTTGCCGTCGTGGAACACCGCGCCCTTGCGCAGGTTTAGCGTCAGCGACTTGCCGTCGGCGGCCAGCGACCATTTTTCGGCCAGGTAGGGCTGGGCGTTCCACTTGTCATCAAAGCGCAGCGGGCTGGCAAAAATTTGCGTGCTGGGCACTGCCGTGGCAATGCCGGACTGCACCGCGCCGTTGACATGGCGCAAAGCCTGGGTGGAACCCAGCACCAGCGTGCCGCCGCGCGTAGGCGCATCCGTGGCCGCCAGGGTAGTCAGGTGAGGGAGCGCTGCCAAGGCGCCTAAGGCCAGGGCCGAACGGCGGGATAGGTTCTGGAGGTTCATGGTGCGGTCTTGCCTTCAAGGGATGATGAGCCTGAATACTAACCACGAAAGGCCGATGCGCCCGCCATTCGTGCCAGTGACTTACAACTCGTCCTGCATCCAGTACCACTTGTACAAAAAGTACTGGCCGAAGCGGCGAAACGGTGCAAATGCCTGCGAGCGGGCTAGGTTGAATAGGTTGGGATATTCGAGGGGTGAGTTGTAGATCGGCAATTGGAATACCGCCTCTACCCCGTCCTTGCCTGCCACGCGCTGCGCCAGTCGCTTGCCTGCCCAAGTAGAAAACGACACGCCGTTGCCGCCGTATCCCAAGGCGTGCCAGACCGTTTGCCCCGGGTCGGGACGGGTGATGCGCGGCATCATGTCGTGGCTCACATCCACCCAGCCCCACCAGGAGTGCTCGATTTCAATACCCGCCAGTGGCGGAAACTTGCGCGCAATTGCATCCGTCAGCAGCTTGAGGTGGCCAGGGTCTTGCGCATCGGCCCCGGTGATAGAGCTGCGGCTGCCCAGTTGCAGCCGGTTGTCGGGCAAGAGGCGGTAGTAAAAGCGCAGGGTGCGGGTGTCGGTCAAAAAGGTTTGCGAGCGGAAGTTGGTCGCGGCCAGTTCCGCAGCCGTCAAGACGCGCGTGGTTACCGAGTTGGACAGGATGGGCAAGAGCTTATTTTTTAGCAGCGGATTGAGCGCCTGCCCGGTGTAGCCGCCGGTGCACACCGCCACGCGCTTGGCGCGCACCACGCCGCCGGGGGTTTGCAGGTGGTGCACGCCTTGGATGGTCTGCCAGCCTTGCACCGGGCTGCCGGTGTGCACCTTCACGCCCAGTGCCCGCGCCTTGCGCATCAGACCAAAGGTGAATTTGAGCGGGTGGATGCCCACGCCATCAGGCTCCCACATGGCGGCATGGGCATCGCGCTCGTCGCAGTATTGCTCGCGCAGCTCTTGGGCGCTCAGCATCTTGGCCTGGTAGCCAAAAATGTCGCGCCGCACCCGTGTTTGCTCTTCCAGGTAAGCCACTTTTTCCTTGCGATGCGCCACGTACAAATGGCCGCCGTCAAAGGCGTCGCAGTCGATCTCGCGCGTGAGCGCCTTGAAGTTCTCAAACCCGGTGCGGATCTCGGTGTCCAGCGCCTTGGCCGTGTCCATGCCCCAGCGCGCGATCCATTGCGAGCGCGTTAGCCGCCCACTGGCGTTTTGGCCCTGGCCACCGCTGCGGCTCGAACACCCCCAAGCGGTCTGGTTGGCCTCTAACACCACGGCGCTGATGCCGTGGTCTTGCGCCAGGTACAGCGCGGTGGACATGCCGGTCGAGCCCGAGCCGATCACCGCGACATCGACGTCAAAGTCGTTTCGCACCGGGCCGTTGTCTTGTGGCGGTGTCCCCGCGCTGGCCACCCAGTAGCTGGGGGCGTAGGCGCGCCCGGCGCCGGGGGTGGCCGCTACCAGCGGGTCGTATTGCGGGTCATAGCGGGTGTCGCCACCCGGAGCCTGTGTGGCGGTAGTCATGGAGAACCTCGGGCTTATTGGGCAGCGGGAATGTTGGGGCGTGCTTTGCGAAACGCGTTTTTCACGGCAATCTTGCCGTCCTTGAAGGAGAAGATGTCCACGCCATCGGTCTCCACCCGGCTGCCGTCGGCGGCGGTGCCGGTAAACGTCCATTGCGAGACGCCAAAGTCGCCCTGCACAAAATGCACGCCATTGCTCCAATGCGCGTCGGGCAAAGCGGCCCAGGCGCCCGCAAACGCTTTGGCTACCGCCTCGCGGCCCACATGGCGTGCGCCGCAGGCGTCCGGGCCGCCAGCGGTCATGAACACGCAGTCGTCGCTCATGAAAGACATGAGGCCTTCTACGTCGTGGCGGTTCCAGGCTTCGCTAAAGGCGGCCAGGGTGGATTCGGTAACGGCGGCGGTGGTCAAGAAGCACTCCCAGTTAGTTATAAGCAGTTGCAAAGGATAGGCGCCCTGGCACCAAAGAGCTAGTGCCAGATGGGCAGATTCGGCCAAGCCAGCCCCTCACTGGCCCTGCTTATACTGGTTTGGCACCTTTGCACACACCGGCCATGACCCAGCTCCACCGCACCAAAGACGCCCAGTGGGCAAGCCTGTTCGCTTTGCCCGACAAACCAGCCCTGCCGCTGCAGCAGCGGCTGCGCCTGTCGGTGGTGCAGGCAATATTGGACGGCCGCCTGCCGGTGGGCGCGCTGCTGCCGTCCTCGCGTGAGCTGGCCAAGGCGCTGGGTCTGAGCCGCAACACCGTGACCGCCGCCTTCCAGCACCTGATGGACGACGGGTTTATCGAGTCGCGCCCGCGCAGCGGTGTGTTTGTCACCAACCAGGCGCACGCCGTGCCTGCGCGCCAAGCGGTGGCACCCACGCTGCCAGCCAGTGCCGCATCTCCCGGGGGCCCCGGGGTCAACGCCCAGCCCGACTGGTCGGCGCGCGTGCTGCGCTCGCTCTCCGACCAGCGCACCCTGGCCAAGCCGGACCAGTGGCGCCGCTACGCCTACCCCTTTGTCTACGGCACTTACGACCCGCAGCTGTTTCCGTCCGAGGCCTTTCGCGAGTGCTGCGTCCACAGCCTGGCGCGCGCCCACCTGCCGCACTGGACGCCCGACTTTGAACTCGGCGACGTACCCGAGCTGATCGAGCAAATCCGCCTGCGCCTCTTGCCCAAGCGCGGCGTTTTTGCGCTGCCCGAAGAGATTTTGATCACCGTGGGCGCCCAACATGCCTACTACTTGTTGGCCGAGGGCCTGTTTGACGCCAACCAGCGCGTGGGTCTGGAAGAACCCGGCCACCCGCACGCCCGCAACAGCTTTGCCCTGCGCCAGCCGCAGTGCGTGCCGCTGCCGGTGGACGCGCAAGGCCTGGTGGTGGACCGCCTGCCCGCGCTGGACTATGTGTTTGTCACCCCCTCGCACCAAAGCCCCACCACCGGCACGCTGGGGCTGGAGCGGCGCCGGCGCCTGCTGCAGCAGGCCGAAGACCACAATTTTGTGGTGATTGAGGACGACTACGAGGCCGAAAACCTCTACGAGGGCGATCCCATGCCCGCGCTCAAAAGCCTGGACAAGGTGGGGCGCGTGATTTACGTGGGTTCGGTGTCCAAAAGCCTGTCGCCGTCCTTGCGCCTGGGCTATATCGTGGCGCCGCGCGCCTTGATCGCCGAACTGCGCGGCCTGCGCCACGCCATGGTGCGCCACCCCAGCGCGTTTTTGCAGCACACTTTTGCGTTGTTTTTGTCCCTGGGCCACCACGACGCCCATGCCCGCCGGGTGAACCAGGCCATGCAAGAGCGCATGGCCCTGGTGGCGCGCGCGCTGCGTACCCATTTGCCAGAGTTTGAATTCAGCCTGCCTTCGGGCGGCGCCTCGGTCTGGGTGCGCGCCCCGGCCTGGGTGGATTCGGCCGAACTGGCGCTGATCGCCCGCAACCACGGCGTGCTGATCGAGGCCGGCGAGGTGTTCTTCATGCACCCGCCGTACCCGTGCTCGTACTTTCGGTTGCGCTTGTCCTCCATTCCCGCCGAACAAATTGCCCCCGGCATCAAGGCCCTGGGTCTTGCGGTGGACGAGTTGGCCCGGGCGCGCGGCGCACCGCGCCGGGTGAGCTTGCGTCTGGCGTGATCTGGCCCGCGTGTTGCAGATTCCTGGGTGCAGCCCAAGCCCATCGCGCTGCGCAGGGCGAGTGATTATCAAACCCGATACAGTTCCGTGGCTCTCCCCCGCTTCAACCCCAGGAAAGATCACCATGTCCATGCTTCGCTTCATTTTCGCCGCCTGCCTGCTTGTCAGCAGCCTTGCCTTTGCCGCCGACACCAGCCCACCTAGCCCGCGCGACACCGAGCTTGAAAAAGCCAAGACCGCCATCGCCCGCAAAGACTGGGCTGCAGCCCAGGCCGTGCTAGAGCCCTATACCGCCTCCAACCCGCGCAGCGCCGACGGCTTCAACCTGCTGGGCTACAGCCTGCGCAATCAAAAGAAGTACGACGAGTCACTGGTGGCCTACAAACAAGCACTCACCCTGGACCCCAAGCACAAGGGCGCCCACGAATACATAGGCATCGCCTACATCCAGATGGGCCAGCTCGACAAAGCGAAAGAACACCTGGCCAGCCTGGACAAAATTTGCCCTTTTTCGTGCGAGGAATACCGGGACTTGAAGAAGGCGATTGCGCAGGCGCAGTAGGCGCGCGCGCCGGTTTAACGTGAAAGTTAGGCCGCCAACTTTCCAATCTTCGGTCGCTTTAGCTTGCCCGCTTGGAACAAGTCGTACTGCAACTGCAAGCCTGCCCACAGTTCAGGGCTGGTTCCAAAAGCGTCGCCCAGGCGGTACGCCATGTCCGCAGAAACGCCGGCCGCTCCGCTGGCAATGCGCGACAAGGTGACCCGGTTGACGCCAAGGCGCACAGCCGCCTCGGTCACAGTGATGGCGCCCAAATATTCCCGAAGGACTTCGCCAGGGTGCGGCGGATTGTGCATGCGTGTCATTGAAAGCCTCAGTGGTAATCCAGGTAATCGACCAAGATGGCATCGCTTCCCTCAAAGGTAAAAACCATGCGCCAATTCCCATTGACGGTGAGCGCCCAATGCGCCTTTAAATCCCCTTTGAGCGGGTGCAGTGCCCAGGCGGGCGCTGAAAGGTCTTCTGGCTTCACAGCCTGGTCAAGCGCGCCTAACTGGAGTCGCAGCTTGGAAGCATGCACGGCCTGAATTCCCGACTTCGAGCCAGTCAAAAAGAACCGCTCCAAGCCCTTGTGCCGAAAGCTCTTGATCATGGAATGATTGTAGTGTGTAGTGCAAAGGGCTACAACGCATAAGAATACGCCTACGGCACCGAGCCCAACACCTTCTTGGCGGCCCACTTTGCACACCCGCCCCGCAGGCCCGAGGGCAAATTGCAGGCTTACCCGGCGTCCACCGAGCGTGTGTTCAAACCCCAGGGCTGCGCCGCCATTCAGTAGTGGTAGCGCAGTTGCGCAATCAGCAAGGCGCCGTCCTCTGGCCGGTAGACTATGCGGTGTTCGTCAGTAATACGCCGTGACCAGAACCCGGCCAGCGCATGCTTGAGCGGTTCTGGTTTGCCGATGCCCTCAAAGGGCGAGCGCGCGGCCTCAGCAATCAGTTTGTTGATGCGCTCCACCATGCGGCGGTCTTGCTTTTGCCAGTAAAGGTAGTCGTCCCACGCCTCGTCGGCAAAGACGAGCTTCACGGAACCAGCGCGCGGGCTACGCCTTTCCCAGCGGCCAATTGGCTCGCAGCCGAGAGCAGTCGCTTGGCATTGGCCGGGTTGCGCAAGAGGTAGGCGGTTTCTTCCAGCGCTTGAAAGTCCTCCAGAGACAGCATCACCACCGATTGTTCGCCGTTGCGGGTAATGATCAAGGTCTCGTGGTCATTGCATACGCGGTTCATGGTGGAAGCCAAGTTGGCCCGCGCGGCGGAATAGGTGATGGCGTCCATGGCGTTTTTTCAGAGTTGTACGCGTTATTGTACAAAACTGGTTCCCAAAAATTACCCGACACATTGGTTTGGGCCGTGGTCCGAGCCCAAACCCTGTTCCAATGCCAGAGCCCATCAACCCGGCTCAGGAGAAACACCATGTGGAACGAACGCTACAGCTCAGAAGAATACGCCTACGGCACCGAGCCCAACACCTTCTTGGCCGCCAACTTTGCACACCTGCCCAAAGGCCGGGTTTTGAGTCTGGCCGAGGGCGAAGGGCGCAACGCGGTGTTCCTGGCCCAGCAGGGCTACGCGGTGACCGCCGTGGACGGCTCGCAAGTAGGCTTGGACAAAGCCCAAGCGCTGGCCGACGCCAAGGGCGTGGCGATTGAACGGGTCTGCGCCGATTTGGCCGATTTTGAGCTGGGCGTGAACGCCTGGGACGCCATCGTCTCCATCTTTTGCCCCCTGCCGCCCGGCATCCGCCAGGCGCTGTACCGCAAGGTGCTGGCCGCGCTCAAGCCCGGCGGCGTGTTTTTGCTAGAGGCCTACACGCCCGCGCAAATCCAGCACGGCACCGGCGGGGGCAAATCGGTGGAGCTGATGCAAACCGCCGCCTCGTTGCGCGCCGAACTGCCTGGCTTGGACTTTGTGCACTTGGTGGAGCTGGAGCGCGAGGTGGTGGAAGGCACCTTCCACACCGGTCTGGGGGCGGTGGTGCAGGCGATTGGAATCAAACCCGCATTGGCACTGTCAGCAGGCTAAACGCCAGCTTGCCGCCGCAACGCCGTCACCTCCACCTCAATCTTCATGCGCGGGTCCAGCAGCCCCGCGCTCACCATGGTGGCCGCGGGGCGGGCCTGGCCCAGGTAGTGGCGCAGCACCGGCCAGCAGGGTTCAAAGTCGGCGCTGTGGGGCAGGATGTAGTTCACGCGCACCACGTCGTCCAGGATGGCGCCGGCTTGGGCCAGCGCAGCGGCGATGTTTTTGAAGCACTGCGCGGCCTGTTCGCGTACGTCGTCCGAGATGGCCATGGTGGCGTAGTCAAATCCTGTGGTGCCCGAGACAAACACCCAGTCGCCCGCCACTACCGCGCGGGAATAGCCGATGTCGGTCTCAAAGCGCGAGCCGGAACTGATGTGATGGCGGTTCATGGCGATTCCTCGGCCCTTGGTTTTTTTCAGCCCCGACGTTTGCGCACACTCTCGGCCAGCACGCACAAGATTTCAAACAGCATGGTCGCGCCCACCAGCGCAGTGTTGCCGCTGGGGTCAAACGGGGGCGAGACCTCGACCACGTCGCCGCCGATCAGGTTCAGGCCGCGCAGGCCGCGCACCACGTGCTGCGCTTGCAGCGTGGTCATGCCACCGATCTCGGGCGTGCCGGTGCCGGGGGCGTAGACCGGGTCGAGCGCGTCCACGTCAAAGCTCACATAGGTGGCGCCGTCGCCCACCACGCGGCGGGCCTCAGCAATCGTGCCTTCCACGCCCAGGGCATTGAACTCGTCGATGTCGATCACGCGGATGCCTTGTTCCTGGCCCCAGGTGTCTTCGGCGTCGCTGTAGAGCGCGCCGCGGATGCCGATTTGCACCGTGCGCTTGGGGTCGAGCAGGCCTTCCTCCACCGCGCGGCGAAACGGCGTGCCGTGGGTGTATTTGAAGCCGCCAAAGTAGCCGTCCCAGGTGTCGGTGTGGGCGTCAAAGTGCACCATGCCCAGGGGGCCGGTGTGCTTGACGATGGCGCGCATGACCGGCAGCGAGACCAGATGATCGCCGCCCACCGACAAGGGCGCGATGCCTGCGGCACAGACGCTAGTGAAAAAGGTCTCGATGCGCGCCAGTGAATCCATCAGGTCCACCGGGTTGACCGGCGTGTCGCCCAGGTCGGCGCAGTTGCACAAAGTAAAGGGCGCGATGCCGCTGGCGCGGTTGACGTTGCGGATCATGGTGGAGATGTCGCGCACCTGGCGCGGGCCGTGGCGGGCGCCGGGGCGGTTGGTGGTGCCACCGTCCCAAGGAATGCCGACCAGGCCAATTTCTACATCGGCAAACTCGGGCTCGTGCGCTTGCACATAGGGCAGACGCATGAGCGTGGGAATACCGGCAAAGCGCGGCATCACCGAGCCGGTGATGGGTTTGAAAAATCCAGGTGCTGCAGTCACATCCGTCCCCTCCAAGGTACAACTTTCTTCTCGACCCAGCGCATCAGCAGGTCAAACGCAAAGGCCACCGAGCCGATCACGATGATGCCCATCACCACAATGTCGGTTCGCAGAAAATTAGACGCATTAAGCACCATCTGGCCCAGGCCCACATTGGCGGCCACCATTTCTGCGGCCACCAGTGTGCTCCAACCAAAGCCAATCGAGATACGCATTCCCACCAATATTTCGGGCATGGCCGCAGGCAGCACCACGTGCCAGATCACCTGGCTGTAGCTCGCACCCATGGAGTAAGCGGCGTTCATTTGCTCTTGCGAGGCGCTGCGCATGCCTGAGCGCGCGGCCATGGCCAGTGGCGCAAAGCAGCTCAGGTAAATCAGCAGCACCTTGGGAAGCTCGTCAATTCCAAACCAGATAATGATGAGCGGCAAATAGGCCAGCGGCGGCAGCGGGCGAAGAAGTTCAATCGGCGGGTCAAAAATGCCGCGCCAAAAACGCGACATGCCCATGGCAATTCCGACAGGAATCGCGGTAATGCAGCCTAATGTAAAAGCGGCAAATACGCGAAGCATGCTGGCCATAAAGTGCTGCCATAGCGGCTTGTCATTGGCCGCACCCGTGAGGTACTCATAAAACTGCTGGTAGGTGGCTTGCGGCGAGGGCAGAAAAATAGGCTTGATCCAGCCCATATTCGTTACCAGCAACCACAGTGCCGCCATGACAACAATCGTGACGGTGGTGATGACGGCACTTGACCCTTGCCCGGGGATTTTGAAAGCGCTGGTTTTAAGCGCTGGGGTGGATGGCTTAGACATGGACTGCCTCGCGTTGGTGGATGATGGACAGCACTTCTTCGCGCATGCGGATGAACTCAGGCTCGGACTTCACGCGGCGAGCGTCCCCATGCGCCAGAAACTGGCGTGAGAACGGCACGTCGTCGTAGGTGTGGGTAATGCGCCCGGGGCTGGGGCTCATGACGATCAGGCGGGTGGCCAAAAACAGCGCTTCTTCCACCGAGTGGGTGATGAAAAACACCATCTTGTTCGAGGCGGACCAGGCGCGCAACAAAATTTCTTGAACGGTTTCGCGGGTAAATGCGTCCAGCGCGCCCATAGGCTCGTCCATCAGCAGCACTTCGGGGTCGCTGGCCAGGGCGCGGGCAATGCCCACGCGCTGTTGCATGCCGCCAGATAGCTCATAGACCGCGCGGTCGGCGTATTTTTCCAGGCCGACCAAGGCCAGCTTGTCTTCGCCAATACGGCGGCGCTGCGTCGTACCCATGCCGCGCATGCGCAGGCCCAGGCACACGTTGTCAATCACGCTGAGCCAGGGCATGAGTGCGTGTTTTTGGAACACCACGCCACGGTCTGCGCCAGGGCCTTCCACGTGTTCACCGTTGAGCAGCACTTCACCGCTGGACGGGGGCAAAAAGCCAGCAATGCAATTGAGCAGCGTGGTCTTGCCGCAACCCGAGGCGCCCAGGGCTACCACAAAGTCGCCGCCCTGCATCCGCAGGTTGACGGGCGCGAGAGCCTGCAAGGTGCCGCCTTTGACGGCGTAATTCACCGTCAGGTCTTTGATGTGCAATGTGGGCATAACAGTTCGCAGAAATCAGAAATTCAAGAAAAAAGGGGCTAACTTTGTGCAAGTTGCCCCTTGGGTGGCATATTGCCCTTCGTACGGGCGGCGGCCCGTACCGCATTTGGCATAGATTATTTCATTGCGTCGCGCAGGTAGCTGGCGTCCACAAACGCGCTGTAGTCTGGCTTGACTTCCTGGATGCGCCCTTGCTCTTTCAGGAAAGCGGAGGTATTGGCCAGCGTCTTGGCGGCGCCGCCGCCCAGCCAGGAGGCTGACAGCTGGGCTGCGTTGTCGGGGAAGACAAAGGCAGCCATGGCTTCTGGCACTTCTTTTTCGTCAGCCTTGGTCCACTTCGCAACGGCTTTCACCTCGGGCGATGTGGCCGTCCATTTGGCGGTGTTATTGCGGTAGTTGGCGTCGGCCTTGGAAATGGCTTTGATCATGGCGACCACGAATTCCCGGTTTTCAGCAGCCCACTTGGCGTTGACAACCAAGCCGTCAAAAGTGGGATAGCCTTTCTTGCCAACGTCGCCTGAGTTGGCAATGGCTTTGCCCGTGTGGCGAATTTTGGACAGAACCGGGTCCCAAATGAAGGACGCGTCGATATCCCCCCGCTCCCAGGCGGCAGCGATTTCGGGGGGGCGCATGTTCATCACGTTGACCGATTTCGCATCCACGCCCTCGAGTTTCATGCCGACCATCAGCGAATAGTGGGCAGTGGAAACAAAAGGAACGGCGACTTTCTTGCCAACCAGGTCTTTCCAGCCATTGATGCCCGAGCCGTTGCGCGCCACCAGGGTGTCTGAAGCGGCGATGTCATCCAAAATCCAGACCAGACGCAGGTCCTGGCCCTGGCTGACGGCGGCTGCCAAAGGGCTAGAACCTGCTTCGCCGACTTGGACATCGCCCGAGGCCATGGCCTTGATCACGTCGCCGCCGCCGCCAAACATGCGCCAGTTGATTTTGTAGCCAGTGGCTTTTTCAATCTCAGCCGACTCCATGGCGATCCGGTACGGCAGCACCATGTCCTGGTGCGCAAAGGTCACTTCTTTTTTTGCCTGCGCAAAAGCGCAGCTAACACCTGCCGCAACCAACATACCCGCCAGGGTTTTCGCAAGCACGGGAAGCAAAGTCTTGTTCATACAGATACCTTTCATTAAAAAAATGTGCGGCAAGCGCCGGAGCCATACTAGCGCCCGCCTCATGACCTCGTCGCATGAGCTTAAGAGTTTGTCTGCGCCAGGGCGTGGCGAGTAGTGCCAGATGCATGCCTTTATAGTGCCAGTTCCGGTCCTAATTCGCACCTTCGCGGTGCCAGCGAGCGATGCAAATCGGTGCGCGTTTTCATTGGAGAAGTGCCCCTTTGGCTTCTGCTCCCGGCTTGCGCTGGCCCCGCTACGGATGCGCAGCCGCCCTCGGGTTTATCCCTAGCCCGAAACTGGGCGCTCCCAGGGGATACGGGCAGGCGTACGGACGCTGGCTTGCTGATCGGGCTGCAGCGACCCGGGAATGAAATTACCGTTTTGGTAATTTTTTCGGAAGCAAATTTTATGAAATACAGGGCGACAATAAGCGTGGCATATACCAGTGGAACGCCGGGCGAAGCGCTGCTGGGCGTATCTCTGTATCGTCGGGCGTATCCGGCGCTTTCCACAACCGGGGTAAGTGAATGAACCAGCATAACGGCCCTGTCGCCGCAGAATCGGCATGGGCGGCCATACCCAACCCTTCGGGCATTCGCCTGACCGCACTGCAACGTGAAGTGCTAATGGGTTCCCGCCTCTTAGAAGGCATCGCTGATGCGGCGGTGCACGATTGGCTGACACAAGCCCCGGTGTGTTTCCTGGCGCGCGGCGAAACGCTCATCACCTGGGGTAGCGCCCACAATACGCTGTTCGTGCTTTTGTCCGGTGAGTTGTCCGTGTGGCTGCATGCGGACAGCGCTGCGCCGTCCCAAACCCCGGCCGAGGAACCGGCAGACGCCCTGCCGCAGCGCAAAGAGGTGGCCCGCATCGTTCCTGGCGAATCGGTCGGCGAGCAGTCTTTGATCGATGGCCAAAAGCCTAACGCCTGGGCGATTGCTGAGCGCGATTGCCAGGTGCTCGCTGTGCCAGCAGCCATGGTTTGGCGGTCCATGCAGGAGGAGCCCAAGATCGCGCTGAACTTGCTGCGGGTGCTCTCAGCGCGCGTGCGCAATGCCAATGCTGGCCTGAGTGAAGCCATGCTTCACCAGCAGCGCCTTGCGCAGGACGCGGAAACCGACGCCCTAACGGGCCTGCACAATCGCCGCTGGATGGACCGCAATTACCCCCGCACTTTGCGTCGCTACCAGTCGCCTTCACGCCCTGCGTCTCTGCTGATGATCGACATTGACCATTTCAAACGCGTCAATGACGAGCACGGTCATCCCGTGGGTGACTTGGTGCTGTGCCATGCAGCGCGTTGCATTGAAATTGGCTTGCGTCCTGGCGACTTGTGCGCCCGTTATGGTGGGGAAGAGTTTTGCGTCTTGCTACCGGAGGTAGACGCCGACATGGCTACCCGCATTGCCCAACGCATCTGCACGACGGTGTCTTCGGCGCCATTTGCGCTGCCGTTGGGAGGGGGACTGGCGCTCAGCGTCTCCATCGGCGTGGCTTGCTGGGACCAGCAACAATCCTTGGAGCAGCTTTTGGCTGCGGCCGATGGCGCGCTCTACCAAGCTAAGCGCCAAGGCCGCAACCGGGTGGTTGCCGCCTCGGACTAGCTTGGGCATTTGGTCGGTTGTTTAAGCTGCCAGACGCTCTTCCAACCGTGCCTTGGTGGCGTTGAGCTCCTGCGGAAGGTGGTAGGCCAGTTGGGTGAATAACTCGGTGTGCAGCGCAATCTCCTGCTTCCAGTCGGCTTTGTCCAGGCTGGTGACGGTGGCAAATTGGGCGGGTGTGAAGTCCAGCCCGTCCCAGGTGATTTCGTCGTAGTTGGGGCTCACGCCAAACCCGGTCTCGTAGCCAGAGGCGTTGCCTTCTAGGCGGTCAATCATCCACTTGAGCACGCGCATGTTTTCGCCGTAGCCGGGCCAGACAAATTTGCCATCCTCGCCCTTGCGGAACCAGTTGACGCAGTAAATGGCCGGCAGCTTGACGCCCGAAGTGCCGAGCTTGCTGCCCATGTCGAGCCAGTGCTGGAAATAGTCGCTCACGTTGTAGCCGGTGAACGGAAGCATGGCAAAAGGGTCGCGGCGCACTACGCCTTGCTGGCCCACGGCCGCAGCGGTGGTCTCCGAGCCCATGGTCGCAGCCATGTAGACGCCTTCGACCCAGTTGCGCGCCTCCGTCACCAGCGGCACGGTGGTCGATCGACGGCCACCAAAGATAAAGGCGTCAATGGGCACGCCATTGGCGTCGTCCCAGGCGTGGTCCAGCGCCGGGTTGTTGCCAGCGGCCACGGTAAAGCGCGAATTGGGGTGGGCAGCCTTGGCGCCCGTCTCGCGGGCGATTTGCGGCGTCCAGTCCTTGCCTTGCCAGTCGATCAGGTGGTCGGGCGTGGTGCCGGTGTCTTTTTCCATGCCTTCCCACCAGACGTCGCCGTCGTCGGTGAGCGCCACATTGGTGAAGATCACGTCGTGGCCCAGGCTGGCCATGCAGTTGGGGTTGGTGTGGTAATTGGTGCCGGGGGCCACGCCAAAATAGCCGGCTTCAGGGTTGATGGCGTACATCTTGCCGTCGGCGTGCGGTTTGATCCAGGCAATGTCGTCGCCAATGGTGGTGACTTTCCATCCGGCAAAGCCTTGGGGCGGCACCAGCATCGAGAAATTGGTTTTGCCGCAGGCGCTGGGAAAGGCCGCTGCCACGTGGTACTTTTTGCCCTGCGGGTTGGTCACGCCCAAAATGAGCATGTGCTCCGCCAGCCAGCCCTGGTCGCGGCCCATGGTGGATGCGATGCGCAACGCAAAGCACTTTTTGCCCAGCAAAGCGTTTCCACCGTAGCCGGAGCCGTAGGACCAGATTTCGCGGGTTTCGGGAAAATGCACGATGTACTTGGTCTTGTTGCACGGCCATTTCACGTCCGCCTGTCCATCGGCTAAGGGTGCGCCCACGGTGTGCATACAGGGTACAAATTCGCCATCGGTTCCGAGCACGTCGTATACCGCGCGGCCCATGCGGGTCATGATGCGCTGGTTGACCGCCACGTAGGCGCTGTCGCTGATCTCGATCCCGATATGCGCGATGTGCGAGCCTAAGGGGCCCATCGAAAACGGAACGACGTACATGGTTCTTCCGGCCATGCAGCCGTCAAACAGCGGTGCGAGCGTTGCCCGCATTTCCTTCGGTTCCATCCAGTTGTTGGTGGGGCCGGCGTTTTCTTTCAGCTTGCTGCAAATATAGGTGCGATCTTCTACGCGAGCCACATCGCTGGGGTCGGAGCAGGCCAAAAAGCTGTTGGGACGTTTGGCAGGATTCAGTTTTGTAAAAGTACCTGCGTCCACCAGTTTCTGGCATAAGGCTTGGTACTCTTCCTGCGAGCCATCGCACCAATGGATGGCCGCTGGTTTGCAAAGCGCTACCATGTCGGCTACCCAAGCGACCAGCCGAGGGTGTTTAACGAAGTCAGGGGTCTTGAGGTCAAGTCCCTGCATCAAGCGTGCGTTCATAAATGGCTCCTAAGTTTAAAAATCGTCTTTCCAGAAACCGTACCGTTGTGGGTACCAGACTGTGAAAAAACGACTGTCGGGGGCCGGAGGAAGCCATGGGCAACGGCGAGCCCGGCAAAAGCAGCATGCGGGGCGACCATTCTAGGAAAGCGTTTCAAAGTTACCACGCGATTACAGGCAAAAGATATGCCAAAAATGCATGACTTTATGGGCATGCGTCTGACCGGTAGCACCGACAGATGCTTGGGAAATTTTCAAACCTTCATTTTTTCGCCAGAGGGTGGGCGACTCAGAGGCTCGCACACATGAACGCTTTGAATGTTTTGGGTACCGCGTTGGCAGCTTGTTCTTTTGACCCGCTGACGGGTTTTTACAGGGACGGATGTTGCAACACCGGCCACGAAGACCGCGGCACCCATGTGGTGTGCGCGCAGGTCACCGCCGATTTTCTAGCCTATTCGCTCGGGCGGGGCAACGATCTGATTACGCCACGTCCCGAATACCGCTTTGTGGGACTTCGTCCAGGCGACCGTTGGTGCCTGTGCGCCCATCGTTGGAACGAGGCCATGCAAGCCGGTGTAGCACCCCCGGTCGACCTCCAAGCCACCCATGCCAAGGTACTTGAAGTCGTCAGTCTCGAGCAGCTTCAGGCGCACGCCCTGGTGCCGCGACAAGCGCCGCGATGAACCCGATACAGCCTAAAAAACTCCTGTTGAGCAAATGGACGGCGGTCAAGCCCGTGGGCAAAAACAAACATTTTTTAGTGGCAAAGGTCGTTGCCTGCGAGCCACCGTCACAAGCGATTGCGGCGGTCGAGCTGGAAGCGGTGTATTCCAAGGCCGTTATCCGGCTTGATTGGCGTGAGCTTCGGGATGAAACTTGTTGGCGCCAGGGCTGGGTTTGACCCATTTCCATGAAAGTGGAATTTAGCTTGCTACCGATGCGGGGAAGTGCAAGCCTTGCCCCAAGGATCTCACGCGACAATTAGCGTTGAGCGAGTGCTTTTTTAACGTCGCTGACCAGGGCGCCGCTGTCGGGCGCGGTGATGCTGGAGTAGCTGTCGATCAATTTCCCATCACGCCCGATCAGGTACTTGTAAAAGTTCCATCGCGGCGCGCCCCCGCCTGCTTTGGCTAATTCAAGAAACAAGGGGTTGGCATTTTTGCCGCTGACCACCGATTTTTCGAACATCGGAAATTTCACGCCGTAGGTATTGAAGCAAAAGTCTGCGATGTCCTTGCTTTTCCCCGGCTCTTGCTGACCGAAATCGTTGGACGGAAAACCCAGCACCACAAGACCTTGCGCGCTGTAGTTGGCATACAGCTTTTCTAGTCCTTCGTACTGGGGTGTGAAACCACAGTAGCTGGCGGTATTGACCACCAACAGCACTTTACCGGCGTATTGGCACAGGTTTTGCGGCGCGTCGTCTTGCAGGCGGTTAAAGGTTTTTTGCAACAACGCAGGGCATGCTGCTGGCGCCGCGTCTGCTGCACCCGCTGCAAACGGCAGAACAAAAAATGCACACGCTCCCAACAGCCTCAGACGGTGAGTTTTGGATGGCGACATGTGACGCAGGTGCAAAGAAATAGCCGCTTGGCTGGCTACCGAAAAAGAGCTTAGGCCATCGTGACCGCGATGAAGGCCAGCAAGAACATCAGGACGGCCCCCACGATGGGCAGAACGATGGGCATCATGGGCACAATGTCTTCCACGACGTCAGGCGCGGCAGCAGCAGAACCAGCTTGGTGTGCGGAATGGGGAGCGGACATGGGTGATCTTTCCAAATAAAGGGCGCCTGACCTCGGCACGTAAACGCCAATTTTACCCGCATGGACGCTGAACCCGTTTCGGTGGGCGGGTTCTCACCTGCACGCAAGCAACGGGAGCGCCCTGCGCGCACTGTATTTCTTACTTTTTTCAAATAATTCACTGCCCTTGTCAACCGCAGCGTGGGTTGGTGCGTGATAGGTGCACATGAGCCGGATCACGTAACAGCCGAATTCGCTTCTCAAACCTGATGTATATGCAAAAAACACCGATCGAAATGCCCGAAAAAGGCACTTACAAGTGGCAACTCTTTAATTACTGGTCGGATGAATACCGGCAGACGCGCGCCGACCATTCAGCCTACATCGCGCTGAATTTTGCTGGCGCCCTGGATGTATGTCGCACCAAGCTGCAGGCACTGGTACAGCACCACCGCCAGCACGAGGCCGACGAAGGGAGCGGCGAACGTCACCGCCATGCTATCGCTCGGTTGCAAAACACCCTCAGCGGCGCAGCCATGGCGTACGAACGCAGCTTTCAGCACCATTGACAACCGGCCGGGCGGATGCCTCGGCAAATTGCTGCGCGGCGGTGTTGGGTGCTGCCATGACGCCCAAGTGGAAGTTAAGGGCTAAGCGCCACCACCCGCAGCACCTCGTGCGCATAGGCTTCTAGCTTTTTGACGCCCATGCCGCTAATGCCTTGCAAATCGTCCAGGGACTGCGGCGCGCGCTGGGCGATGGCCGCCAGCGTGGCGTCATGAAAAATCACATAAGCCGGTAAATTGTGTTCGCGCGCCACCTCGGCGCGCCATGCCTTGAGTTCGGCGTAGCGCTGCAGGGCCAGGCCGTCGAGCGCAATCGGCGCCCGCACGCTGCTACCCGCGCCAGCGGCTTTACCCTTGGGCGCCTTGGGCAACGACACCGATTCACGCAAAAGCACCTGCATCTCACCCTTCAGAATGGCCCGCGAATGCTCGGTGAGCACCAGGGTGTTGAATGCCTGCACGTCGACCATCACCGCGCCCATGGCCAATAGCTGGCGCAGCACGCCGCGCAGTTGCAGTTCGCTCAGGGCGGCGCCCACGCCAAAGGTGCTGAGGCGCTCGTGGCCATGCTGGGCGACTTTTTCGGTCTTTTTGCCGCGTACGATGTCCATGAGTTGGCCGGCGCCAAAGCTGATGCCGCTGAGCTTGTGGATACGGTAAATGGTGGACAGCAGCATTTGCGCCGCCTGCGTGCCATCCCACACGGCGGGCGGGTGCAGGCAGTTGTCGCAGTTGCCGCAGGGCTGGCTGGCCTCGCCGAAATAGGCCAGCAGGCGCGTGCGCCGGCAGTCGATGGCCTCTGCCAGCCCGAGCAAGGCTTCGAGCTTGCCGCGCATGAGCTGCTTGAATTCCTCGTCGGCCGGCCCCTCGTCGATCATGCGGCGCTGGTTGACCACGTCGTTCAAGCCGTAACACATCCAGGCGTCGGCGCTCAAGCCGTCGCGCCCGGCGCGGCCGGTTTCCTGGTAGTAGCCCTCGATGTTTTTGGGCATGTCCAGGTGTGCGACAAAGCGCACGTCGGGCTTATCGATGCCCATTCCAAACGCAATCGTGGCCACCATCACCACACCCTCTTCGCGCAAGAAGCGGTCCTGGTGGGTTTGGCGCAGCTTGCTGTCCAGCCCGGCGTGGTAGGGCAGCGCGTCGACCCCGGCTTCACACAGGGTTTGGGCAATGGTTTCCACCTTTTTGCGCGACTGGCAGTAGACGATGCCGGCGTCGTCCGGGTGCTCGCGCTCAATGAAGCGCAGCAGTTGCGAGGTGGCTTCCCGTTTTTCCACAATCGTGTAGCGGATGTTGGGGCGGTCAAAGCTGCTGACAAAGGCACGTGCGTCTTGTAGTTGCAGTCGCTCCAGGATGTCGGCGCGCGTCAGGTCGTCGGCCGTGGCGGTGAGCGCCATGCGCGGTACGCCCGCATAGCGCTCGTGCAGCACGGTCAGCGCCCGGTATTCGGGGCGGAAGTCGTGGCCCCATTGGCTCACGCAGTGCGCCTCGTCAATGGCGAACAGGCTGAGTTGGCCGCGCGCAAACAGTGCGTCAAGTTGCGCCAGAAACCGCGCTGTCGTCACTCGCTCGGGCGCGGCGTACAGCAGGGTGATGTCGCCACGCAGCAGGCGCTGCTCGACCTGGTAGGCCTCCTCCCCGGAAAGCGTGGAGTTCAAAAACGCCGCGCTGACCCCGGCTTCGTGCAGCGCGCCCACTTGGTCGTGCATCAGCGCAATCAGGGGCGAAATGACGACGGTCACGCCGTGGCCCGCACGCTGGCGCGCAATCGCTGGGATCTGGTAACACAGCGACTTGCCGCCGCCCGTGGGCATGAGTACCAGTGCGTCGCCGCCCCCGCCTACGTGCTCAATGATGTCTTGCTGGGGGCCACGAAAGCGCTCGTAGCCAAAAATTTCATGCAGGATGGGGGCGTAGGACACAGGGGAAGGGTTCAGTTGTGGCCAACGTAGATGCGCCAAACCGCCTATTGTCTCGCCTAAATCGTGCCGCGTCGGGCTTTGATCATGCGTTTTTCAAGGCTCGCCGGTATTGCATGGCCTCAGCCACATGGGCCAGGGCAGTGGAAGGTGAGTCTGCCAGGTCGGCGATGGTGCGGGCAATTTTCAGCGTGCGGTGGGTGCCACGCGCGGACCAACCTAACTGCGCGGCAGCGCTTTGTAAGAATTTGGCGGCGGTAGGCTCCAGATGGGCATGCAGGTCAATATCGCCGCCGGTTAATGCCTGGTTCGCTTTGCCTTGGCGTGCGCTGGCGCGCGCATGGGCTTGGGTGCAGCGCGCACGAATGCTCTGCGTGGACTCGCCGGCCGCAGCGCCCAGTAACTCGTGCGCGGGTAAAGCTGGCACCTCCACATGCAGATCAATGCGGTCGATCAGGGGCCCACTGAGCTTGCCCTGGTAGCGGCTGATTTGGTCGGGCGTGCAGCGGCAGGCGCGCGTGGTAGCGCCAAGGTAGCCGCAGGGGCAGGGGTTCATGGCGGCAATGAGCTGAAAGCGGGCTGGAAATTCGGCTCGGCGCGCTGCGCGGGAAATGGTGATGGTGCCGGTTTCCAGCGGCTCGCGCAGGGCTTCCAGGGCGTGCCGTGGAAATTCTGGCAATTCGTCCAAAAACAACACGCCATGGTGGGCTATTGAGATTTCCCCTGGGCGCGGTGGTGAGCCGCCGCCCACCAAGGCCACCGCGCTGGCCGAATGGTGCGGGCTGCAGGTAGGGCGCTGGCCCCAGCGCCGGATATCAAAGCGTCCGCTCAGACTGCCAATGGCTGCGCTTTGCAGCGCCTCGTCGGTGCTCATGGGAGCAAGCAAGCCCGCAAAACGCTGCGCCAGCATGGACTTTCCCGAGCCCGGTGGCCCCATTAAGAGCAGACTGTGGCCGCCGGCGGCGGCGATTTCCAAGGCCCGCTTGGCGGCGATTTGGCCTCTCACATCCGACAGGTCTGCCAGCGCAGCGCCTTCCATGACCGGGGTTGGGGCCACCCGCGACCAGCCTTCGCCATCCAGAGGGTTCGGTTCCGGCACTGGTGCCCCGTCCGGGGCGAACTGACGCACGACATCAAGTAAATGTGCTGCGCGGTAAACCTGGGTGCCGGGCACCAGCGCCGCCTCCTCAGCGCTGCCAGGTGGCAGTACCAGGCGGGTGTTGACCTTCGCGGTGTGCAGGGCCAGTGCCATCGCCAAGGCGCCGCGCACTGGACGCAGCGCGCCAGACAGCGATAACTCGCCAGCAAACTCGTAGTCGGCAAGGCGCGCGCCGTCGATCTGTCCGCTGGCAGCCAGAATGCCCAGGGCGATGGGCAAATCCAGGCGTCCTGAGTCTTTGGGCAGGTCGGCCGGCGCCAGGTTGACGGTGATGCGCTTGTTGTGCGCAAACTCCAGCCCGGCGTTCTGGATGGCGCAACGCACCCGCTCGCGCGCCTCTTTGACTTCTACATCGGCCAAGCCTACCAGCGTAAAACTGGGCAGGCCATTGGCCATATGGACTTCAACAGTGACTTGGAGGGCTTCGAGCCCGAGCAGGACGCGGCTTTGAACCAAAGAAAGACCCATACAAACTCCCTAAAACGGTGCGTGAACAAATATTCCAACGGCCGTTAATGCACTGTTTGCGTGCAAACTGTATTTATATACAGCAACGATACCGGAATCTGAGTGTGTTGAAAAGGGTTTGTTTCGGGTAGCGGATAAATTTTTTCCTCAGTACTTGGCACGGCTTCTGCTTGAAAGGCTTATCTCCCGTCCCTGCGGAGAGGCAGCGCAGTAATCCGGTGTGCCTGCAAACCACTCTTTTGAAGCTGAGGTGAACCCATGAAGTTAGTTACGGCCATCATTAAACCGTTCAAGCTCGACGAGGTGCGTGAAGCCCTGTCGGGTATTGGCGTTCAGGGCATTACTGTTACCGAAGTCAAGGGCTTTGGTCGCCAAAAAGGCCATACCGAGCTGTACCGCGGCGCTGAATATGTGGTGGATTTTTTGCCCAAAGTAAAGATCGAAGCAGCCATCGACTCGGCATTGTTGGACCGCGTGATTGAAGCCATCGAAGGTGCTGCACGCACTGGAAAAATTGGCGACGGCAAAATTTTCGTGTACGACCTCGAACAGGTCGTGCGTATCCGTACCGGTGAAACCGGCAAAGAAGCGCTGTAAAGCCGGCACAGAAAGGAACTTATGATGAAAAAACTATTACTCTCCCTCGCGCTGGGTCTGGGATTGCTGACCGCCGGCTCGTTTGCGGTAGCCCAAACGACAGCGCCCGCAGCCACGGCGTCTGAGGCCAAGGCCGAAGCGCCTGCGGCAGCTGCCGCACCCGCAGCTGCGGAAGCCTCTGCACCGGCCGCCGACGCGTCGGCCCCTGCAGCCCCCGTTCCCAACAAAGGCGATACCGCCTGGATGATGGTCTCCACGCTGTTGGTGATCATGATGGCCGTGCCCGGCCTGGCCTTGTTCTACGGCGGCCTGGTGCGCAGCAAGAACATGCTGTCCATCCTGATGCAGGTGATGGTCACGTTCTCCCTGATCGTGGTGCTGTGGTTCCTGTACGGATACAGCATTGCGTTTACCGAAGGCAACGCGTTCTTTGGCGGCTTTGACCGGCTGTTCATGAAGGGTATTTGGGATAACGCCGCTGGCACGTTTGCCAATGCCGCGACCTTCAGCAAGGGTGTCTATATTCCCGAAATCGTGTTTGCTGCCTTCCAGGCCAGCTTCGCAGCGATCACCTGCACGCTGATCGTGGGCTCGTTTGCCGAGCGCATGAAGTTCTCTGCGGTGCTGCTGTTCTCCGCCTTGTGGTTCACTTTCAGCTACGCCCCCATTGCGCACATGGTGTGGTTCTGGATGGGGCCTGACGCCTACACCGGCAAAGAAGCGGTCGACGCGATGAATGCCAAAGCGGGTTACCTGTGGCAGTCTGGCGCGCTGGACTTTGCCGGCGGCACCGTGGTGCACATCAACGCCGCTGTCGCGGGTCTGGTCGGCGCCTTTATGGTGGGCAAGCGCATTGGTTATGGCAAAGAGGCCATGGCGCCTCACAGCCTGACCTTGACCATGGTCGGCGCAGCGTTGTTGTGGGTGGGCTGGTTCGGCTTCAACGCCGGTTCCGCCCTGGAAGCCAACGGTTTTGCAGCCCTGGCCTTTATCAACACCTTTGGTGCTACTGCGGCGGCCGTGCTGGCTTGGTGCATTGGCGAAGCGCTGATGCGCGGTAAAGCTTCCATGCTCGGCGCAGCTTCCGGCGCAGTGGCAGGCCTGGTGGCGATTACACCGGCTTGCGGCAACGTTGGTATCGGCGGTGCGCTGGTTATCGGCTTCCTGTCGGGTTTTGCCGGTCTGTGGGGCGTGAACGGCTTGAAGAAGCTGCTCGGTGCGGACGACACGCTGGACGTGTTTGGCGTGCACGGTGTGTGTGGCATCTTGGGTGCGATCTTGACCGGCGTGTTCAACTCGCCAGCCTTGGGCGGTCCTGGCTATGTGGCTGACTGGGTCACTGCCACTATGGTGACGAGCGCCGATTACTCCATCGCAGCACAAGTCTGGGTTCAGACGAAAGCAGTGTTGACCACCGTGGTCTGGTCTGGTGTGGTTTCCTTCGTGGCCTTCAAACTGGTCGACATGGTCATCGGACTGCGTGTCAGCGAAGAAGACGAGCGCGAAGGTTTGGACATCAGCTCGCACGGCGAGACGGCGTACAACCGCTAATTGGCAATGATTGGGGGCCATGCCCCTGACAAACGCCCGGCAAGACTTCGGTTGTGCCGGGCGTTTGCGTTTTTGCGCCGTGGCGCAACGCGCCACAATGCTGCACCGATGTCTACTCGCTGATCCCAAGGCCCTCACCATGATCCAACACCCTGTCTGGCAGACGCTTCATCCCGCGCCCTACGAACTTGGCGAGTCTCCTTTTTGGCAGCCGCAGGAGCAGCTCCTGTATTGGGTCGATATTCCAGGGAAAAAAATACTGCGCGCGCGGGCAGATGGCGGAGCGCTCCAGGAGTGGGACATGCCCAGTGAGCCTGGCTGTATCGCACCCGCATCCAGCGGTGGACTGGTGATTGCGATGCGCCATGGTATTTTCCGTGCGCGCTGCTGGGGCGGAGCATTGGAGCCTGTAGCGGTATTGCCCTATGACCCGACCACCGTGCGTGCCAACGATGGGAAATGCGATGCATTGGGGCGTTTTTGGGTTGGCACCATCGACGAGCCCAAGTCCAGCCTTGCGGCTGCTTTGTTCAGCATTGACGCACGCCAGGGGGGCGCTCCTGCGGTGCAGCGCCAGGCTGGCGAGGCACTCACAGGCAACGGCTTGGCGTGGGCGCCAGATCACCGCACTGTTTACTGGTCCGATACGCCCAAGCACATCGTCCATGCCTGGGACTACGCGCTGGCGACCAACACCCTGAGTGCACACCGCGCGTATCTGCAATTTGCCCCCAAGCCCGTCGGCTGGACCTTTGAAGACACCCGCTACCTGGGGCGCCCTGACGGCGCAGCGGTTGATGTCCAGGGTAACTACTGGGTAGCCATGTTTGAAGGTGCCCGCGTCTATCAATTTGCCCCCGACGGCACGCTGCTGGCGCAGTACGCGACGCCGGCCCAATGTCCCACGATGCCGTGTTTTGGCGGGTCTGACCTCCAAACCTTGTTTCTCACCACCGCTCGCCACGGCCGCAGTGCAGCTGAATTGGCGCATTACCCCCAGTCCGGCTGCGTGTTTTCAATGCGCGTGTCGGTGCCGGGTCTGGGCGTGAACTTTTACGCCAGCGCCTGAAAACGGCCGCTCATTGGCCTGCGCCCAAAAGATGGTGCGCCGCGCGCAAGGCGTCCGGCGTATCCACATCCTGCACGCAGCCCGGATCGCCCAGGGGCAGCAAGCAGGCGCCGCGGGTTTTCACGACAGCGCGTGCACCTTCGTCGCCCCGCAGCGCCAGTAACGCGTCTTTGCAGGCCACAGAAAATCCCACGGGATGGCCGCGCTCGCCCTGCCAGGTAGGAACCACTACGGCGTGTGTTTGGAGCGCCTGTGCCACTTGGCGCAGAGTGTCAGGATTGATGAGCGGCAAATCGGCCGGCAACACCAGCCACCCCTGGGCCCACTGCGTGGCGGCTACACCACAAGCAATGCTGTCGCCCATGCCAGGGCTGTCAAGGTGCGCGGTGTGGCTGCGCTCCACCACGTGCCAGGGCAGGCCGCTGGCTTGAATTGCCGCCAAAACCCAGTCGCGCACCCGGCGCCCGCGCAGCGGGGCTTCGAGCTTGTCGAGCCCACCGCTGGCGGCGCGAAAGCGTTCGCTGCGGCCGGCAGCCAGCATCAGGACGGTGGGAAATGGCATGGACATCGCTGGGTGGTTGGGGAAGACAGGGGCAGATGCCCCATTGTCCGCTGCGCGCAGCAAAGGCGTCCAGACCCAAGTTTTTGACTGTGGAGCGTTCAAAAAATTCACGACCAAAGCCGCGGCGTGCCCTTAGCATCGCAAGCATGAGCGCTTTTTCTTCTGCGGTTGATCAAATCACCGACCACATCCGCCAGGCACGCACGGTGTCGAATCCACAAGAACGCCTTCTGAAGGTGCATGGCGGCGGTAGCAAAGACTTTTTTGGGGCGGGCCTGAGCGGTAATGTCTTGTCTACGCGGGCACTGCAGGGCATCGTGAGCTACGAGCCATCTGAACTCGTGGTGACGGTGCAAGCGGGTACGCTGCTGACCGACCTTGAAGCGGTTTTATTAGAAAAAAACCAATGTCTTCCTTTTGAGCCGCCCCATTTTCAGGCGGGCAGCACAGTTGGCGGCATGGTTGCGGCGGGTCTGAGCGGGCCATCACGGGCCAGTGTGGGTGCAGTCAAAGACTATGTGTTGGGCGCGCGGTTTATCAATGGCAAGGGGGAGCACCTCACCTTTGGCGGCCAAGTCATGAAAAATGTCGCTGGCTATGACGTCAGCCGCCTCCTGGCGGGTAGCTGGGGCACGCTTGGAGTGATGACCGAGATCTCGCTCAAGGTGTTGGCCTTTGCGCCCTGCGAGGCCACACTGGTGTTCCATGTGCCGCAGGAAGCCGCGCTGGTACTGCTGCACCGCTGGGGCGGCCAGCCCTTGCCCTTGAACGCCAGCTGCTGGGTTCACGATCCCATGGAAGTGTCGGGCGGAGTCAAACTGTTTGTGCGACTGCGGGGTGCGCTAGCGGCAGTGCAGGCGGCGCTGCCACGTATGCGTGCTGATGCGCTGGCCCTAGGTGGCAGCTGCGAGCTTGTGGACAATGGCCAGGCCTCCTCCGACTGGGCCGCCGCGCGCGACCAGCGGCTGCCGTTTTTCAGTACTCCACCCGCGTCCGATCTGTGTTTGTGGCGCCTTTCGGTGGCGCAGACTGCGCCAATGCTCGAATTGCCTTGCGCGCAATTCATTGAATGGCACGGCGGCCAGCGCTGGCTGTGGGCGCCTGCCGCTTCGGCAGCGCAGCTGCACGCGCTGGCGCGTGGCGCCGGGGGCCACGCCACGCTGTTTCGCCGACCCGGGGGCGCCTCGGCTGGCGTGCAGGCTGGCGCGCCCGTTTTCGCCACACTCGACGCTACGCAGGCGCGCATCCAAAGCGCCTTGCAACAACACTTTGACCCGGATGGCGTGTTCAACACCTGCCGCCTGCACCCGGTGGCTTAAGCCCCACCCCTTTCCATGCAAACCACGCTTTCTCCCGAATACCAACATACTGCAGATGGCCAGGCGGCCGAGGCCATCGTGCGCAACTGTGTGCACTGCGGTTTTTGCACCGCAACCTGCCCCACCTACCAGCTGCTGGGCGACGAGCTTGACGGCCCGCGCGGGCGCATTTACCTGATCAAGCAGGTGCTCGAAGGCGCCGAGCCCACGCGCAAAACCCAGCAGCACTTGGACCGCTGCCTGACCTGCCGCAACTGCGAATCCACCTGCCCCAGCGGCGTGGAATACGGCCACCTGATCGACCTGGGCCGCAAGCTGGTGGACGCCAAAGTGCCGCGCCCCTTGCCCGAGCAGGCCGTGCGTTGGGCCTTGAAAGAAGGCTTGCCCTCGCCCTTGTTTGGCGTGGCTATGAAGCTGGGTCAGGCCGTGCGCGGCGTATTACCGCACGCGATTCGCTCCAAGGTGCCCGCTGCGCGAGACGCCGGGCGCACGCCAGTCCCGGTGCATGCGCGCAAAGTGTTGATGCTGGCCGGTTGTGTGCAACCGTCCATGTCGCCCAATATCAACAGTGCCACCGCGCGCGTGCTCGACGCCGCAGGCATCCAGACGGTCGTAGCGCCCAAGGCCGGATGCTGCGGGGCGGTCAAGTTCCACCTGAACGACCAGGATGGCGCCAAGGCCGCAATGCGCGCCAATATCGACGCCTGGTGGCCGCATATTGCGGGCGGAGTGGAGGCAATTGTGATGAACGCCTCAGGCTGCGGCGTCATGGTCAAAGACTACGGTCATGTGCTGCATGACGACCCTTTGTACGCCGCCAAAGCCCAACGTGTCAGCGAACTCACCCGCGACCTGAGCGAGCTGTTGCCCGATTTGGTGGACACACTCAAGCCTCGCATCAGCGCGGCCGCCGCGCAGGCGGCCGGAGTGCAGGCCTTTCATCCGCCTTGCACCTTGCAGCATGGTCAAAAGTTGCGCGGTGGGGTGGAGCAGCATATGGCGGCGCTGGGCTTTACAGTGCAGGTGGCCTCTAACGAAGCACACTTGTGCTGCGGCTCGGCGGGCACCTATTCGGTGCTCAACCCGACCATCGCCTATGAACTGCGCGACCGCAAACTCGGCAACTTACAAGCTTTGCAGCCCCAGGGCATTTGCAGCGCCAATATCGGCTGTATTACCCATTTGCAAAGTGGCACCGATACGCCAGTGCGGCATTGGGTAGAAGTGCTGGATACGGCCCTGAGTTCGACGTCAAGCGCCAGTTGATGGCAACCGCGCCGCTGCGCTTTTGCGCAGCGCGCCCGGGCTCTGGCCATAGGCGGCGCGAAAACTGCGGGTGAAGTGCGAGGGGTTGGTAAAACTACATTGGCGCGCCACTTCAAGCAGCGTTGCCGGGCTGTGGCTGAGTTGTTGGTGGGCGTGGGCCAGGCGCAGCTTCAGGGCCAATTCGGTGGGCCCCATGCCCAACTCCAGCTTGAACAGGCGCTGCAACTGCCGTGCGCTCAGCCCCACATGGCGCGCCAGGTATTCGGTGGGTAAGGGGCGGCTCAAATTGCGTTCCAGGAGCAGCATCACCTTGCGCACCCGTGCTTCCTGGGTTTGCACGCCCACCAGCGGCTGGGGCTGCGTGGCTTTGGATGGCAAGGGGGTCTCGGCAATCATGATGCGCAAGGCCTTTTGCGCCCGCGCCGCACCGTCGTGCTGGCCCAAAAGGTGTGCCGCCAGGTGCACCACGCTGGTTCCGCCGGCACAAGTCAGGCGGTTGCGGTCCACCAGGTACAGAGTGTCGGCACTGGTGGCAATGTTCGTGTGCCGCCGCTGAAACTCCGCCACATGAAACCAACTGATGCAGGCGCGGTAGCCCTGTAACAGGCCCAGCTGCGCCAGCACAAAACTGCCAGTGCATACGCCCACCAGCGGTACGCCGAAGGTGTCGCAATGAACCAGGTAGTGCTGCAGCTCGGTGGACAAATGCAAGGCGTCGAGCAGGCCGCCGACCACCACGAGGTAGTCCAATTCCGTCGGGTCAAGCAGGCCGCCCGTGGGGTGCACCAGCACGGCGCAGCTGGAAGCTACGGGCTGCATGTCATGGCTGATTACCGTCCAGCGGCAGTCGATCTGGCGGCTGCGGTCACCATCGTCTGCAGCCAAGCGCAGTGTGTCTACAAACGCGGCAAACGCGACCAGGGTGAACTGGGGCGCCAGCACAAAACCAAAGCGCAGAGCCGGCGCCGGGCGTGCCGCGTCGCTGCCGTAGGCCAAGGCGTCCGCCACGGCCCGTGTGCCTATTCCACGACGCCACGCAAAGAAACGCTGCGTCGGCGCAAAACTTCCAGCAGTAGCAGCATGCTGATGGCAAACAGAATCAGCATAAAGGCTGCCGACAGAATGGTCGGGGAAAGCTGTTCGCGCAGACCAGTCCACATCTGCCGCGGCAGGGTGGTTTGTTCCGGTCCGCCCAGGAAAAGCACGACCACCACCTCGTCAAATGAAGTGGCAAAGGCAAATAATGCACCGGAGAGTACGCCGGGCCAGACGATAGGCAGCATGATCCTGCGAAAGGCCAGAAACTGAGACGCACCCAGGCCGCGCGCTGCACGCATGAGGTTCATGTCAAAGCCGCCTAGTGTGGCCGTGACGGTAATTACTACAAAGGGCATGCCCAGCACCGCATGCACCAGCACAATACCCAGCAGGTTATTGGCAATGCCCAGCTTGGAGAAAAAGAAGTACGCACCCACCGCCAGCACCACCACCGGTACGATCATGGGCGAGACCAGTACCGCCATGATCAATCGCTTGCCTGGCAGGTTGTGGTGGTTCAGGCCCACAGCAGCCAGGGTACCCAGCGCAGTGGCCAGCAGAGTGGCTAACACGGCGGTGATCACGCTGTTTCCGATGGCGTGCAGCCATACTGGATTGCCGAATAGGTCGCGGAACCAGCGCAGGCTGTAGCTCTGGATCGGAAAGTGGAAATACGGCTCGTTGTTAAACGCCAGCGGCACCACAACCAAAACCGGCGCTATCAGGAACAGCAGCACAGCGGCGCAAAAAAGCCGCAAGGCCCAGTGGCCAATGCGTTGCACCGCGGTGGTGTAGAGCGGGAGGGTAGGGTTGCTCATCCGAGTTTGAGATTGCCGGGGCCAGCAATACGGTCATACAGCGCGTAGAGCACCAATACGGCGCCCAACAAAATGGCCGCCAGGGCCGAGGCCAGGCCCCAATTCAGCGAGCGGCCCATGTTGTCGGCGACAAAGTAGCTGATCATCTGGTCGGTGGAGCCACCCAGCAGCGCCGGTGTGATGTAGTAGCCCAGCGCGAGGATAAAAACCAGCAAGGCACCTGCGCCTACGCCGGGCACGCACTGGGGCAAATACACCCGCAGGAACGCGGTGGTTGGGCTGGCGCCCAGCGAGCGCGCAGCGCGCACATACGACGCGGGAATTTGCCGCATGACGGAGTACATCGGCAAAATCATGAACGGCAGCAGAATGTGCGTCATGGCCGCCACCACGCCAAAGCGGTTGAACACCAGGGGCAGCGGTTCGGCTATCAGGCCCAGGGCTTGCAAGAGCGAATTGATCACGCCTTCTTTTTGTAGCACCACCATCCAGGCGGTGGTGCGCACCAAAAGCGAGGTCCAAAACGGCAGCAGCACGAGGATCAGCAGCAAATTGGCAGTTTTGTCACGCAAGTGGGC
>CANFWT010000028.1 GCA_947450895.1 Comamonadaceae bacterium | reverse complement strand
TCGAGCACCTTGCGCTGCGCGGCGTCTAGCGTCACCTGGCGGTGCTGGGCGATGTACCACTGAGGGAACAACTCCACCTCGCGGCGCAGCAGCGCGTGGTCGTAGGGCGGCAGCACGCCGGGGCGGGAGGCTTTTTGCCAGGTGATGAGGATGTCGACGGCCTGCAAATACAGGTCTAGCGGCGGTGGTGCGGCGGGGTCGATGACCTGCATCATGGTGCGTGCCCCCAGGTCGGTGAGCAGCATGAAACCATGGGCCTGGTGCCAATCGAGTACCTGCGGAGCGCGCAGTTGGGCGTCTTGCAGCAGCTGCGCGACCTGCACAAAGGGTGCGCAGTTTTCTTTGTCGGGCGGGGCGTCCATGATGACCAGGCTCGCACCATGGCGGCCGTCGGTGGTGTCAATGCGCAAGTAGCGGCGAAAGCTGGCGTCCGCAGAGGCGAGGCGCAGGCTCGCCGGGTTCAGGGCGAAGCGGGTGTGCAGGCTGGTCAGCCAGGCCTTGAATTGTTCTTGGCGTTGGGCGTCAGACCAAGCCACGGAGCTTGTCGTGGTGGTGGGAGTGGTAGTGGGGCTCATGGATAATCCATTTTCTATCTTTTTGTGACTGGTCACTTCTTGCCCATGCCTACTTCCGCGCGCGATTTGCCCGTTTGGCCGCCCGCCCAGGCCGGCTGGGGCGCCGTGCGCAGGTGGCTGCTGCTTGTTGGGGGCTGGGGTGGCGTTTGCCTGGCGCACGCCCAAGGCGCTGGCGTGCCGGCTTCAGCGCCAGAGGTTCCGGTGTATTTGCAGGCCGACCATGTGACTAGCCGCACCGATCTCGACGCCGTGCTGGAGGGTGATGCAGAGCTGCGCAAGGCCAGCACCATTATCCGCGCCGACCGGCTTACGTACGACATGCCCAGCGACACAGCGCGAGCAAGCGGCCATGTCTGGGTTCAGCGCGGCGGCAACACGTACCAGGGCCCCTACCTCGAGCTGCAAGTAGACGCATTTGAGGGTTTTTTTACTGCGCCTAGTTACGAGTTCGGGCAAAACGGTGCCCATGGGCAGGCTGCGCGGGCTGACTTTGCCGATCGCGCCCATATGACGGTGTACCAGGCGACCTACACCACCTGCAAGCGCAAGCCCGGCCCGGATTGGCTGCCCGACTGGGTATTGACCGCCGCACGGATTGACATCGACAACGATGAAGAGATTGGCCAGGCCCAGAGTGCAGTGCTCAGTTTCAAGGGCGTGCCGCTGGTGCATGTCTTGCCCATTAGTTTTCCGCTGACGGAGAAACGCAAAAGTGGCCTTTTGCCGCCCACCATCGGGTTAGACAATGCCAACGGGCTGGAGGTTTCGACCCCCTACTACATCAACATCGCGCCGAACCGGGATGCCACGGTCACGCCCACCTTCATGACCGCGCGTGGCGTCAATCTGGGGGGCGAATTTCGCTATCTCGAGCCTCGCTACGCGGGCGTAGCGCGGTGGAGTTACATGCCCGAGGACAAGTTGCGCGACGCCGATCGGTGGGGAGCATCCATCACCCATACAGCCACCGTCGACTCGCCTCTGGGCGATGTCGCCTTGGCGGCCAATGTCAACCGGGTCAGTGACGACAACTACTGGCGTGATTTCACCAACAGCAGTGCGGTGAACACGGGCAGCGCCATTGCCGGCGCCACCCAGCGGCTCCTGCCCGCCGACCTGACGGCCTCCTGGGGGCGGGGGGACTTTTCCTCCGCACTCAAGGTGCTGAAGTGGCAAACCCTGCAAGACCCGAGCGCCCCCATCGTTCCCCCTTACGACCGAGTTCCGCAGTGGAGCGCCCGCTATGGACAAAGCAACGTCGCCGGGTGGGACTGGTCCTTGGATGCGGACCTGACGCAGTTCGAGTCGGACCGTACGCTCACCCTGCAGCCCAATGCGCAGCGTGTGTTCGCCTTGGCGCAGGCCAGTTATCCCATCATCCGTCCGGCCGGGTTTCTTACGCCCAAGCTGCAACTGCATACCAGCGGCTACCAATTCGATGCCAGCTACCTGGGCAGCCAAACTGCGGACCGCACCGTGCCCACTTTTAGCCTCGACAGTGGGCTGGTGCTGGAGCGCGAAACCAGCGTAATGGGCCGCTCTGTGGTGCAAACGCTGGAGCCACGCGCGTTTTACGTCTACACCCCCTACCGCAAGCAAAGCATGCTACCCAATTACGACACGGGGGCCAATGACTTCAACTTCGCCACGATCTACACCGAAAACGCCTTCGTCGGCAATGACAAAATTGCAGACAACAACCTCTTGACCCTGGGTTTGACGACCCGCTACATTGACCCTGACAGCGGTGCCCAGCTTGCGCGATTTGGTGTGGCGCAGCGCCTGCGCTTTGAGGACCAAAACGTCACCCTTACCCCGGACACACTCGGCGCTGCCTCCGGAGTGAGCGATATATTGCTGGGTGCGTCAGTCAACCTTTCGGAGCGGTGGGTGGTGGACTCGACCGTGCAGTACAACGGGCGTACTGACCAGTCTGTGCGCTCGGTGCTTGGCGCGCGCTACAACCCTTCCAACTACCGCGTATTCAATGTCGCCTACCGTTTTCAGCGCGACCTGAGTGAGCAAATTGACACCAGCTGGCAGTGGCCGCTCAACGACTTGTGGGGCGACGCCGGCCAGAGCCTGGGCGCCGGTCAGGGCCAGGGGGAAGGGCGTTACTACGCTTTGGGCCGCCTGAATTACAGCCTGCAGGAAGGTCGGCTCGTCGACAGCGTGCTGGGCGTCGAGTACGATGCAGGTTGCTGGATCGGGCGAGTCGTGGTGGAGCGTGTGCAAACCAGTACCGATACGGCCAACCAACGTCTGATGTTTCAGCTGGAGTTTGTCGGTTTCACCCGCATCGGACTGAGCCCGGAAAAAACCCTAGCATCCAATATTTCGCATTACCAGAACCTGCGCGATCCCAACGCAGGCGGCGGCACCAAGCGCTTATACGACTGATCACCATGAAACTGCATTTCTTGGCCGCTGTGGCCGCCACTGTTGCCTTGCTCGCGAGCGGTTCTGGCGCTGCGCTGGCGCAAAGCGGCCAGGCGGGGGACTTTATCGTTGCGCTGGTCAATTCCGAGCCGATTACCAACGCGGAGCTGCAAGCGCAAATCGGGCAGATCACCGAACAGCGGACGCAACAGCGCCTGCCGCTGCCACCGCTCAATGAATTGCGGACCCTGGTTCTGGAACGTTTGGTCAACGAGCGTGCGCAGCTCCAACTGGCGCGTGACCTCGGGCTGCGCGCAGATTCCGCGGCGATTGACCAGGCCGAAGCCAATCTTGCAGCCCAGAATCAGCTCGACTTGCCCCAATTTCGCCAGAGTCTGGCGCAGCGGGGCATCACCCCGTCGGCCTTTCGCGAGCAGATTCGCGACCAAATTGTGCTGGGCAAATTGCATGAGCGTGAAGTCGAGTCGCGCGTGCGGGTGACCGACGCGGAGGTGGAAAACGCCTTGGCAGCGCGCCAAGCGGCCAACGCCGACCCGCTGGCGCAGGAAATTAACCTCGCCAACCTCTTGGTGGCACTGCCCGAAAACCCTACGCCCGTCCAGGTGACACAGGCGCAAGTCCAGGCGCAGCAACTGCTCGCGCGGGTGCGCGCGGGGGAAAAATTTGAGGCTTTGGTCAAGGAGTTTTCCGCAGCCGATCGCGCCAACGGTGGCCAACTGGGCCTGCGTCGCGCGGATCGCTACCCCTTGCTTTTTGTCAACGCGACCCAGGCTTTGGCCATGGGCCAGGTGTCCGAGCCAGTGCGCTCGGATGCTGGTATTCATCTTTTGTTGGTGGTGGAGCGCCGCGCAGGTGGCGCTGCGCAGACCGTGGCGCAGACACGTGCGCGCCACATTTTGCTGCGCAGCAGCCCGCAGCTGAGCCAAACGCAGGCCGTGGCCCGTCTGGGTGAAGTGCGCGCAAGCATCATGCGCGGTACCACCAGCTTTGAGGCAGCGGCGCGCGAGTTCTCACAAGACGGTAGTGCCAGCCAGGGCGGCGACCTTGGCTGGGCCAGCCCGGGGATGTTTGTGCCGGAATTTGAATCGGTGATGGACCGGCTCAAAGAGCGCGAAATCAGCCAACCGCTGGTTTCGCGCTTTGGCGTGCACTTGCTGCAGGTGATGGAGCGACGCAGCGTCGAACTCACCCCCACCCAGGTGCGCGAGCGCCTGCGCGCCGAATTGCGTGCCCAACGCACCGAGGAAGCCTACGCCAGCTGGGAACGCGACATCCGCAGCCGCGCGTTTGTCGAAATCCGCGAGCCGCGCTAAGTGGTGATCGCGCGCTCCCACCCACGGGACCAGCACTGATGCAGCACATCGCGCGCAAGCGTTTCGGCCAGCATTTCTTGTCCGACGGCGGCATCATTGACGCCATCATCGACGCCATCGCGCCGGTGCCGGGTCAGCATGTGGTGGAAATCGGACCTGGCCTGGCGGCGCTGACCCAGCCCCTGGTAGAGCGATTGGGCGCTTTGACCGTGATCGAACTCGACCGCGACTTGGCGCAGCGCCTGCGCGCGCACCCCCAGCTGCGGGTAATTGAGTCCGATGTGCTGCGCGTGGACTTTGGCCAGTTGGCATCCCAATCCTGGCCCGGTGGGGTGGTCAATGTGCCGCAAAAAATGCGAATTGTCGGCAATCTGCCTTACAACATTTCGACCCCGATCTTGTTTCACCTCCTGGAGTGCGTGGATCTGGTGCAAGACCAACATTTCATGCTGCAAAAAGAAGTGATCGACCGTATGGTGGCCGCGCCCGACACCTCGGACTTCAGCCGCCTGAGCGTGATGCTGCAGTGGCGCTACGCCATGGAGGACGTGCTTTTTGTGCCGCCGCAGAGTTTTGAACCCCCACCGCGCGTGGACAGCGCCGTAGTCCGCATGGTGCCCACGCAGGCACCACCGCCGATCGATGTGGCCCTGTTGAGCGAGCTGGTGCAAGTGGCTTTTAGCCAGCGGCGCAAGCTCATACGCCACACCTTGGGGCGCTGGCTGGAAGCTCGCAATTTCAGTGGTAGTTTTGACTTGCAGCGCCGGGCGCAAGAAATCCCGGTGGCCGAGTTCGTCGCGCTGGTGCAACAGCTATAGACAGTGCACACCAAGTCGCGCGGGTGGTGTTTTTCAAGAGAGGTCTTTCCATGAAGTCATTCTTCTGTTTCCACGGCGTGCGCAAGAGCGCACTTGGCATGCTTTTGCTGGCCCTGGTGGGCGGCGCAAGCGCCGACGTTTGGCCCTCGCGGCCTATCAAGTTTGTGGTTCCCTTTGGTCCGGGTGGCGCCAACGACCTGATGGCGCGTGCAGTGGCGGAAGGGGTATCCAAGCAACTGGGCCAGCCGGTGGTGGTAGAAAACAAGCCCGGTGCTGGCTCGGTGCTGGGCGCCGACCTGGTGGCCAAGTCGGCGCCCGACGGCTATACCTTTCTGACGCCTGCTGCTGGCGTGATCACCAACAGCCTGATCAAAACCAAAATGCCTTACCAGCCCGATGACCTGGTGCCTGTGGCCATGCTGTCGGTCAGCCCTTCGGTCATCGTGGTGGCTGCGGATTCGCCTGTGCAAGACCTCAAAGGATTGGTGGCTGCTTCCAAACAAGGCGCAGGCATTAATTTTTCCACCGTCGGCACCGGGAGCACGCCACATTTTGTGGCGGAAATGTTGCGCCTCAAGACCGGCGCGGCAATTCAGATCGTGCCTTACAAAAGCGGCTCTGAAGGCATGGTTGCGGTAATGTCCAAGCAAGTGGACGCCACCTCTGAGGCCAGTGTGGTGGTACTGCCCCAAATCAAAGGCGGCAAGCTGCGCGCGCTCGCGTCCACCTGGAACCGCCGTATTGCCGCCATGCCTGACATCCCTACGGCGCAGGAATTGGGCTTTACCGATGTATTCATTGGCCACTGGTCCGGCATGTTTGCCCCCAAGGGAACGCCCGACGAGGTTCTGGAAAAGATGAACCGCGCGGTGGACCAGGCGCTGAAATCGCCCGAGCTCCGTGCCCGCCTGACGCCCCAGGGCATTGACCCGGTGGGTGGTACCCGCACCGAATTCATCAAATTCCTGGCCAGTGAAAAAGCGCGCCTAGAACCCATCGTGCGCTCGGCGCACATGCAAGAGGACTGAAGGCTGATGGGCCTGCGTGATAAAAAAAGCCCGCTCTAGAGCGGGCTTTTTTTGGTCGCCGACGCTTGGCCGGCACGCGCTGAGGCTTTAATTAAGCGGCAGCGAGCCAGTAACCCGCGTTGAACGGGCTACTCATACGTAGCGCCAATGGCGAAACGTCGATGAGAAAGTCGCTGGGCAGCTTGTCGCCCCCGTTGCCGGGTTCCGGCGCCGCCACTGCTTCAGTGTTTGCCTGATTCGCCCGTTCTGCTTGGCTGGTGTGTGCAGAACGGGCTACAGAAAAGAATAGAAGCATCGGAACGGAATTTTCCGCTCCCCCCAGTAATCTGCCGTATCGCGGAAAATATCGAGCAACTGCTCGCGCGCCTCTTTGTCAAACTTGGCGTTGGCTGGAATATGTTCCAACACCGCCACGAAGCCCGGCTGTGGGCCCGACTTGTGGACCGGGTCCGTCATGCTGTCGTACAGCGCATCAAAGTTCTTGCCCGAATTGGTAGCGAGCGTGAACTGCGCGCCGATCAGATCGAGCACGTCTTGCTTGGTCTGGGCACTGCCCAAATTAGCGTACAAGAAGTGGTGCCCCAAACCTTGGGCAGCTTCTTGCAAGTCTGATACGCGAAATGCGCGTATCGATTGAACGATATTCGTTCTTACGGTTCGAAGTGGTGTATCCATCCCCGATTCACTTTCATCAATAAAAATTCAATTCAAGGCACGATCAAGCGAAAACTCGCATAGTGATCTGCCGTGTAGTAACAAACCTCAGGTGCAGTGGAAGGGCCACCGCACACGATTCTTTGGGCTCCACGGTCCCGCGAGCCTGGTGTTTTGACGGTGTATTCGCGGTAATAGCCGCGCTTTTGCAGAGGCAAAATGCGCTCGCGGTTGCCGAAAATCACACCATCTTTTTCAAAGGGAAAAGGGCCGCCACGTTGAATGTTGCGGTAGGTTTCGACGCCCGATGCGGGCAATGCCTGCTGCGAAATCGCTGGAGCCTGCCCTCCGAACGCTTGCGCCGTCGGCATACCCAAGGCCAGGGTCACAAGCAACACCGTTACCGCGCTCCGTAGCGACCCAAAGGGTGCGCTGTTCATGCGCCGCGCTGCTACGTTCTCACCGCAAACCACGTCAAAACCTTGTCAACGATCAAAAAAACTGCCCAAAACCAAATGGCGATTGTCGTTGATCCGAGGCTGTAGCGCAATAGCCAGGCACCAAGATATCCCAAAATTCCAAGGGTTTACCCGGGATGGCTTTGACTGAACCATCCACGCGCGCGGATGGTCCAGTTCAGGTCGGGTGGTCCAGATGACGCATGAGCTGCGCGCTGCGGCTGTCGGCCCCGCTGAGTTCGTCCTTGGCCTTGACCGCACGCACTCCGTGCGTGCCGAGGATGCTGACAAAAAAGGTGTCGGCACCCGCTTTGCCTGCGGCGTCCATCAGGCCAATGAGCGTGGCGAAATGCACCTCGGTGGCGTCGGCTTCGGTGCTGCCAAAGCGGCAGGCAAAGTCCCAGTAGTCCACACCTTCGGGCAAGGCGGCGCGGCGCTGGCGTGCCACGTACTTGCGCACTTCGTGTTTGCTGGCGTCGAGCAGGCGGTCACGGTGGCGGCCTTCGACAGTAAGTTGGAATAGTTTTTTCACGCAGTCCTATGAGAAGAAGCCATTATTGAGCCGTTTGCACTTTCAGCGGGCGGCATTGGCGTCGGCCACGGTGAGCGCGGTCATATTCACAATACGCCTCACCGTCGTGCTGGCGGTGAGCACGTGCACCGGCTTGGCCGCGCCCAAGAGCACTGGCCCAATCGCAATATTGCCGCCAGCGGCCGTTTTGAGCAAGTTGTAGGCAATGTTGGCGGCGTCGATATTGGGCATGACCAGCAAGTTGGCATCGCCCTGTAGCGGGCTATTGGGCATCATGGCGGCGCGGGCGTGGCCGTCGAGGGCCAGGTCGCCATGCATTTCGCCATCCACCTCGAGCCAGGGCGCGTCCTGCTGCAGGATGCGCAGCGTTTCACGCATTTTCACGGCGCTGGGCTCGTTGCTGCTGCCAAAGTTGGAGTGGCTCAGAAGTGCTGCTTTGGGTGCAATGCCAAAGCGCAGCATCTCTTCGGCGGCCATGACGGTGATGCGTGCCAGCTCACGCGCCGTGGGGTCGTAGTTGACGTGGGTGTCGACCACAAACACCTGGCGACCAGGCAGCATCAGCCCGTTCATGCAGGCGTAAATAGACACATCCTGGCTGCTGCCCACGGGTGCCGAGTGGCGTTTGCCAATCACCTGGTCGATGTAGTTCAGGTGCAAGGCGGTTGTGCCCCAGGTGCCGCAAATCAGTCCGTCCACGTCGCCCTTGTGCAGCAGCATCGAACCGATGAGCGTCAGCCGCCGGCGCATTTCAATCTTGGCTACCGGCACGGTGACGCCTTTGCGCTCGGCCATGCGGTGGTAGGTTTGCCAGAAGTCGCGGTAGCGGTGGTCTTGCTCGACATTGACCACGGCGTAGTCCTGGCCCTCGCGCAGGCGCAGGCCGAATTTGGCGATGCGTTCGGCAATGACTGCGGGACGCCCGATGAGCGTGGGCATGGCCAGGCCTTCGTCGACCACGATCTGGGTGGCGCGCAGCACACGCTCGTCTTCGCCCTCGGCGAAGGCCACACGTTTTTTGAGCGCATTTTTGGCCATGGCAAAGATCGGCCGCATGGTGGTACCCGAGGCGTAGACAAAGCTTTGAAGCCGCTCGCGGTAAGCGTCCATGTCGACAATCGGGCGCAGCGCCACGCCGCTGTCAAACGCTGCCTGGGCCACGGCCGGGGCGATTTTCATCATCAGGCGCGGATCGAAGGGCTTGGGAATCAGGTATTCCGGGCCAAAAGCGAGTTGCTCGCCGGCATAGGCCGCAGCCACCACGTCGCTTTGCTCGGCCTGGGCCAACTCGGCAATGGCGTGCACGGCGGCGATTTCCATCTCTACCGTGATGGTCGAGGCGCCAGCGTCCAGCGCTCCGCGGAAGATGTAGGGGAAGCACAAGACGTTGTTGACTTGGTTGTGAAAGTCGCTGCGCCCGGTGGCCATGATGGCGTCGTCGCGCACCGCTTTTACCTCGTCGGGCAGTATTTCCGGCGTGGGGTTGGCCAGCGCAAAAATGAGCGGCCGGGCCGCCATGCTTTTCACCATGTCTTGTTTGAGCACGCCGCCGGCCGACAGGCCCAAAAACACGTCCGCTCCGGCAATGATCTCGCGCAGCGTGCGCGCGTCGGTCTTTTGGGCAAAAAACTCCTTGTCCGCATCCATCAGCTCGGTGCGACCCTCGTACACCACACCGGCGAGGTCGGTGACAAAGATGTTTTCACGCGGAATGCCCAGTTTCACCAGCAAACCGAGGCAGGCCAGTGCGGCCGCGCCAGCGCCCGAGGTCACCAGCTTGATCTTTTTTGGGTCTTTGCCGACCACTTTGAGACCATTCAAGAGTGCCGCGCCCACCACGATGGCGGTGCCGTGCTGGTCGTCGTGGAAGACCGGAATTTTCATGCGTTCGCGCAGCTTGCGTTCCACATAAAAACAGTCGGGCGCCTTGATGTCTTCGAGGTTGATGCCACCAAAGGTCGGCTCCAGCGAGGCAATGATGTCGACGAGTTTGTCCAGGTCGTGTTTTTCGTTGATTTCAATGTCAAACACGTCAATGCCGGCAAACTTTTTAAACAAAACCCCTTTGCCCTCCATCACCGGTTTGGCCGCCAGCGGGCCGATGTCTCCCAGGCCCAGCACCGCCGTGCCGTTGGTGATGACTGCCACCAGATTGCCCCGGCTGGTGTACTTGAAGGCGTTGTTGGGGTCTTTGACGATTTCCTCGCAAGGCGCGGCAACGCCGGGCGAATAGGCCAGGGCCAGGTCGTGCTGGTTGAGCAGCTGCTTGGTCGCCGCGATAGAGACCTTCCCGGGGGTGGGAAACTGGTGGTATTCCAGCGCCGCCTGGCGCAACTGGGCACGCTGTTCAAGCGCCGCCGCCTCGTGGGCGGCGCTGGGGGTGGGAAGGGAGTCGTGGGCCATGGTGCGTCCTTGTGCGCTGGGTGCTGGGCTCCAGTGCCGGTGCCCGCTGTGCTGCTGAGGGCGCCGATTGTAGTCTTGGGGACTTTTGGCGCCTCGGTGAACGCCCGCGGGCACGGGCCCTTGTCGCCCGCGCTGCTAGGGCACGGTGGCCTTGGTCAGCTCCATGCGCCGCGAGGTTTGCCCGCCAGTGAGGACAAAACCGCGTTGCTGCCCTGCGGGGTCGATAAAGCGCCAAGCGCCACCGGCTGCCAAAGAGCTTTTGTCCAGCGCATCGGCTACCCAGCTGCCGGCCTGTGCAGGGTGGGGCGCCGCCACCACGGTGGGCAGCGCCGGGGTCTTGATGGACACCGGCATCAGCGGAAACACCAGCGCCGTCGGCGAGCCTGTAAGCGTGGCCGCCAGTGCGCGGGCTGCGTTCATGATGGGCATGACGTAGGGCAGGGTGCGCGCACCGGCGCTGGCGTACTGGGCGCAGTCGCCCAGTGCAAACACGCAGGGCGCGCTGCTTTGTAAATGTTCGTCTACCACCACGCCGCGCGCGCAAGCGATGCCCGCAGTGCTGGCCAGTGCCGTGTCGGCGCGCAGACCAATGGCGCTGAGCACCAAGTCTGCGCCCACAACGTCTCCGCCGGACAGCGTAACTGCCAGCGGCGTGGCACCCGTGTGGTGGTTGACCGTTTGCACGGTGGTGCCAAAGTGCCACACCACGCCCAGCCCTTGCAGCGCTTCGCGCAATTGTTCGCTTGCGTCTGCGGGTAACAGGGCGGACAAGGGGCGCTCGCTCGGGTCCACCACGTGCACGTGGTAGCCGCCCAGCAGCAAGTCGTTGGCAAACTCGCAGCCGATCAGGCCCGCGCCCATGATCAGCACCGTTTTGGGCGCCGGGCCCAAGGTGTGCTGAAAGCGCGCCAGGTCGGTGAGCTGGTTGATGGATTGCACGTCGGCGCTGGCGTCGCCTTGCAGCGGCAGGCGTATCGGGTGCGCGCCTGTGGCCAGTACCAGTTGGCTGTAAGCCTGCGTGTTGGTGGAGCCGTCAGCTGCGCTAATCGTCAGGTTTTTTGCCGAGGTGTCAATGGCGCTTACTTCGCAACGGGTGCGCAGTGTCACGTTCAGGGTTTCGGCCATCTTGGCCGCGGGCGTGGTGACCAGCTGGTCAGCGCTGCGCTTTTGCGCGCAGGCGTTCGATAGCGTGGGTTTGGCGTAAAAGTCGCCACTGTCCGCGGTCACCAGCACGATGGGCGTGTTGGTGTCGAGCTTGCGAAATTCGCGGGCCGTGGTCCAGCCCGCCAAGCCGGCGCCAACGATCACCAAAGGCGCTGCGTCGTGCGCTACCTGGGGGGTGGAGACGGCGCTCATTCAGAGAGCTACGACTTCAAAGTCGGCTTTGGCCACGCCGCAGTCCGGACAGGCCCAGGTGTCTGGCACATCGGCCCACAGGGTTCCGGGGGCGATGCCGTCCTCGGGGCGGCCAGCGGCCTCATCGTACACAAAGCCACACACGATACAGATATAGGTTTTCATGGGTTTTCTCTCAAAAATAGGGGAAATACAGGTCCGCTTATGCCAAAGCAAGGCAATTACTTGGCTGTGACTGTAGCGAGAACCGCCTGGTAATGCTTGGCGTGGCGCTCTTCAACCTTGGCCAGCGCAGCAAAGCGCTTTTGCGCTTTGTCCAGCGTGGCTTTGAGGGCGGCTGCTTTGTCTAGCGCTGCCTGAAAGGCTTGGGCGTGCTCTTTGCTCTCCGAAATTTGTGCGTCGATTTCCGCTAGGGCGGCAGCGTTGCCTTCCGCCTCTGCGGTTTTGCGAAAGCCAGGGTACATCTCGGTGTATTCGTAGGTTTCGCCGTCGATGGCGATTTGCAGGGCCCGGGCGGGCGTCATGCTGGCCTTGGGATAGAGCAAACCGAGGTGGCCAAAGGCGTGCATGACTTCCTGGGCGGCGGTTTCCTCAAAGGCGCGCGCGGTCACTTCGTCGCCCATTTCGCGCGCCAGTTTGGCGAAGTAGCGGTATTTGATGTGCGCCATCGACTCGCCGGCAAAGGCGGATTCGAGGTTGGCAATGGTTTTGATCTCGGGGCGGCTTGGTGTGCTCATGGTGCGGACTCCAGTGGATTGTTACAAACTGCCAAGTGAGGGATTTCAATCGGCATGGGGAGAATCATAGGTCTTGACTATTGATGTGGCCAATTGCAAATCGCTAATGGATGGATAGCTTCTATCGGTTGACGCCTGCGGCGCTGGGTAGGGCAGAGCCGGCAAGCGCTGGGGCTCGTCGGTTGCTGTGCGCCAGAACATGGTCCCAACGCTCGCGCCTCCTGCCCCGTCCAACTGCCGATTGGCCAGCCCGCCAGCTGTGCAAATTATGGTGAGCGGGAGGTCACTTCGCGGTGCGGCAGCGCATAAACCAGTGCGCTGATCGCCCGCGCAAGACCGCGGGTGTTCAAAGTTTGAGTTCGAGTTTGGCTGCGATGTTGACCGACGAGGGGGCCGTGGTTTGCGTGGCCTCGCGCAGCGACTGGCCTGTGCTGTTGCTGCTGAGCACAGTGCCGCCACTCAGGTAGTCGCGGGCAGTGAAGTTGCTGGCACTCAGGCGCAACTGGGCGCTCGGGCTGAAAGTCCAGACCAGCGAGGCGTCTGCCACCAGCTTGTCGCCTTGAAACATCTGCTCCGTGGCGCTGAGTTGGGTGGTGTAGCCCGGGGTGTAGTTCAGGTTGCCGCTGAGTTTGAGCGGCCAGCCGCGCACCGCGTAGTCGGCGCCCAGGTTGGCGGTGCCGTCGGGCTGCTGGTCGATGCGGTTGTTGGGGCCGGGTACGCCGTCTACGCTGGAACGAAACAGGCTGAGGTTGGCGCGCAGGTCTACGGCCGGCGCCTGGGGCAGCCATTCGGTCAGGCGCAGTTTGGCCTCCAACTCAATGCCTTGCGTGGTGGCGCTACCCACGTTTTGGGTGCGGGTCACCCAGCGAGGCAGCTCGGACCAAGACACTGTTTCCAACGCAGTCTGGCTGCGCATTAGCTTGCTGATCTGGCGGCTAAACACATTGGCGCTGAGCAAACCGCCACTGGGCAGGTAGTGCTCAAAGGCCAGGTCGATGCCGGTGGCTAATTCCGGCTGCAAATTGGGGTTGCCCGCCCGGTCCGGCTGCAGCTCGGTATTGCTGCCGCTGGGGTACATGGTGTTGAGGGTGGGCCGCGCGATCAGGTTGCCCAGGCTGGGCGCGCGGTAGCTGCGTGTCAGGCTCAGGCGAAACTGGTCTTTTACCGCCAGGTCGGGCCGCCACACGCCGTGCAGCAGCGGCGTAAGCACCGCGCTTTGGTTGCTAATTTGCGCGGTATCCGCGCTGGGGCTGCCCACGGTGCGAATGCCTTCCCAGCGCAGACCCACATGGGCCGCCCAGTGCGGATCGATTTCCCATTCATCCTGGCTGTACAAGGCCAGGCGTTGGTTGCTGGCGAGCAAGGTGCCGTCGAACTCGCTCAAAGGGCTTTGGCCGTTTTGCAGCGTGCTGGCGGTCTCGTTGCGCTGGTTGGATTCGAGCTCCAGGCCGCTGACCAGGTTGTGCTTGTCGGCAATCGACTGGGTCAGCTTGGCGCTGCCTGAAACCGTGGTGTCTTGCTGGTCAGACGTTTGCGATAGCTGAGTCGGCGCGTTGGCTACGCCGCCCGTGCTGCCACCGCTGTTGAGGGTTTGCGACCCGTAACGCCACTGTCCCTGGCCCAGGCTGGCGTTGACCAGCAGTTTGGCGCCATCGTCCAACTTGTGCGCCCAGCTGCCGGCGGTGCGCAGCAGCTGGAAATGGCTGGAGGTGTTGCCCATGCTGCTGGCGTAGGGCAGGTCGCCGCCGCTTTGTGTCAGCTGGCTGCTCGACTGGCCGGTGCCCTGGGAGATGATGAGCATGGGTGTGAGCGTGAAGGTGTCACCGCCTGCGCTGCTCCATTGCACGCGTGCATTGGAATGCAGCATGTCGCGCTGGCTGCTGCTGTTGCTGGCCTCGAGCTGGGTTTGCGCGGTGGCAGCGTCCAAGTTGTCGGTTTGTGTGGTTTTGCGCTGGTCGTTGTTGCGCTCGTTGTGCATCACCGACACCGACACGTTGTAGGCCACGCCGTCCACGGTGTCGTTGCGCGACCACGAGGCGCCCGGCGTGGCGCGGCCGTTTTCCACGCCCACGCCCGCAGTGGCGTTGTTCAGACGTTTGGTGTAGCCGCCCCGGGTGACGATGTTGATGGTGCCGGCAATCGCGCGTGCGCCCGTCTCTGCCGTGGGCGCGCGAAAGATCTCGATGCGCTCCACCTGTTCGGGCGCAATGTCGTCGGTGGAAAAGCCGCGTGGCGCCGGTTCGCCGTCGATCAGGATTTGCGTGTAGCCGCTGCCCATGCCACGCATGCGCGGCGCGCCGCCCTGGCCGGGGCGTCCGCTGGTCGTCACCCCGGGCAGGCGCTTGAACAGTTCGCCCAGGGTGGAGTCGCCATAGCGCTCAATCTCTTCGCGCCCGACCACGATCTTGGCCGCCGTCGATTGGCGCCGCTCTTCGCCCTCACGGTTGGCGCGTATTTCCACCGGCTTGAGCGCCGGGGCCTGGGCGGGGACCGGCGCGGAGGCCGGACTTGGTGCTGGTGCTGCGTTGTCCGTGGCCGCACTGGGTGCGCTTGGCGCGCTGGCCTCTTGCGCGTGCCCGGCGCCAGCAGCCAGGCCCAGCGCCAACACGGTTGCGCCAAAGCGCCGGGGGTGGGAAATGAAGTTCATGGTTCAGGCAGAAATACGCTGACGGTAACCGCATCCTGTAAAGCCCGGGTGACAGCCAGGGTGCGTAAGCGCATGGGCGGCGCACTATCGCCTGGCTGCATCGGGGTGCTTGGTGCTTCCATGACGGGGCGCGCCGCGCGCCCCTGTCACAGTTAGCCGCGCATCAGCGCCTCAATCGCGTCCACCTCCACCGGCACGCCCCGACTGATGAGTTCGCAGCCCGTCTCGGTGACGATGGCGTCGTCCTCAATGCGGATGCCAATGCCGTGGAATTGCTCGGGCACGCCGGGCGCGGGGCGCACGTAAATGCCGGGCTCGATGGTCAGCACCATGCCCGCACGCAGCACGCGCGCCGGGCGGTTGACGATGGACTCACCCGTGAGCGCGTCGCGCCGGGTGGTGGCCTGGCCGATCTCGCTAGGCTCGGTGTAGGCGCCGCAGTCATGCACGTCCATGCCCAGCCAGTGGCCGGTGCGGTGCATGTAAAACGGAAAGTAGGCGCGCTTTTCAATCACGTCTTGCAGGCTGCCCACCTTGTTGGCGTCTAGCAGCCCAAGGTCCAGCATGCCTTGGGCCAGCACCTTCACGGTGGCCTCGTGGGGGTCGGTAAAGCGCGCACCGGCGCGGGTGGCGTCCACCGCCGCCTGTTGGGATGCCAGCACCAGCTCGTAGAGCGCGCGCTGCGGTCCGGTGAATTTGCCGTTGGCCGGAAAGGTGCGGGTGATGTCCGAGGCGTAGCCATCGAGCTCGCAACCGGCGTCAATCAGCACCAGCTCGCCGTCGCGCACCAGCCCGGCGTCGGCGCGGTAGTGCAGCACGCAGGCGTTTTCGCCGGCCGCGACGATGGAGCCGTAGGCCGGGCACTGCGAGCCGTGGCGGCGAAATTCGTGCAGCAGCTCGGCGTCCAGGTGGTATTCGCGCACCTCTTGGCCCGCGCGCAGCATGCGCGCGCTGAGCTGCATGGCGCGGATGTGGCCCCCGGCGCTGATTTGCGCGGCGCGGCGCATGGTGGCTTGCTCAAACGCGTCTTTGACCAGGCGCATCTCGTCCAGCGGCTCGCACAGATCGCGCTGTGCGGACGGGCAAAGCGTGCCATAGCGCACCCGGTCGCGCAGCGGCTGCAGCCAGCCGTTGACCCGGGCTTCGAGCCCCTTGTGGGTGGCAAACGGGTACCACACGGTGTCGCAGCCGTCCATCAAGAGCGGCATGCGGGTGTCGAGTTCATCAATGGAGTACGCCTCGTCCACCCCCAACGCGGCGGGCGCGGCCTGCGGCCCCAGGCGAATGCCGTCCCAGGTCTCGCGTTCCAGGTCCTTGGGCAGGCAAAACAGCACCGTCTTGCCGCTGCCGGTGATCACCAGCCAGGCACGGGGCTCGGTAAAGCCGCTCAGGTAATGAAAGTAGCTGTCAAAGCGGTACAAAAAGTCCGCGTCCCGATTGCGCTGCTGCTCAGGCGCGGTGGGGATGAGGGCGATGCCGTGGCTGCCGATGTGGGCGGCCAGGCGGGCGCGACGGGCGGAAAAAGGGGGGGATTGGGGCGTCATGAGAACATTTTAGAAACACTTGGCGCGGAAGAGCGAAACCGCACAACCACCGTGACACCGACTCCGACTCCGCAGGCGCCCGTGAATTGAATTTTTTGCGACGTTGTATGTCCGCGGGCGTTTTTCAATGTAGGATTAGTTATCAATTAATGAAATATTAAGAAAAAATTAAGCACCAGAACCAGCGTCCCAACCAGTGTTTCAAATGGCAAGTGCGCTTTCTGACGAGCGACCCGTATGGCGCTTCGTTAAACCAGGTTTTTGCATTTGTATGACTTGCAGTGGGAACGTGATGATTTTCGAAGAACCATGGATGTCCATCTTCTTGTGCCTTTGGCGCGACATACCAGAAGACTTCGTACGAGACCGCCCATCAGAAATAAGCCGCAACGCAATAGCCCACAGCTATTCAGGCAAATTTTTATCGACTCCTGTCCTGACGCGTATTTGGACGCCCATGGCAACAAACCGTTCGGAGCTTGCTGAGCCCGCTTAGGAAGCCCCAAACATCGGCATTCGTGCCGTTTCTTCAACACTCTAAATGAACACCAGGGACTACCCATGAAAAAAAATTCGCCACATTCCAGACTATCCACCTTTGTACTCGCTGCGGTCGCGGCAGCGGCGCTCGCTGGATGCGGAGGAGGCAGTAGCGACGCCGTTGCTCCCACGGCCGCTGCCAGCAATCAGCTTTACAGCGAAACCAATGCGACCAGTAACACGATTGTTCGCATGGCGCGCAGCACTGCGGATGGATCCCTGACTGTGACCGATAGCACCTCAACTGGCGGTGTCGGCACCAATGGTCTTACCGTTACAGGCACCGCAGCCGCAGCCAACTCCTTGGCGAGCCAATTCGCGGTCACCACTTCTTCTGACGGAAAAACACTTTTTGCTGTGAATGCCGGCGATGATTCAATTTCCTCGTTTTCAATTGATTCAACGGGCAAATTGACCTTGCTCAAAAAGAACAGCAGCGCGATAGGTAGCTTCCCGAACAGCCTGGCATATAGCAAGGGCTATTTGTATGCCGCGTATTTGGGAACTAGCCAAGTCATCGCCTACAAAGTGGGTAGTGACGGATCGCTGACTGCCATCAACACAAAGCCACTCGCGGCTGGCGGGGCTTTCGTGCCTACCCAAGTCAAAGCTTCACCGGATGGTGCGTTCTTGCTGGTTGGCAGCAAATCGTCGGCCATCATTTCCTACCCGATCAGCGCGGATGGTTCCTTGGGGGCAGCGGTGCGCAATGCGACCACTATTGCAGTCCCGTTTGACGGTGTCTTCGTGGGCAATCGAATTTACGTAGCCGCCGATGTAGCAACTGCGTCTCTGGCCTCCTACACACTCAACGCCGACGGCACCTTGACACCGATCAGCTCGGCTTTAACGAACGGTCAAACGGCCTCTTGCTGGCTCTCGATTACGCCCAACGGTAAGTGGGCGTATGTGGGCAACGGTAGCGGTTCGATTTCTCTGTACTCCGTGAGCGCAACCGGTGCCCTGGCCTTGGTGAACGCAACGGCTGCAAACGAAGGTATCGCGGTGGCGGGTGACTCCTGGATCAGTGCCGATGGTAAATACCTCTACAGCACCTACCTGAAAGACGGGTCCGTGGTGTCCTACAGCATCAATGACGCGACCGGAGCCTTGACCAAAGTCGGAACCAAGGTTCAAGTCACCCCGGCCAACGGCACGGCGTCGAGTTCCATGCAGGGCCTTGTGGGGCTTTAAGGAGTCTCCCGAAACCTGGTTGAAGGAAGCGGGTGCTCAGTAGTGGTCACCCCTTCCTCACTGAACAGTCGACCGGGTCAATGCAGCCTGGCAACCGCGCAGCTGCATTGACCATCTCTTGGCTATGTTTACGCGCTCAACCGATTTGAGCCCCGGTTGCGCCCGCTGCGTAAACGAATGGCGACAGCAAGGCCGCAACGACCGCCACCCGCTCGTCGCCGCCCACTCCGCGCCTTTTTGAATCTGGTCGTGCTAGCCGTGCTGCACTTGGCGCCGATGCATCGGCGATCCGTCCCGGCACAAGGAACGAGTTTTCTGCGCCAAGGGCTTGCCATCGCCCCCGCTTGCACGCGCCTCCTCAACTATTGAGTTCCGCCAAACGCTCCGGCGTCCCCACATCCGTCCACGGCCCGGCGTACAAGGTCGCGCTCACCTGTCCCGCGTCCATGGCGGCCCGCAGCAGCGGCGCAAGCGGCGCTTTCAAGCCCGCCGGGTTTCCTGCTGGAATGCCGCACCAAGCGGCCTCAAAGAATGCGCGCCGGTAGAGCGCAATGGTGCTAAACGTGTAGCGCCGCGGCGCGTCCGTGCTGTCGGGCGTTGCGACCTTGGGCAGGTTGAGCGCAAGTCCTTGCTCGGACAAACCAAAGTCGCCGCCAGGGTTGTGCGCCGGGTTGGGCACCAGCCAAATGTGGGCCAGCAAGCCGCTGGCGGCAAAGGCAGCCATGGCGGCGGGCTCAAACACAAAGTCGGGCACAAACACATCGCCCGCCGCCACCCAAAACACATCGGCCAGGTGCGGCAAGGCGCGGGCTATGCCGCCGGCCGTCTCCAGCGCACCGCCAAAGTCGCGCCCCTCGTGCGAATAGCGCAGCGCCACGCTGGTGCTGGCACCCTGTGCCGTCGCAGCCACGGTTTCAACACCTGGCGCCGGGTCGAAATGGCCGCCAAAGCGCGCCTCAATCTGCTCCCCCAGCCAAGCGGTATTGACGACAGCCGCCTCGCAGCCTGCGCGCGCCAGCGCTTCCAGGTGCCACTGCAGCAGCGGTTTGCCGCGCACTTGCAGCAGCGGCTTGGGGCAGGTGTCGGTCAGCGGGCGCATGCGCTCGCCGCGACCGGCGGCCAGCAGCAAGGCGGTGGCCGGGCGCTGCGCCATGGGCCGCCTTAATGTGGAGGAACTGTCCTGATGGGGGGTGCTGCGCACCGCCATGAAAGTTAGCGCGTGCCCACGCTGGCGCCCACAAAAGCGGCCTGCGCGCCGCGCGGCAGGCAGCGCCAGTAGGCGGGATTGGCCTGCACTTGGCCGCCCAGGGCCACGGCTGCCTGCCAACCCCAACGCGGCTGGTACAAAAAGGCGCGCGCCAGCGCCACCAAATCGGCGTCACCGGCTTGCAGCAGCGCTTCGGCCTCTGCGGGTTCGGTGATCAGGCCCACAGCGGTGGTCGCCATGCCGGTGGCGGCGCGAATGGCGCGGGCAAAGGGCACTTGGTAGCCCGTTGCCAGCGGAATCTTTTGCTGCGGTGACACGCCGCCTGAGGACACGTGGATAAAGTCGCAGCCCGCCGCCTTAAGGGCGGTGCAAAACGCGGTGCTTTGCGTCAAATCCCAGCCACCTTCGACCCAGTCGGTTGCCGACAGGCGCAGGCCCAGGCAACCGCTGTAGGCCTGGCGCACCGCAGCAAACACCTCCAGCGGAAAGCGCATGCGGTTTTCCAGGCTGCCGCCGTAGGCGTCGCTGCGCTGGTTGGCCAGCGGCGACAAAAACTCGTGCAGCAAATAGCCGTGGGCGGCGTGCAGCTCAATGGCGTCCACGCCCATGCGCACCGAGCGCAGGGCGGCGGCCACAAAGGCGTCGCGCACGCGCGCCAGGTCGGCGTCTGTCATGGCGTGGGGTGCGGGTTCGTGGGGCAGCTGCGCCAGGGCGGATGGCCCCTCGGTCTGCCAGCCACCCTGTTCGGGCGACAGCAGTTGCCCGCCCTGCCAGGGCAGCGCGCTAGACGCCTTGCGCCCGGCGTGCGCCAACTGAATACACACCGCCGTGTGCGGGGCCAGCGCGCGTGCGCGGTGCAGGTGGTCGGTCAGCGCCGCTTCGGTGGCGTCGTCCCACAGCCCTAAGCAAGCCGGGGTGATGCGGCCTTCGGGCAGCACGGCGGTGGCCTCGATGGTGAACAGGCCCGCGCCGCTGTTGAGCAAATTGCCCCAGTGCATCAGGTGCCAGTCGGTGGCCTGGCCGTCAACGGCAGCGTACTGGCACATGGGCGCGACCACGATGCGGTTGGGCAGGGTCAGGCCGCCTTGGGGGGAAGGTAGGGTCAGGGGGGAAAACAGCAGGCTCATGGTCTTGGGTGCTCGGGTAGGGGGGGACGCAATGATTTTGCCGCTTTTTGCTTGGCGCGACTTTTGATAAATGATTTGGATATACCATTTGTTATGCGAAAAATTTTAGTATTTTGTATTTTCATTTGGTCTGGGCTGGTGGCTGGCTACGCGTATGCCGGTCCGCAATACAGCTGGCAAAGCTATTTCGACGCCAGCGGCCAGATGCAGCTGGAAGATTTGGGCACGACCCGCTTCGAGCCCGGCGACTCCTTCATGCACTTTGATGTGCAGCCCGGCGTGCTGTGGATTAAGTTTGCCTTGTCCGATGGCGAGGGGGACGCAGACTCTGCATCCCAGCCCCTGTTTTTAAAGTTCGTGCGCCCCAGCGTCGACCGCGTGACGGTTTACTTGCCCGGTGCCCAACCGGTGCCGCCGGGCTTGCATTGGCGTGGCGAAACACTGTCGGCCAAAGAGCTGCAGGCGGGCAAGCGCCTGTATTTTGGCGGCGCAGTGGACACGCGCCCTCTGGTCTTTTTTGTCAGATTGCAAACCCGTGGCATGCACTGGATAGAGCCCCAGTTGCTGACAGTTGCGGAACGCGCCGACCAGCGCCAGGGCGCGCTGGTGGTCTTGAGTGCGCACCTCGGGCTCGCGTTGATGGTGCTGATGGCGCTGGGCGTGCAATTTGTGCAGCGTCCCCGGGGGATTTACCCCGCCCTGGCCGTGATGAACCTGGTGTTGTTGGTTTGGCGGGCGAATTTCGACGGTTTTTTGATCGACTGGCTGGGGCTCAACGCCTACCATTTTGCGGCGGTCACCCCCATGGGCGCGGTCGTCATCGTGTTGGTACTGCCGGTTTTGGCCCTGGTAGGGCTGGCCGAACCAGGGCAGCACGTTGCGCGGGGGCTGCGGGTTTATGCCTGGGCGGCGGTGTTGCTCACTTTGCTGGCTTATTTTTCCTTCCGCGGACTGGTGATTCTGACCGCCTTGTTGCTGGCCCATGGGCTGGTTGCGGAGCTTGTTTATTCCCACTTCCGCGCGCGGGATGCGCGCCGCGCGCAGCCAAAGCGGGTGATCCGCATTGACCGGCAGATGTCGGTTTTGTTCTTGGTGGTTCTGTTGGTGAACCTGGTGCTGATCGCCGGTTCAGTGAGCGGCGTGATCGCTGGCTTCAATTTTTTGAACAATTTGTCGTTCAACGGTCCCTTGCTCACGCTGCTCACTTATGCGGTGCTGGTGCGCGCAGACCAACGTGAGCGCATCTACCAGGAGGTCGAACTTTCAAGCGCCCAGGAGCGGCTGCAAGCGCAGCAAAAGTGGCGCGGCGTGCAGCAGCATTTTTTGTCTATGCTGGTGCATGAAATTCGCACGCCGCTGGCGGTAATCCAGCTGGGCAACCGCGCCTTGGCGCGGCGCACCATGGACGCTGCGCAAAAAGCAGTCTGGGAGCAGCGCATGGACAGCGCCGTCAGCACCATTGGCCAGATCCTGGACAACTGTACCCAGGCCGACCGCCTGGAGGACAGCGACCAAGGCGCAGCGTCTTGCCACTTTCCCATCGCAGCGCTGCTGCGTGATATCGCAGAGCCGCTGCACACACTCAATGCCCAGGGTGGCGACCGCATCGCGCTGGTGTTTGAGCCCGACATCCTGCGGGAGGCGCAGGTTTGGGCCGACCCGGAAGGGGTAGGCACCATCGTCGGCAATTTACTGGCCAATGCGCTCAAGTACTCGGCCCCTGCGAGCCTGGTGCTGTTGCGCGTGCGCGCTTTGCCCAGCGGGCCGCGCCCGGGTCTGGAGATTGCGGTGCTCAACGACATCGGGCCCGCAGGCGCACCCGATCCGGCGCGCTTGTTTGAGCGCTATTACCGTGCCGAAGCCGCTACCCGCGTCTCGGGCACGGGGCTCGGCCTGTGGCTGTGCCAGCGACTGGCGCGGCGCATGCAAACCGAAATCCGCTTTGCCATGATCGGCCCCCGCGTTTGTTTCAGCTTCGCGCTGTGGTTTGACCCGGCCTGACAGGCCTTGCGTGCCGGCGCCGCCTCTGCCGCCCGGGTCTGGCCAGTGAAATCGCTGATTAATGCGATTTAATGGTATTTGTTAATTTCACTGTCTGTGGAATGCTAAGCTTCCGCATGCGCGCGATCTTTGTTTTTTGTTGCCTGTTGTGCTTGGGGGCCTTGCCAGTGCGCGCCCAGGACGCGCTGCAGTACCAGAGCGAACAATTTTTTGACGCCAACCAGTCCCTGTCGGCGCAAGCGGTGGCGCAGCAGCGCTTTGCGCCCGCGTCCGACCAAATCGCAGTGCGCAAGCAGACGGGCACGCTGTGGCTTAAGTTCACCGTCACCGGCCCGACGCAGGGGCCGATCTACCTGAAGCTCACCAGCCTCAGCCTGGGCGACGTACGCGTTTATCTGCCTGAGGGCAGCGCACAGACCTCCGGGTCGCGGTGGGAGGGTCAGGCGCTGTCGGCCCACGAACTGTCCGTGGGCAAACTCTTGCCCGCGCTGTCCACGCCCGGTCCCCACGCGCTGTATGTAGCAATCACCAGTCGGGGCTTCCATTCGCTGTTTGTCGAACTGCTGAGCGAGCGCGAATTTGCCGCAGTACGTCGCCTTGCCGATGTGATCTTGGCCGCCCAAACCACGTTTGCGCTCATGCTGCTGTGCATCTTGCCAGTGGCCTGGCGCCAGACTGGTGACGTCGCCTACCTGGCCCTTGTCCCCTTGTTGGCCCTCTATGTCCTTCGCGCAGCGCTGCACCACGGTGGCGTGGTGGAGGGCTGGGGGCTCAGTGCGCAGGGGCTGGCGGACCTGCAAACTGCTTTTTTGTGTGTGGGAATCATGACGTTTCCCGCTTATTTTGCGTTGCTGTTTCCCGTGCGCCAGGCCTTCGGGCGGGCCGTATGGGTGCGCAAGCTGCTGTACCTGCTGGCTATCGTGTCGTTCATCGCCGTAGCGGTGTTTCACCAGCGCGGGTTTTTGCCGCTGCTTATGGCCGCGTGCATGGCGCTGGCCATGCATGGCACCGTGCTGCACTTTGGCGGAACGAAGCGTGCCCTGCTTGCCTTGCGGTCAGTGCCTGTGAGCAGTATGGGTATGTTGATGGCCAGTGTGTCTACCTTCCTCGCACTGGCTACGGCTGGCATCGTGCCGGCCCGCATTTCCAGTCTGCATGGCTTAGAAGGAGACGTTTTGGTATGGCCCGTGGTGGCTTTGGGCGTGCTGGTGATTTTGGCGCGACGCAACAAACAGGCGCAAATTGCCGTACAGGTGGACCAGGCGCGCAGCAAGGAACGCCTAGCGCAAGAAGCCCAGCGGCGCACCGTACAGCAGCACTTCATGTCTATGCTGGTGCACGAAATACGCACCCCCTTGTCGGTCATCCAGCTGGGCAACCGGGCATTGACGCAGCGCGCGCTCACGCAGGAAAAAAAGGACGCCTGGGAGCATCGCATGAACGATGCTGTGAGCGATATTGGCCAGATTTTGGCCAACTGCAACCAGGCCGACCGGGTGGAAGCCGGCGCGCTGAGCGCCGCCATCGGCCCCTTGGCGGTAAAGCCGCTGGTGGACCGCGCGGTGCAGGCCGTGCAAGGCCTGCACACTGGCGCCGATGCGCGCGTGCAGGTGGTCTACGCTCCGGACGGTGTAGGCCAGGCGCACTGCCTGGGCGACCCGGGCTATGTCGACACCCTATTGACCAATCTGCTGGGCAATGCGCTGAAATATTCGCCCCCGGGCAGCGCGGTGGACTTGCGGGTCCGGGCGCTGGACCAGGCGCAAACCCCCGGCCTGGAGTTTTCCGTGCGCAGCACCCTGGGGCCCGCAGGTGCGCCGGACCCGGCGCGCGTGTTTGACCGCTACTACCGCGCCCAGGCGGCCACCAGCGTCTCAGGCACCGGGCTGGGCCTGTGGCTGTGCCAAAGCCTGGCCGGGCAAATGCAAAGCCGCATTGCCATGGAGGTGGATGAACAAAACGTAATATTTAGCTTCGTGCTGGAGCGCACAAATGGGGGCGTTAATACTTACATTAATGGCACCCATTCACATTAAAGAGTTCATGCCGTGCATCCGTCGCCTGACATCATCATCGTGGAAGACAACGTTGCGCTGCGTGAAGCGCTTGCCGACCATCTGGAGGACGACGGCTTTGTGGTGCGAGGCGTCGATGACGGTGTTTCGCTCTATGCCGCGCTGGCCGAGCGCGCAACGCAGGCTCTGGTGCTGGACCTGAATCTGCCCTTTGAAGACGGCAGTGCGATTGCCAAGCGGGTGCGCAAAGACTTTCCGGGCATTGCCATTCTCATTTTGTCTGCCCGGGTGCGGCGTAACGACGGCGGCGAGGCCTTCGCCAACGTAGCCGACGCTTACCTCAGCAAACCCGCCATGCCCGACGAGCTCACCCGTGTGCTGCGCAGGCTGTGCCAGGTACCCGTGGCCTGACCCTGCCGCACCGACGCGTGGCTTGGCCCCCGCGGTACAAATAGGTGGCAAACGCTGCGGCCGTGGTGTTTCCTACGGCGCATGTGACAGGCGCACAAAGCCCCATCGCTAAAATGTCCCACGCGCCCATGCAGCCTGCGCTGGCGTGTTTTCTATCCCAACAAAAAACCGGAGACGATTCAATGGCCCATTCCCAGCAAATGGCGAGCGCGATCCGCGCCCTTGCCATGGACGCAGTTCAACACGCCAACTCCGGTCACCCCGGCGCGCCCATGGGCATGGCAGACATGGCAGTCGCCTTGTGGGGCGAGCACTTGCAGCACAACCCGACCAACCCGCATTGGCTTAACCGCGACCGCTTTGTGCTCTCCAACGGCCACGGCTCCATGCTGATTTACGCCTTGTTGCACCTCACCGGTTACCCACTGCCGATGCAAGAGCTGAAAAACTTCCGCCAGTTGCACAGCTTGACCGCCGGACACCCCGAGGTGGGCGTGACGCCCGGCGTGGAAACCACCACCGGCCCGCTGGGCCAGGGCATTAGCAATGCGGTGGGTATGGCGCTGGCGGAGAAGCTGCTGGCCAGCGAGTTCAACCGCGACGGCCACGCCGTGGTGGACCACCACACCTATGTGTTTCTGGGTGACGGTTGCATGATGGAAGGCATTAGCCACGAAGCTTGCGCGCTGGCTGGCGCCTGGAAGCTCAATAAGCTCATCGCCTTTTACGACGACAACGGCATCTCCATCGACGGCCAGGTCGCGCCTTGGTTCATCGACAACACCGCGCAGCGCTTCGCCGCCTATGGCTGGAACGTGATTGACGCCGTGGACGGCCATGATGCGCAAGCCGTGTCTGCGGCAATCGCCAGCGCCAAAGCCAGCGCCGACAAACCTACGCTCATTTTGTGCAAAACATCGATTGGCAAAGGCAGCCCCAACCGCGCCAACACCGCCAAGGCCCACGGCGAACCGCTGGGTGCGGAAGAAATCAAACTCACCCGCGAAGCCATTGGCTGGACTTCCGAGCCCTTCGTCATCCCCAAGGCGGTCTACGCCGACTGGGACGCCAAGGCCGCCGGCAAAGCGCGCGAAAAAGCCTGGAACGCGCAATTCGCCGCCTACAAAAAAGCGCACCCCGCGCTGGCCAAAGAGCTGCTGCGCCGCGTGAGCGGCGAGCTGCCCAAGCACTTTGTGCAAACTGCCGTGGACGCGGTGGTTGCTGCCCACACCAAGGCACAAACCGTGGCCAGCCGCAAGGCCTCGCAGCTCGCGCTCGAAGCCTTCACCGCCGCGCTGCCCGAACTGTTGGGCGGTTCGGCCGACCTTACCGGTTCCAACCTGACCAACACCCCGTCCACGCCCAATCTGCGCTTTGACGCAAGCGGCGCGGTGGTGAAAAACGAGGCCGGCCAAGGCGGTCGCCACATTAACTACGGCGTGCGCGAGTTCGGCATGGCCGCCATCATGAACGGCGTGGCGCTGCACGGCGGCTTTATTCCCTACGGCGGCACCTTCCTCACATTCAGCGACTACAGCCGCAACGCCATCCGCATGGCCGCGCTCATGAAGCAGCGTGTGATCCACGTGTTCACCCACGACAGCATTGGCCTGGGCGAAGACGGCCCCACGCACCAGTCGATTGAGCACGCCGCGTCCTTGCGCCTGATTCCCAACCTGGACGTGTGGCGTCCGGCCGACACCGCCGAGACCGCCGTGGCCTGGACCGTGGCACTGCAAAACGCGCACAAACCCACGGCCTTGCTGTTGTCGCGCCAAAACATCAGCTACGCGCCCAAGGCCGAGTCGGCGCTCGCGCCCACCGCGTGCGGCCTGGACGCCATCAGCAAGGGCGCCTACGTGCTGGCCGAACCCAGCGAAGTGGGTCTGAAGAAAAAAGCCCAAGCGGTGATCATCGCCACCGGCTCGGAAGTGCAACTCGCCTTGCAAGCCCAGGGCGTACTGGCTGCGCGCAAGATCGCGGTGCGCGTGGTGTCCATGCCCAGCACCACCACCTTTGACTTGCAAAGCGCGGACTACAAAACCGCCGTGCTGCCCACCGGCTTGCCGCGCATTGCGGTGGAGATGGGCTCTACCGGCGGCTGGTGGAAATACGGCTGCGCAGCGGTCGTGGGCATTGACACTTATGGAGAGTCTGCCCCGGCGCCCGTCTTGTTCGCGCACTTTGGCTTCACGCCCGAGAACGTGGCCGACACGGTGCAAGCGGCGCTGCAGCGCAAAATGTAAATACGTTTTTGAATCACATACCAAGGAAACAAAATGGCAATCAAAGTAGGTATCAACGGATTTGGCCGCATTGGCCGCATGGTGTTTCGCGCTGCGGTGCAAAACTTTGCCGACATCGAAATCGTCGGCATCAATGACCTGCTGGAGCCCGACTACCTGGCCTACATGCTGCAGTACGACAGCGTGCACGGGCGCTTTAAAGGCGAGGTTTCGGTGCAGGACGGCGCCCTGATCGTCAACGGCAAAAAGATTCGCCTCACCCAAGAGCGTGATCCAGCCAACCTGAAATGGGCGGACGTGGGCGCTGACGTGGTGATTGAGGCCACCGGCTTGTTCCTGGACAAGGTCACCGCTGAAAAGCACTTGGCCGCAGGCGCCAAAAAAGTGATTCTGTCGGCCCCGAGCAAGGACGACACGCCGATGTTTGTTTATGGCGTGAACCACGGCACCTACGCCGGCCAGGCGATTGTGTCCAACGCCTCGTGCACCACCAACTGCCTGGCGCCGATTGCCAAGGTGCTGCACGACAAATGGGGCATCAAGCGCGGCCTGATGACCACGGTGCACGCCGCCACCGCCACGCAAAAAACCGTGGACGGCCCCAGCAACAAAGACTGGCGCGGCGGCCGTGGCATTCTGGAAAACATCATTCCTTCGAGCACCGGCGCGGCCAAGGCCGTGGGTGTGGTGATTCCTGAACTCAACAAAAAGCTCACCGGCATGTCCTTCCGCGTGCCCACCAGCGACGTGTCGGTGGTGGATCTGACTTGCGAACTGAACAACGCCGCCACGCTGGCCGAGATCTGCGCCGAGATGAAGGCGCAAAGCGAAGGTGCCCTCAAGGGCGTGCTGGGATACACCGAAGACAAGGTGGTGGCCACCGACTTCCGCGGCGACGCCCGCACCTCGATTTTTGACGCCGACGCCAGCATCGCGCTGGACGGTACCTTCATCAAGGTGGTGAGCTGGTACGACAACGAGTGGGGCTACTCCAACAAGTGCCTGGAAATGGTGCGCGTGGTCAGCGCCTGAACGGAGCCCACACCATGACGCGCCGGCTCAAGATAGGCATCAGCGCCTGCTTTTTCTATCCCGACCCGGCGCGCGCGGCCTACGCGCCCAAAACCCTGCAGTACATCGAGCAAACCACCGCCCATTGGGTCATGGCCGGTGGCGCGCTGCCGGTGATGGTGCCCGCGCCCTTGGACGCGCTGGCGCAGGCGGAAGCCGAAGTGGATGTGCGCGACTACGCGGCATGGCTTGATGGCCTGGTGCTGCACGGCGGCTCGGATTTGTGGCCGGGCAGCTACGGCGAAACCCCGCTGGACCCCCGCTGGCACGGCGACCGCAACCGCGACGCTTACGAGATCGCGCTGGTGCACGCGTTTGTGGACGCCGGTAAACCGGTGTTTGGCATTTGCCGGGGCCTGCAACTCATCAACGTCGCCTTTGGCGGCACCCTCTATCAAGATATCGCCACCCAGCGCCCCGACGCGCGGGCGCACCGCGATGCCGAGGTCTACGACCTGCATTTCCACCCGCTCGAAGTGGTGGACGGCAGCCGCCTGCAGAAACTGCTGGGCGATCAGGCAGACACCAAAATCAACAGCATCCACCACCAGGGCATCAAAGACCTGGCCGCTGACTTTGCCGTGGAGGCACGCTGCCCTGAGGACGGCGTGATCGAGGCCATTCGCCATACCGGCAGCGCTTACGTGGCGGCGGTGCAATGGCACCCCGAGTTTCACCACGCTGCCCTGGGCACCCTGGATGACAGCGCCTTGCGGGACGACTTTTTTGCTGCCGCCCGTGCGGCGCAGACCGCTTGAAGCCTCGGCCCCCGACCAAAACTGCCCGCCACTGTACGGAGCCTTCCATGCCCGCCTCCAAGCCGCCCCTGCCCCTGCGCCCCCTGCCGCGCCTGATTTTTGCCAGCCGCTGGTTGCAGTTGCCCTTGTACCTGGGTCTGATTGCCGCCCAAGGTGTGTATGTGTTCCATTTCTGGGTCGAGCTGGTGCACCTGCTCGAAGCCGCCTTTGGCAGCCAGACCGCGCTGCAGGCGCTGGTGACCAGCATGGGCTACCAAGCAGGCGCACCGCTGACCGCGCTCAACGAGACCTTGATCATGCTGGTGGTGCTGGCGCTGATTGACGTGGTCATGATCTCCAACCTGCTGATCATGGTGATCGTGGGCGGCTACGAAACTTTTGTCAGCCGCATGGACCTGGAAGGCCACCGCGACCAGCCTGAGTGGTTGGACCATGTAAACGCCTCGGTGCTCAAGGTCAAACTTGGCACTGCCATCATTGGCATCAGTTCCATCCACCTGCTCAAAACCTTTATCAACGCCGCCAACTACGACGTCAAAGTGCTGATGTGGCAAACACTGATCCACCTCACCTTTTTGCTCAGCGCCCTGGCGATTGCGTATACCGATCGCATCCTGACCTCGACGCAGGCGCTCAAGCACTGAGTGACGCGTTGGCGCTCCTGCCTAAAACTGGTCGGGATTCTTACCCTTGAAGGGTGCGTAAAAGGCCTGGATAGCGGCCATGTCGACCTCAATATCCCCGGTCGGTTCAAACACCGGGCCCAGGCCGCTTTGCTTGCGCGCGTAGTCCATGTACGCCATCACGATCGGCACCTTGGCGCCCAGGGCGATGTAGTAAAAGCCCGTCTTCCAGTAACGCACCTTGCTGCGCGTGCCCTCGGGCGGCACCACCAGTTGCACAGGCCCCTGGGCGTTTTGCAGCGCCTCGATGGACGCGGCGACCAGGTTGTTGGCGCTTTCTCGGCGCACCGGCAGACCGCCCAGCCACATCATCAGGCCGCGAAATGGGGGCTTGAAAATTTGCTCCTTGCCCATCCAGTAGATGTTCAGGCGCAGGGCGAAGGCCACCATCAGCGTGTAGGGCAGGTCCCAGTTGCTGGTGTGGGGCGCGGCGATCAGCACGCAGGTGCGGCCGTTGGCGGGCAATTCACCGTTGATTTTCCAGCCCCTGAGTTTCAGAAACCCGATGGACAGGCCGCGCAGCACGGTGTTGACCACCGGCGTATCAAAAATCGTCCGGTGCATAGGCGCCGATCTAAAAAGTGAGGTTCAGTGAAGTACGGCGTCGTGGTCCGCGTCATGGCGGTGCGCCGGGTCGACGTGCGTCATGAGGTTGAGCACGCGGTGGCGACGCATCACCGCCGCACGCGCGGCTACCGCGATATTGTGGCCTTGCTCGACGGTGAGGTTGGCATCCACTTCAATGTGCGCATCCACTACCACCATATCGCCCATCTTGCGGGTGCGTACGTCGTGCACGCCGGCCACGCCGGGCGTCTCGCGCAGGGTGGTGCGGATGGCGTCCACCTCTTCTTCATTGACGGCACGGTCCATCAGGTCGTGCAGCGCATCCCAGCCAAAGCCCCAGCCCATCTTGCCCACCATCAGGCCCACAATCAGCGCGGCAATCGGGTCGAGCAGCGGGTAACCCATCAGGTTGCCGATCAGGCCCAGGCCCACCACCAGGCTGGACGCCGCGTCCGAGCGTGCATGCCAGGCATTGGCCACCAGCATGCTGGACTTGACCAGCTTGGCCACCTGCAGCATGTAGCGAAACAGCAGCTCCTTGGCCACCAGCGCCGCCAGTGCCACCCACAGTGCCACCGGGTGCGCGGTAGCAATGGTGCCGGGCGACTCCAGCTTGCCCACGGCCGCCCAGACCATGCCCACGCCCACACCCAGCAGCAGCAGGCCCAGCACCAGCGAGGCGGCGTTCTCAAAACGCTGGTGGCCGTAGGGGTGGTCCAGGTCTGCGTCTTTTTGGCTGTGGTGGCCCGCCAGCAGCACCACAAAGTCGGCCACCAGGTCGGACAGCGAATGGATGCCGTCGGCCACCAGGCCCTGCGACTTGGCAAAAATACCCACCACGATTTGCGTGGCCGACAAGACGACGTTGACCACCACGCTCACCCAGGTGGTGCGTGCGGCAGCTTTGGCCCGCTCGGCTGGGGTGTGGCTGCTGTGCTCGGAGTCGTCGTCGATTTCGGTGAAGTTCATGGGGGGCCTATAACAAAACCAGGTGTTCGGGGCTTGCGCCCACAACGGCGCTCCATTGGATGCGCCAGCTTGAGCTTACCAGTCGGCTCTTACGCTGTGCAGCCTGCGCCAGCAAGTACGGGTTGGCGGAGTTGCATCCGCATGGCGTGACTTTTTTCCCCACTCTCTCCCCCAACCCCTCTCTCGCCCAGCGGGCGAGAGAGGGGGGCCAAAGTCCGAATTTGGTTTCTGCGCAACGGCCAGGCTTCTACTGGCGTAGTACCTGTGGGTATGCCTGCGACGTCTAGGAACGGCGCCGTCGCCGCGACGGCTTTCGGGGTTTGGGCGCTGCCGTCTTTGCGAAGATTCTGGGCTAGGCTTCTACTGGCGCAGCGCCTGCCCTTACGCGTGACAAACGGCTGCCGGCCAGCGATCCACAGAAGTGGTCAGTGGTGCCCTAGCCGGGGCGACGAAATCAAATGTGGCTGTTGGCTCCCCCTCTCCTCCCCGCCGGGGAGGAGAGGGGGTTGGGGGGTGTGGCGGGGCAAGCGCCGCCCCGGCGGGGGTGGAAAGGGGGCTGGGGGATAGGGGGCTGGGGGGATAGGGGGGGTCAGCTCAAATGCTTCCCAACAATCCCCGCCAACTCAAACATATTGACCTGCGCCTTGCCAAACACCGGCAGCAACTTGGCGTCGGCGTTGATGGCGCGCTTGTTGGCCGGGTCTTGCAGGCCCTGGGCCTTGATGTAGTCCCACAGCAGGCGAATCACCTCGGTGCGCGCCACCGCCACCTCGCCGATGACGGCGGCCAGTGCGGCGCTGGGCTGCAGGCCGGTGGCGGTGCTGGCTTTGCGCGGGGCTTTGACGGTGGTCTTAGCGGCCACTTTCTTCGCCGGGGTTTTCTTTGCGGCTACCTTTTTCGTCGCCACTTTCTTTGCCGCCGTTTTCACGGCGGCGGTCTTGGCTACTGGCGCCGCTTTGGCGACCACCGGTTTGCCCGCTGCCGTTTTGCGCGGCGGGAACTTGCTGGGTGCGAACTCGAAGTTCACCTTGTCAGCCTCGGCGTCCCAGGTCAGCATGGCCTTGAAGGCGCGCCGGGTGCGCATGCTCACGAACTTGTCCAGCAGGTCGGTTTTGCCGGTGGCCAGCAGCTTGTGCATTTGCTCGCGGGCGATGGGTTGCTGCAGGATGATCTGCCCGCTCTTGAAGTCGCAGCTGGGCGTGGCCTGCGCCAGCGTGGGCACCGAGCGGGCGCAGACGTAGTTTTTGCCATGCTCGTACACCGCGCCGCCGCATTTGGGGCAGGCGCCCAGGCTTTCTTGCTGCGCAAAGTCGATCAACTCGCCCGACTCTTCGCCGGCCTTGTCGTCGCCAAAGTCGAATTCGAGCTTGTAGTTTTTGGTCTCTTCGTCAAACTTGATCACCAT